>JAYOYG010000055.1:0-6392 GCA_038153445.1 Pseudomonadales bacterium
ATCCAACAGCACGCGATAGATCACCGGCTTGGCGAGGAGCACGAGCGCCGAGAAAGCCAGGGCGGGCAAGAGGATGGACGGGACCAGGGCCAGGTTTAGTCCCGCGCCTACGGTGAAGAAAAACAGCACGAGGAAGAAATCTCGAAGCGGCCTTAGGGCTTCTGCGAGGAAGAGGGCGATGGGGCTCGTGGCGAGGGTCACTCCCGCGATGAAGGCGCCAAGCTCCAGGGAGAGGCCCAGGGCTTCGGCAATTTGGGCAAGCCCCAGGCACCAGCCTACGGCGAGCAGGAAGACATACTCCTGAATCACGTCAAAGCGGGAAATCAGCGGTAGCAGGATAAAGCGGACCCCCGCCGCGGCCACGGCGAGGAGCGCCGGGAGCGCGAGTATCGTTACCCATAGGGATTTCGCTTCGCCCACGCCGGGAGCGAAATGGGCTAGGCCCACCAAGGCCAAGATCGCCAGGCAGTCCTGGAGGAGGAGCAAGCTCACCACCAATTCGCCGATGTGGCGATGATGTAGGGCCGTGGTGGGTAGCAGCTTTATTCCAATGATGGTGGATGAAAAGCTGACAGCCAGTCCCATGAGCAGGGCATCCTGTAGGGAAAAGGCGAAGGCCAGCGCGAGGGCGGTCCCCAGAGCCAGGAACAGCGCAGAACTGAGCAGGCCCACCCAGAGCGATTCCCGAAGCACCACGAGGAGCTTGCGAGGCTGCATCTCAAGGCCCAGCAGGAACAGCAAAAAGATGATGCCGATCTCGCCGATGGCGCGGAGCTGCGCGCCATCGGTTACCCAGCCAAGGCCATAGGGGCCAAGGAGTGCGCCAAGGGCCAGGTAGGCGACGATCATGGGTTGGCGGGTGAACAGGGCAGCCGTGGCCAAGGCTGCGGCGCCGGAGAAGATCCAGAAAAACGCAGATAGCAGCTGATGATCCATGGCCCGGCCCCTAGAAAAGCGCCTTTATGATGGCAGAGCGTAGCAAGTTGGCGTCGATGGCACTAAAATTCGCCCGCGCTTAACCACAGGAGAGCATCATGAGCGACGGGGCAGAGCAGCAAAACAGTGGTTTCTGGCCGGACAGCAAGGCTGACACGGTCGGGGCCTTCGTGGTTTTCCTAGCCCTCACCGCCGGCGTGCTGTGGTTCGTCGTTAACGGCGAAGCCTTGCACCGACAGCGTCCTCACGCGCGCCTGGGGGCCTAGGCTCCAGCGGCGCTCAGGACGAAGCGGACAATCAGTACCAGCGTTCCCACAAAGAGTGCCGTGAAGACGAGGCCCGCTACGATAAAGAGCCCGGCGGATCCGTGCTTAAAATCCCTTTCCTTATTCGCCTTTGACTGCACCCCAATGGCGGCAGCCAAGGTGCTCATGACCACGCTGAAGAAGGTCAGCGAGCCCTGATCCTCGTGCTGCGCCTCCGGTCCCCCCTCAGGCTTTGCGTCCGACATGCTCTCTCCCCTGCCTACTAGGCGACGTCGCGATTTCGGGGATCATAGCCCAGGTTAGGGGCGAGCCACTGCTCTGCTTCTTCCAGGGTCCAGCCTTTGCGTGCGGCGTAGTCCACCACCTGGTCCCGCTGGATCTTCCCCACCCCGAAGTAGCGGGCCTCAGGATGGGCGAAGTACCAGCCTGAGACGCTGGCCGCGGGAGCCATGGCAAAGCTCTCCGTGAGGGACAAGCCCTGAGTTTCCGCATCCAGTAAGGCAAATAGCGTGGCCTTTTCCGTGTGGTCTGGGCAGGCGGGGTAGCCCGGCGCCGGGCGGATGCCTCGATAAGCCTCCCGAATGAGGGCCTCCTTGGCGAGCGCTTCCTCCGGGGCGTAGCCCCAGAACTCCGTGCGGATTCGCTCGTGGAGCCGCTCCGCGAGGGCTTCCGCGAGCCGATCCATAAGGGCCTTGAAGAGGATGCTCTGGTAATCGTCGTGGTCCGCTTCGAAGGCGTCGAGGCGGGCCTGGGCCCCGAGCCCTGCGGTGACCGCAAAGCCCCCGACCCAGTCGCCCTCTGGGGCCACATAGTCGGCAAGGCTGAGATTGGCGCTGCCATCCGGTTTGATCGTTTGCTGGCGAAGGAAATGGAGCTTGGCGAGCGTCTCCCGGCGGTCTTCGTTTCCGTATAGCACGACATCGTCGCGTCCGGCTCGGGCTGCAGGCCAGAAACCAAAGATCGCCCGCGCCTCCACCCACTGTTCCTTGACGATGCGCTTCAGCATGGCCTGGGCATCGGCGAAGAGCTGGGTGGCGGCTTCGCCGACCACTTCATCGGTCAGGATGGCGGGGAATTTGCCTGCGAGCTCCCAGGTCATAAAGAAGGGCGTCCAGTCGATGTAGTCGACCAGATCTTCCAGGGGGTAGGGGGCGAGCACCTGGACCCCGGGCTGGCGGGGGCGGGGTGCGGGGGCCTCTGCAAGAGGCGCCGGTAGGGCCTTTAGCGCTTCGAAATCGTGCCAGCGCTGATTGGGGCGGCGCCCGGCCTGGCGGGCCCGAACCTGGGTGTACTCCTCACCCAGACTCTCAAGGAAGGCCGGGCGCTGCTGCTCGCTCATGAGCGCGCTGGCAACGCCGACGCTGCGCGAGGCATCGGTGACGTAGACCACGGGGCCGTCATAAACGGGCGCGATTTTCACCGCCGTATGCGCTTTTGAGGTGGTGGCGCCGCCGATTAAAAGGGGCGTCTTAAAGCCAAGGCGCTGCATTTCCGCGGCCACATTGACCATCTCGTCGAGGGACGGCGTGATCAGGCCCGAAAGACCGATAAGATCGGCATTCACTTCCCGGGCTTTCTCCAAAATCTTCGCCGTAGGTACCATCACGCCAAGGTCGATGACTTCAAAGTTGTTGCACTGGAGCACCACGGCCACGATATTTTTCCCAATGTCATGCACATCGCCTTTGACCGTGGCGATCACCATGGTGCCCTTGCTTTCCTTCTTCCCATCCTGGGCGGCCTCAATGAAGGGGATGAGGTGGGCGACGGCCTGCTTCATCACCCGCGCGCTTTTGACCACCTGGGGCAGGAACATCTTCCCTTCCCCGAAGAGGTCACCGACGACATTCATGCCGTCCATGAGCGGCCCTTCAATGACCGAGAGGGGATGATCGACGGTGAGGCGCGCCTCTTCCGTGTCCTCCACGATGTACTGGTTTAAGCCCTTCACCAGTGCATGACGGAGCCGCTCGGCGACCGGTGCCTCGCGCCAACTCAGGTCCTCTTCCCGGGCCTTGCCGCCCTGGCCAGAAAACTGGTCCGCGACCTCAAGCAGCCGCTCCGTGGCATCGGGGCGGCGATTCAGCACCAGATCCTCCGCCCGCTCCCGGAGTGCGGCGGGGATTTCTTCGTAGATCGCCAGCTGCCCCGCGTTCACGATCCCCATGCGCAGTCCGGCCTTGACCGCGTGATAGAGGAACACAGCATGGATCGCCTCCCGCACCGGGTCGTTACCGCGGAAGGAGAAGGACACATTAGATACGCCGCCGGAGGTGAGGGCGTGGGGGAGGTTGTCCTTGATCCAGCGGCAGGCGTCGATGAAGTCCACGGCGTAGTTGTTGTGCTCTTCGATGCCCGTGCCGATGGCGAAGATGTTGGGGTCGAAGATGATGTCTTCCGCCGGGAAGCCCGCGGTTTCCGTGAGCAGGGCGTAGGAGCGGGCACAGATCTCCGTTTTCCGCGCTAGCGTGTCCGCCTGTCCCTGTTCATCAAAGGCCATAACAATCACGGCGGCGCCATAGCGCCGGGCCAGCCGGGCCTGCTCGAGGAAGGGTTCGGGGCCTTCCTTCAAGCTGATGGAGTTCACGATTGCCTTGCCCTGGGTGCATTTCAGGCCAGCTTCGAGGACGCTCCACTTTGAGGAGTCGAGCATGAGCGGCACTCGGGCAATGTCCGGCTCAGCCGCGAGGAGATTCAGGAAGCGCACCATGGCGGCTTCCGAGTCGAGCATGCCCTCGTCCATGTTGATATCGATGATCTGGGCGCCGTTCTCCACCTGCTGGCGCGCCACGGCTAGGGCTTCGTCGTAGCGCTCCTCGAGAATTAGGCGGGCGAAGCGCCGGGAGCCGGTAACGTTAGTGCGTTCCCCAACGTTGATGAAGAGCGACGCCTCATCCACCGTGAAGGGCTCAAGGCCCGCCAGGCGCAGGGCCGGGGGGCGCTTCGGGAGGGGCCGGGGCGGAAGCCCCCGCACCGCATCGGCGATGGCCCGGATGTGATCGGGGGTGGTGCCGCAACAGCCGCCGAGCAGGTTTACCAGGCCGCTTTGGGCAAATTCCGCCACCACCTTCGCCATGGCCTCGGGGCTTTGGTCGTACTCGCCGAACTCATTGGGGAGACCCGCGTTTGGGTAGGCGCTGACGGCGACGTCGGCAATCTGGCTTAGGGTCGCTACGTACTGGCGGAGCTCCTCGGCACCGAGGGCGCAGTTCAGACCGATGGCCAGGGGCTTGGCGTGGCGCAGGGCGGCCCAGAAGGCTTCCGTGGTCTGCCCGGAAAGGGTACGCCCGGAGGCATCCGTGATGGTGCCGGACAGGATCAGGGGGAGGGTAACGCCGCTCTTTTCAAAGGCGTTCTCCACCGCGAAGATCGCCGCCTTGGCGTTGAGCGTATCGAAGATGGTTTCGATGAGGATGAGATCTACGCCCCCGTCGATCAGGGCGAGGGTTGCTTCTTCGTAGGCCGCGACAAGCTGATCGAAGTTGACGTTTCGAAAGCCCGGATCGTTCACGTCCGGGGACAGGCTTGCGGTGCGATTGGTCGGGCCTAGGGCGCCGGCTACCCAGCAGGGGCGACCCGCGGCATCGGCGGCCTCCCGGGCGATGCGCGCGGCCTCAAAATTTAGGCGCGGGACCTCATCCTCGAGACCGTAGTCGGCCTGGGCAATGCGCGTGGCACCAAAGGTATTGGTCTCGATGATGTCCGCACCGGCGCGGATAAAAGCGTCGTGGACTTCCCGCACAATGGTGGGCTGGGTCAAGGTGAGGAGCTCGTTATCCCCCGCAAGGTCCTGGCCGTGGTTCGCGAAGGCGTCCCCCCGGTAGTCCGCTTCCCCGAGCCCGTAGCGCTGGTACATGGTCCCCGTGGCGCCGTCGAGAATTAAGATGCGCTCCGCGAGGGCGTTGTGTAGGGCGCTGATGCGGTCCGCTCGGGTCATAACCACCTCTCAAAGTTCACGAGGGCGCGATGGTACCAGGGCCCTTTCCTCGGGGTTTGAGGGGCACTCCCCCGGACTTGAAGGGGGCTCATGATTCGGCCCGGGCCTCGCCTCGGGGCGGGGAAGGGCGTAGAATACCTGAGTCAAATGATTGGATATTCGAGGGGCACGGCCATGATTGAGATCTCCGAGGCAGCGCAGGGCTATTTGCGAACCCTTTTGGAGAAGCAAGAGGTCGAAGGCACGGGTATTCGGGTGTTTGTGGCCAATCCGGGCACGCCTTCTGCGGAAACCTGCATTGCCTATTGCCGCCCGGGAGAGGCGCAGGAAGACGATATCCCGATGGCCTTTACAGGGTTCACCGCGTGGTTTGAAAAGCGCAGTGAGCCGTTCCTCGCCGAGGCCGTCGTCGATTTTCAAGAGGACAAGCTTGGGGGCCAGCTCACCATCAAGGCGCCCAATGCCCGGGTCCCCAAGGTTGATGAAAACAGTCCCCTGGAAGATCGGGTCAACTACATTCTCTACAACGAAATTAACCCGTCCCTGGCGGCCCACGGCGGCATGGTGTCCCTCATCGAAATCGTGGACGGGGAAGCGGTGCTCCAGTTTGGGGGCGGCTGCCAAGGCTGTGCGGCGGTGGATATGACCCTAAAGCAGGGCGTGGAGAAGACGCTCCTCTCCCAGCTCCCGGAATTGAAGGGCGTACGTGACTCCACGGACCACACGGTGAAGGAAAACGCTTACTATTAGGCCCCCGGCTAGGAGGCCCCTACCCGGGTCCCGTCTTAGGAGAACAGCCCCATGGGTGGAGTAGGCGCGGCAGCCGTTGGTGGTGGCCGAATTGGCATGGTCAGTCTCGGCTGTCCGAAGGCCCTGGTCGATTCGGAGCGAATCCTTACCCAGCTTCGAGGCGAAGGCTACGATCTGGTGGGCGGCTACGCTGACGCCGATCTGGTCATCGTCAACACCTGCGGTTTTATTGACGCCGCCGTCGAGGAGTCCCTAGAGGCCATCGGGGAAGCCCTCGCGGAGCAGGGGCGAGTGATTGTCACCGGTTGCCTCGGTGCCGATGCAGCCAGCATTCAGAATCGCTTTCCCGAGGTGCTTGCGGTCACCGGCGCCCATGCCTACGAAGCCGTGGTGGACGCGGTGCATACCCACCTTCCGCCCCCCATGCACGATCCCTTTGCCTCCCTCGTGCCGCCGCAGGGTATTCGCCTGACGCCTCGGCACTATGCCTATCTGAAGATTTC
>JAYOYG010000055.1:6492-11962 GCA_038153445.1 Pseudomonadales bacterium
GTGTGGGTTCGCTTGCATTACGTCTATCCCTATCCCCACGTGGATCAGCTGATTCCCCTCATGGCCGAGGGCCGGCTTCTGCCCTACCTAGACATGCCTCTCCAGCACGCATCGCCAACCCTCTTGAAGGCCATGCGGCGACCGGCGGCGGCGGAACGCCAGCTGGAGCGCATTCACCGGTGGCGCGAGCAGTGCCCCGATCTCACCCTCCGCAGCACCTTCATCGTGGGCTTCCCCGGGGAAACGGAGGCCGACTTCAAGCAGCTGTTGACCTTCCTTAAGGATGCGCAGCTCGATCGGGTAGGGTGCTTCACCTACTCCCCCGTGGAGGGGGCCGTGGCCAACGGCTTCCCCGGGGCTATCTCGGAAGCCGAGAAGGCCGATCGGCTCGAGGCCTTTATGGCGGTGCAGGCGGAGATCAGCGCTGCGCGCCTAGCGGAGAAGGTGGGACGCACCCTCGAAGTACTGGTCGACGAGGTCGGCGAGGATGGGGTCATTGCGCGGGGGCCTGGAGATGCGCCGGAGATCGACGGGGTCGTTTATCTGCCCGGGGTGGAGGCGCGTCCCGGCGATCGGCTCACGGTGGAAATTGTGGCCAGCGATGACCACGACCTGGAAGGGCGATTGCTGCCTAAGGCCTAGGGGCTGGGCGCTGTGCTAAGCCCCTGGTATAGTCGCGCCGCGTGCGGGGGACGTCCCGTGCAGAGGCCCAGAGCAAGGAGAACCCCATGCGTCTTTTTTGGTCCCTAGTGGAAGATTTCTTTGAGCAAAACCTCGTCATGAAGGCTTTCATTGCCTGGGGTTGGCTCTCCGTGGTCATTATGGCGGCGGGTATTGTGGTCACGGATTGGTCCGCGCTCGCCTCCTAAGGGCGCGTCCACCGTGGTAAAAAGGCCGCTGATGCGGCCTTTTTTGTGCCTCCAATTTGCGAAGGGGAGAGAACGCAGATGACTGAGCAGGTGATTCGCTTTTACGAAACCGGCGGCCCGGAAGTGCTCAAGGTTGAAAGCCAGACCCTGGGGGCCCCGGGGCCCGGCGAAGTTCGGGTTGGGCACCGAGCGGTCGGCTTGAATTTCATCGACACCTATCATCGCTCCGGGCTCTATCCCGTTCCCCTGCCCAGCGGCCTAGGCCTAGAGGCGAGCGGGGTGGTGGAAGCCGTGGGGGAGGGCGTTACGCGCTTTGCCGTGGGGGATCGGGTGGCCTTTGGCTCCGGCGCCCTTGGGGCCTACGCCTCCGCATCGATTCGATCCGAGGCCCAGCTCCTGCCCATTCCCGAGGGCGTTTCCGACGAAGCGGCGGCGGCGATCATGCTGAAGGGCATGACTGCGGCCTATCTTCTGACCCAAACCCGGGTGCTGACCGCCGACGACACCATTCTTCTGCACGCGGCGGCTGGGGGCACGGGACTTCTCATGCTCCAGTGGGCCAAGGACCTGGGGGCGCGGGTGATCGGCGTGGTGGGCAGCGAGGAAAAGGCAGAAATCGTCTCCCGCTACGGCTGCGATCATGTTCTGCTTCGGGGGCGTGATCCCATCGCCCCGACGGTGCGAGAACTCACGGACGGTAGGGGCGTGCCCGTGGTCTACGACTCCGTAGGCCGGGCGACCTTCCAGGACTCCCTTGACAGCCTTGCGCCCCGAGGCCTCTTTGTGAGCTTCGGGAATGCCTCCGGGCCCGCCCCGGACGTCACCCCGGCGGTGTTGGCGGCGAAGGGTTCGCTCTACTTCACTCGACCGACCCTGGCCAGCTATGCCCAAACCCGGGAAGCACTCGAGGGACTCGCGGGGGCCGTCTTCGAGCGCGTGGCCCGGGGGGCCCTGTCCGTTGAAATCCACCAGCGCTTCCCCCTGGCAGCGGCAGCGGACGCGCACCGCATGCTGGAGTCTGGGAAAACCCAGGGCGCGACCATTCTCCAGCCCTAGGCCCCGAGGAGCTGATCCTTCGCAGCGTTTAAGAGCGCTGCGAGGGCGTCGCTGCCTCCGTGATCGGGGTGGGCCCGGTGCATGAGGCGCCGGTGCGCATGACGAATCGCTGCGGCGTCCGCATCCTCTCGCAGCCCCAGTAAGGCAAGGGCGTCCACCCTACGGAGGGGCCCTAGCGCTGCCCCGGGGGCGGGCGCCGGAGGGAAGGGCGGGCTTTCGAACCATTGCGGGCCAAAGCGCTCCGCGAGGTATAGGGGAAGCAGGCGGCCGGCGAGGGGGTCGCGGTGAAGCGTTCGCCATAATCTTGCTAGGGCTTCGGGTTCGAGCTGACCAAGGGTCTTGCTCCGGTCTGGCCCCGTCAGCACCTCCCCATCAAGGAGGTGGGGCCCTTCCATTAAAAGGATCGGGCGCAGGGAAGGGGCGCCCATGGCTCGGAAGGCGCGGGCCGCGCGGCCCACGCGAAAGAGCAGGGGAAGGCGCCGAAGTATCGGCAGGGCCGCCGTGATGGCTGGAACGAGCCAGGAGAGGCGCCCAAGTAAGGCTGCCCCCACCAAAATCAGTACCACGGCCGTGAACAGCCCAAGCCCAAGGTTTCGCCGGCCCCGGGGGCTGAGGCGGAGCCAGAGCAGGCGGCCAAGGGCCCCCAGCAACAGGCTGAGAAGTAGCAACAGGAGCAGGCGGATCAGCATGGGGCGAAAGCCCTCCCAAGGGCGCAGTGGGTGTTCTGAGCAGCGTCATGGATTAAACTGCGAAGGGATCTCCGGCGGTGGGCCCGAGGCGGCTGAGAACGGGCACTATGACTCAAGAGCAACTGCTTCAATGGTTGGACGAGCTCCGGACGGAGCATCGGGACCTCGACGACCTGATCGTCATGTTGCAAACCCATCGCCACAGTGACCTCATGCAAATCCAACGGCTGAAAAAGCGCAAGCTGAGCCTCAAGGATATGATCGCCCGCCTCGAGAGCAAACTCATCCCCGATTTAGACGCCTAGGGAGGCCCTCATGGCCGCCGACACAGAAGGTAAAGCGCCTCTCATTGTCGCCCTCTCCTCGCGCACCTTGTTTGACCTCGACGAAAGTAACCGCGTATTCGAGGAAGAGGGGGTCGAGGCCTACCGTCAGTATCAGATCGCCCGGGAGGACGAGCCCCTAGAACCGGGCGTGGCCTTCCCCCTGGTGCAAAAGCTCTCCCGCTTGAACGCTCAGCTTCCGGGCCGCATTGAAGTGATCCTTCTGTCGCGGAACGCCGCGGATACGGGACTTCGCGTATTCAACTCCATTCAGCATCACGGGCTTTCCATTGAGCGGGCGGCCTTTTGCGGAGGAGAGAGTCCCTATCGCTACATGGAGGCCTTCGGCTGCGACCTCTTCCTGTCCACCGTCGCCGAGGACGTGCGGCATGCGCTGGCCACGGGGGTGGCCGCGGCGACGCTCCTCCCCTCGAAGGCCCAAAGCGGCGTGGACGACGTACTTCGCCTTGCCTTCGATGGCGATGCGGTCCTGTTCTCTGACGAGGCGGAGCAGGTTTTTAAGCGCGAGGGTCTTGAGGCCTTTCGCTCTTCGGAACGCGATGCGGCCAAGCGACCGCTGCAAGGGGGGCCCTTCAAGGCCTTCCTCGCAGCGGTGCACCGCATCCAGCAAGAGTTCTCCGCCGATGCCTGCCCCATCCGCACGGCCCTGGTGACGGCCCGCTCCGCTCCCGCCCACGAGCGGGTCATTCGCACGCTACGAGCCTGGGATATTCGCTTGGACGAGAGCCTCTTTCTCGGAGGGTGGTCGAAGGGGGCTTTCCTGAAGGCCTTCGGCGCGGACATCTTCTTCGACGACCAGGCGCTGCACTGTGAGTCGGCTCGGGATCACGTCGCCGCGGGCCACGTTCCCCATGGGATCGCCAACGAAATTTTGGGCTAGCCCCCCCATCCCCTTGCACCGAGCCGCCGCGCTTGGTTATATGAAAGCCGCCCAATAAATCGAATAGATCTAAAAGGGGCCGGCGATGAAACTTCAGCAGCTTCGCTATATCTGGGAAGTCGCACACCACGATTTGAACGTGTCCGCCACGGCGCAGGCGCTCTTCACCTCCCAGCCGGGGATCAGCAAGCAAATTCGCCTTCTTGAGGACGAGCTGGGGGTTGAGGTCTTCGCGCGCAGTGGCAAGCATCTGACCCACGTAACGCCCGCAGGGAAGGTGATCCTCGAAATGGCGGGGGAAATTCTCCGCCGGGCCGATGGCATCAAGCGGGTGGCCCAGGAGTTCAGCAATGAAGCCAAGGGCGCGCTGACCATCGCCACGACCCACACACAAGCGCGCTACGCTTTACCCTCCGTGATCGCTCGCTTTCGGGATCGCTACCCGGAGGTTGCCTTGCACATGAATCAGGGCAGCCCCACGCAAATTGCCGCCATGGCGGCGGAGGGTACGGTGGATTTCGCCATCGCCACGGAGGCCCTGAGCGCCGTTAACGAACTGGTGGTCATGCCCTGCTATCGGTGGAACCGGACTATTATCGTTCCCAAAGGGCATCCTTTAGCAGCGCTGGCCCAGCCCACCCTCGAGGCCGTGGCGAGCTATCCCATCGTGACCTATGTGCAGGGCTATACGGGGCGCAAGCGCCTAGACGATGCCTTTTCTGACGCGGGCCTCGCGCCGCGCATTGTGCTGACCGCAACCGATGCGGATGTCATCAAAACCTATGTGCGGCTGGGGCTGGGCATCGGCATTCTTGCGGAGATGGCCTATGACCCGGAGCTCGACCAGGATCTCGTCGCTTTGCCCGGGCGGCAGCTTTTTGAGCCGTCCGTGACCTACATTGCCTTTCGCCGGGGCACCTTCCTGCGCCGCTTTATGTACGAGTTCCTCGAGCTCTTTGCGCCGCAGCTCTCCGCGGACCAGGTCGACGCCGCCATAGCCGCTCCGGACCGGGCGACCCGGGAGGCGCTCTTCGAAGGCATTCACCTTCCCGAACGCTAACGAACGCGGCGGTCATCGTCCTGTCATAGCCAGCCATGGGGTAGGGCACTAAACTGGCCGCTTCCATCATCTTAGGGAGCCGGACTCATGAAGCTGCTTTGCCTCGACCTCGAAGGGGTGCTCATTCCCGAGATTTGGCTGGGGGTCGCGGACCGCACCGGCATTGAGGCGCTTCGCCTCACTACGCGAGATATCGCCGACTATGACGAACTGATGCAGGGGCGTCTCGCCGTGCTCGAGGCTCATGGCCTGACCATGCGCGATGTTCAAGCGGTGATTCAGGAGATGAACCCCTTGCCCGGGGCCGTGGAATTCATGCGCTGGGCCCGGCAGACCTTCCAGGTGGCGATCCTATCCGACACCTTTTACGAATTCGCGACGCCGCTCATGGCCAAGCTCGACCAGCCCTTTTTGCTCTGCCACCGCCTGGAAGTGGCCGATGATGGGCGGATTACGGGCTACCGCCTCCGCCAGCCGGACCCGAAGCGGGCCGCGGTAAAAGCTTTCCACGATCTCCGTTACACGGTGCTCGCCGCCGGGGACTCCTTTAACGATACGGCGATGCTTGAGGA
>JAYOYG010000055.1:12062-15197 GCA_038153445.1 Pseudomonadales bacterium
CCCAGGCTGTTTAGGCTCCCGCTCCTCTTAAGGTGTTAACGAAAAGGAGGTTGAGGGGGCGCTATGGGAGCCATACCTTCCACCCATTCGTTATCACCCACTCCGGGCACCCTCGCGGATCAGGTGTTCTTGCGCCTTCGGGAAGCCATCGTCTCCGGCGATCTGGTCCCCGGGGAGCGCATCTTGGAGCCTGCCTTGGCGGCGCGTTTTGGGGTCTCCCGAGGCCCCCTTCGCGACGCCCTGGCCCGCCTTGCGGAGCGTCACCTGATTGAACGACCGGTGCATCAGGGCGCGCGGGTCGTCACCCTGTCCTTCCCCAAACTGATTGATCTGTACCACGCCCGAGAGGCCCTCGAGGGTATGGCGTGCCGCCTCGCCGCGGAGCGGGCCCCGGAGGCCACCCTGGGCGCCCTGGCGGCGCTGCTCGACGAGCATGAACAGGGCGCTGCCCTGCACGCCGGGGCCGCCTATGTGCAGGACGAGGGGGATCTGGACTTCCACTTTCGCATTGCCCAGGCCAGCGAGAATCCGGCGCTGATTCCCATTCTATGCGACCAGCTTTACCACCTGATGCGGCTTTATCGCCGCACCTTCGTCGCCCAGGGACGCCGGTCTACCACGGCCCTTCGAGAGCACCGAGCCATTGTCGATGCGATGCGCGAGCGGGACGGGGCCTTTGCGGAGCAACTCATGCGCCGCCATATCGCTAAGGCCAGGAGAAACATCGAGGATCTTTACGCCGCGCAGCTTCGCGCGGTGGATACTGGAGAGGAGTAGGAGCAGGCATGGCCGAACAACAATCAGCAGGGGCCCGCTTTCGGCAGGCGCTGAAGGAAGAAGCCCCCCTTCAGGTGATGGGCACGATCAACGCCTACGCTGCCATGATGGCGGAGCGGGTGGGCTATCGCGCCATCTATCTATCCGGTGGCGGGGTGGCCAATGCCTCCTATGGGCTCCCGGACCTGGGCATCACCTCCATGAACGACGTGCTCGAGGACGTGCGCCGGATCACCGCGGCCACGGAACTCCCCCTCCTGGTGGATATCGATACCGGGTGGGGCGGGGCGTTCAACATTTCTCGCACCGTGAAGGAAATGATCCGCGCCGGCGCGGGGGCTGTGCACCTGGAAGATCAGGTGGCGCAGAAGCGCTGCGGTCACCGGCCGAATAAGGCGATCGTGTCCACGGAAGAGATGTGCGACCGACTAAAGGCCGCCGCCGATGCGAAGACCGATCCCGACTTCATTCTTATGGCACGCACCGATGCGCTTGCGGTGGAAGGCTTCTCCGCCGTGGTGGAGCGGGCCCAGGCCTTTGTGGAAGCGGGCGCCGACGCGATCTTCGCCGAAGCCATGACCGATCTCTCCATGTATAAGGAGGTCGTCGACGCGGTGGACGTGCCCGTGCTGGCCAACATTACGGAGTTTGGGCAAACGCCGCTCTACAGCTGTGAAGAGCTCGGATCCGTGGGCATCGCCATGGCCCTCTATCCCCTGTCGGCCTTCCGGGCCATGAACCAGGCCGCGCTCAATGTTTATCGCTCCATCCGCGAGAAGGGGCATCAAAGGGATGTCGTCGAGACCATGCAAACCCGCATGGACCTCTATGATTTCTTGGGCTATCACGAATACGAAGGGAAGCTTGACGCCCTCTTCGGGGACAACGCTAAGGAGTCGAACTAATGGCTGAAGGAAAGAAACTGACCGGGGCCGGCCTCCGGGGCCAGGTGGCCGGGGAAACGGCGCTCTGCACCGTGGGCAAGACCGGCACGGGGCTCACCTACCGGGGCTACGACATCACCGATCTGGCCGAGAACACCTGCTTTGAAGAGGTAGCCCACCTGATTCTGAAAGGGGAGCTTCCGACCCAGGGCGAACTCGACGCCTACCGCGCCAAGCTCAAAGGCCTTCGGAGCCTCCCTCCGGCGCTGAAGGAAGTGCTCGAGCGCATTCCCGCGAGCGCCCACCCCATGGATGTCATGCGTACGGGGTGTTCCATGCTGGGCAACCTGGAAACGGAGCAGGACTTCTCCCAGCAGGAAGATGCTGCGGACCGGCTCCTCGCCGTCTTCCCGTCGATCATCAACTACTGGTATCGCTTCTCCCACGACGGGGTGCGCATCGATGAGGCCACGGACGATGACTCCATCGCCGGGCACTTCCTGCATACGCTGCTGGGGGAGCCCCCGAGCGAGCTCCACGAAGCGGTGATGAATGTCTCCCTGATCCTTTACGCGGAGCACGAGTTCAACGCCTCCACCTTCACGGCGCGGGTTTGCGCGTCCACCCTGTCCGACATGCACTCCTGCATCACCGGCGCCATTGGCTCGCTCCGGGGTCCGCTCCACGGCGGCGCCAACGAGGCTGCCATGGAACTGATCGAGAAGTTCGATTCCGTAGATGCCGCCATCGAGGGCCTGAAGGGCATGCTGGAGCGGAAGGAAAAGATCATGGGCTTCGGCCACGCGATCTACAGCACCTCCGATCCGCGGAATGCCATCATCAAGAAGTGGTCCGAGAAGCTCGCTGAGTCCGTGGGCGATACGGTGCTCTATCCCGTCTCCTGCGCCGTGGAAACGCTCATGTGGGACGAGAAGAAGCTCTTCCCCAATGCGGACTTCTTCCACGCTTCGGCCTACCACTTCATGGGCATCCCTACGAAGCTCTTCACGCCGATCTTCGTCTGCTCCCGCCTAACCGGGTGGGCGGCCCACGTGATGGAGCAGCGGAGCAACAACCGCATCATCCGCCCGAGCGCGGGCTACATCGGCGCCGAACCTCGGGCCGTTACCCCCATCGCCGAGCGAGGCTAGGGGACCATGGCCTGGGGCGTGCCGGGGCTGCAGGAGGATGGCTTCCTGCCCATGGCACGGGCCCAGGCCCTTCGCGACGGCGCTCGCATCACCCGAAGCCATCGGGGGCGGCGCTGGCTACTGATTGTGGAAGGGGGGCGGGCCTTCGGTCTGGAGGACCGCTGCCCTCATCTTGAAGCGGCCCTCGCTAAGGGGGACTGCGATGGGCGCCGCCTATGGTGTCCGAAGCATGGATTCTGCTTTGATCTAGAGACGGGCGCTCGCCTGTCCCCAACGCCCTCGCAGGCGCCCGGGGATGGACTCCGGATGCGCACCGTAAGTTA
>JAYOYG010000056.1:0-7964 GCA_038153445.1 Pseudomonadales bacterium
TGCCTGCCCTTGCGCCAGGCATGCGCCATCGTCACTACGCGCCGGAGTCCGTGACCTTGCGCTTCACTGACGAGGCGGGGCTCGAGGCGGCTTGGCCCGGAGGCGATGCCATTCTGTGTCGGAGCGCGGTGGCGCGGCGCCTCGGGCCGCGGCGCGCGCCCCTGGTGGTGCTTCCCGAGGCCCCGGAAGGTTTTGGTCGCGCCCTTTATGATGGGCTCTATGCCCTGGAGGGGGCCGAGGTGCCCTTCGCGTGGGTTGAGGCCTTGCCGGAAGGGCCGGCGTGGGCTGCCCTTCGTGATCGATTAAAGCGGGCCGTGGCAGGCTAGGCGCAAGGCGCGCCGCTCCAGCCACAGCCGCAAACGGGGAAAACAGGGAAGGGGATGATCATGAATCGTTTTGACTGCGTACTGCGCAACGCGACCTTGGTGGACGGCACGGGCGCCGCGCCGCGGCAGGGGGATCTGGCCATCAAGGATGGCCTGATCGCCGCCGTGGGGTCCTTCGACGGTAAGGGTCGGGAGGAGATCGACGCGGAGGGGGGGCTAGTCACCCCGGCGTGGGTCGATATTCATACCCACTTCGACGGTCAGGTGACCTGGGATGACGCCATGCTGCCGTCCTCTGGCCAGGGCGTGGGCACCATCGTCATGGGGAACTGTGGCGTGGGCTTTGCGCCCGTGGCCCCGGGCGGCGAAAAGGACCTCATTGAGCTCATGGAAGGGGTGGAGGACGTCCCGGGGACGGCGCTCTACGAAGGCATGCCCTGGGGCGCCTGGTCGAGCTACCCTGAATATCTCGATTACCTAGCGACCCGGGTCTACGCCCTCGATGTGGCCTCGCTCATTGCCCACGGCGCCGTGCGGAACTACGTCATGGGAACCCGCGGCCGGGAGAATGCGCCGGCCACCGCTGAGGACCTCGAAGCCATGCGTCGCCTCGTGGCCGAGGGCGTAAGCGCCGGGGCCGTGGGCTTCTCTACGTCTCGGATCCTGGGCCACGTTTCCGTGCGTGGCGAGCCGGTCCCGGGCACCTTCGCCCAGGACGACGAAGTGCTGGCCCTGGCGCGGGCCCTCCGCGACGCGGGGAAGGGCGTGTTCCAGATCATTCCCTCGAGCACCCTAGGCAGCGGCGCCGCGGCGGGTCGGGAAGAACCCCGTGACCTGGCGGATGAGGTCCGGCTCATGGCCCAGCTGTCTCGGGAAGCGCAGCGTCCCCTCACCTTTACCCTGTTCCAGGTGGCGGAATGGCCCACCCGGTGGAAAGAGGTGCTCGATCAGGTCAGCGCCGAGAACGCCGCGGGCGCTCAGGTCTTCCCCCAGGTGGGAGCCCGGCCCACGGGTATTGTTATGAGCCTTCGCACCTACCATCCCTTCATGCGTCGACCGAGCTACCTCGAGCTGAAGGATTTGAGCTTTGAGGCGCGCTTGGAAGCGCTGCGCGATCCGGCGCGCCGGGCGGCGATATTGGGGGAGCAAAGCGTGCCCCACCCCCTTCCCGGCACCATGGAAAATGGGGTGGCCTTCGCCGAGCTCAACTTCGACCAGATCTTCCTCTTCGACGAAGCGCGGGACTACGAGCCTACGCAGGCCCAAAGCTTTGCAGCCCAGGCTAAGGCCAAGGGCATGGATCCCCATGCGTTCCTCTACGACGCGCTCACCGCCGGTTCCGGGGAGCGTTTCGTGGTGATGTATTTCACCAACTACGCCGATCACAACCTCGATGCGGTGCGGGAAATGCAGCTGCATCCGGAGACCGTCACGGGCCTTTCCGACGCCGGCGCCCACGTCACCGTGATCTTCGATGCGGTGGCCCCCACCTATGAGCTGACCCACTGGGGCCGGGATCGCACCCGGGGGGCAACCTTGCCCCTGGAGCATTTGGTGCATCGGCAAACGCAGCGCAACGCCCAGCTCTTCGGCTTTAAGGATCGCGGGGCGCTCCTTCCGGGGCTGCGCGCGGATGTGAACTTGATCGACTTCAAGCGCCTGTCCCTAGGCGACCTGGAAGTGCGCAGGGATCTGCCCGCCGGGGGCGCGCGGATTCTTCAGCACGCCAAGGGCTATCGGGGCACCTGGGTGGCCGGGGTGCGGACCCGCGCAGAGGATGAAGATACGGGGGCCCGTCCCGGGCGGCTGCTGCGGAGCCAGCGGTGACCCTCGGGGATCTGCGGAGACGTTGGCTTAGCCTGGCTGGCGGTCTTGAGGGCGTGCTCGCCCTCTTGGCGCTCCTCGGCGCCCTCGCGGTGCTGCAAACCTTCGTGCTGGGGCAGCACTTCGTGATTCCCACGGTGCTGCTCGTGCCCACGGCCTTTGCCGCGGTGCTGGCGGTGCGCGGGGCCGCGGGGCAACGCTGGGCGCAGGGGATTGTGCTTTGGCTCGGCGTCTTCGCCGTCGCCCACCTCTTCTTTGCGCTGTTTTGGGCGAAAACCCCCCGGGCCCTCCTCGGCGAAGCCTTCTTGCCGGTCTATGGGACCCTTCTGGTCATCTTCGCCGTCCTCGCCCGAGCCTACGGTCAGCGAAACGGCCTTCGCTTGCTGCTGCCCGAAACCGACGCCCCATGAGTTCACGGCTGTCCCCCAGGCCGGCGACGGTGTTCTGGGAGGGGGTGCGTGATGGCACCCCCTTCATCGTTATGGTGGGGCCCTTTGCCCTGCTTTTTGGGGTGGTGGCAGCGGAGCTCGGCCTTTCCCTGGCGGAAACCCTGGGCTTTTCCACGCTCGTAATCGCCGGCGCAGCGCAGTTCGCCACCCTGGAATTGCTGGATGCGGGGGCACCCGTTTCCGTGGCCGTGGGAACCGGGCTCGCCGTGAATCTGCGCATGGCCCTCTACTCGGCGTCCCTGGTGCCTTACTTTGGCCGGGCGCCCCTGCGTCATCGCGCCTGGATCGCCTACGCCCTGGTGGACCAGGTCTATGCCCTGGCGCTCCTGCGCTTCCAGGGCCGGGAGGAGCCCCAGGCCTCTAGGCTGGCCTACTACGCGGGCGCGGCCGCGCCGATCTGCGGGATATGGATTCTGGCTTGCGCCCTCGGGGCCCAGGCCCAAAGCACGGTGGCGGCGGTACCGGGGCTCGACTTCGCCGTGCCCCTCACCTTCCTCGCCATGGTGACGCCCATGCTGAAGGATCGGCCCAGCGTGGCGGCAGCGGCGGTGGCGACGGGCCTGGCGATTCTGGGCCACGAGCTTCCGCTCAATAGCGGCATGCTCCTGGCGGCGGCGGGGGGCATGGCAACGGGCGCCATGCTGGAAGGCCGGAGGGAGGCCCATGGCTGAGCTTGCCCCGAGCACCCTGTGGTTCACCATTGCCGCCCTGGGCCTGGGGACCTACCTGATTCGCTTTTCCTTTCTGGGGTTTCTGGGGGGACGCACTCTTCCGCCCCTGGCGCTGAGGCTGCTGCGCTACGTGCCCGTGGCGGTGTTCCCGGCGCTGGTGGCGCCGCAGGTGCTTTGGCCAAGCGCCACCGGGGGGGAATTGGATGTGCCGCGGCTCTTGGCGGCGCTCTGCACCCTGCTGGTGGGTCTCTGGCGCCGGAACGTGCTGCTGGCTCTCGGCGCCGGCCTGGGACTGCTCCTGGTCCTGGAGCTGCTTCTCGGGCTCTAGCCGTTTTGCGCGGCGCGAAGGCGGGCAGCGGTGAAGTCTGGAGCGCGCTTTTCCATGAAAGCGGCAATGGCTTCCCGGTTTTCCGGGCTGCCCACGGTGCGGGTGAGGGCCTCGTTTTCCAGGGCGATGATTTCCCGGAAGGCGGCCTTCTTCGGCGCCATCATGAGGGCCTTGGTTTCCTGCAGGGCATTGGGCGCCTGCCGAGCCAGCACCTCGGCCTTCGCGAGCACGGTGTCGAGGAAGCCTTCGTCGGGGAACACGTCGAGGGCGATGCCCGTGGCTTTCGCTTCCTCGGCGCTTAGGGTTTCCGCGCTGTAGAGGAACCAGGCGGCGCGCTGGGGGCCCATGATTTGCTGGAAGGTGAGGCTGCTGGCCGCTTCCGGGTTAATCCCCAGGGCCGCGAAGGGGCAGCGCATCTTGGCCGATTCGGCCATGAAGACCATGTCCACGAGGCCGCAGATCGTGCCCCCCACCCCCACGGCGACGCCGTTCACGGCGGCGATGATGGGCTTGGGATAGTCGATCAAGCATTCCAGGAGCCCAGGGAAGCCGTGCTTCGGCGGGGTGGTTTTTTGGCCCATCTCCGTGAGGTCCGCGCCGGCGGTGAAGGCCCGGCCCTTACCCGTCAGCACCACCACGGACACGGTGCCGTCCTCCGCAGCCGCCTGGAGGCCTTCCACCAGCGCATCGAATAGGCCGCCGTTGAAGGCGTTGAGCTGGGGTTCCCGGTTTAGGGTGAGGACGCGAATCGCGCCGTGATCGTGGGTTTCTACCATGGGCCTGTCTCCCTCCTCGTTTGTTCTAGACTTGATGATGGCCCAGGCAGCCGATGGACAAAAGCATTCCGCCGAGGGCCGCGCTAAACTTTTGCTTCTAAGGATAAGGGGAGAAAGCCTATGGGGAGCAAGCTTGAGATGAGCCTCGGCCAGCACTGGGCGCGCTGGACCGTGCTGATGCTGGCGGTGTTGGCACTGCCGGTGCAGGCCGCCACCTACCTGCGCTTTGCCGACGAAGCGGGCATGGCGCACTTTGGGGAGCGCCTTGCCGATGGCCGCGTTCAGCCCTTGGATGGGGCGCCCTGGGCTGGCGGTCAGGCCCTTGGGGGTCCGCGCACCGTCGACGCGTCGCGGCTTCTGGCGCCGGTCACGCCGCGCTCCGTCATCGCCATTGGCTACAACTATCCCAGCCACACCACGGACCGTCCTGATCCGACGGCGCTCGGCATGTTTGCCAAGCTGCCGGGCTCGATTACGGGCCCGGGGGCGGTGATTCCCTATCCCCGGCGGGCGAAGAATCTGCACTACGAAGGGGAAGTGGTCATCGTCATCGGCGCGCCAGCCTTTCAGGTGCCGCCGGAGAATGCGCTGAGTAAGGTGTTTGGCTTTACCGCTGGCAATGACGTCTCGGAACGGGATTGGCAGGCCGGCGATCTTCAGTGGCTGCGGGCGAAGGCCTCCGATGGCTTCGGCCCCGTGGGTCCCTGGATTGTCACGGACCTCGACCCGGCCTCCCTGACCGTTAAAACCTTCCTGAATGGGGCGCTTAAGCAGTCCGACGCGGTAAAAAACCTGTTCTTCGACTTCGCCACCATAATCAGTGAAGTCTCCGAGACCATAGCCCTTGAACCGGGAGACATCATCTTTACCGGTACGCCAGGCACCACCGAGCCCATGGCCCCGGGGGATGAGGTGGTGGTGGAGGTGTCCGGGGTCGGTCAGCTTCGTAACGTCGTGGGTAGCCCCTAATGGATCCGCGCAACCTTACCCTTGAGGATGGCGCGCCCCTCGAGCCGGCGGTAGCGGCGGGGCTGATCTTCGACACGGACCCGCACATTTTTTCCTTCCTCCACGGCCATGACCGCGCCCGGGCTGATCAGCACCTGGCCTACCAGTGGCAGCAGGCCCAGGGGCTCTTCTCCCATCGCTATGCCCGGCTCGCGGTGGACGGGGCCGCCCTCGGGGGCCTTGCTCTGGGCTTTATGACGGAGGAGCAGGGGGTGGCAGCCGGGCCCTTTTTTGAGCAGGCGCAGGCGGTATTGGATCCCGAGGGCCTAGCGGCCCTGGCGCGCTGGGTGCAGGAGGGCCGCTACGTGCTGCCTGCGGTCCCGGCGCAGGTCTTCTACCTGCAAAACCTTGCCGTGTTGCCTAGCCTACGAGGTCGCGGTCTCGGGCAACGCCTTTTGGAGGATGTCTTCCGCCGAGCGAAAGCAGCGGGGGCGGAAGCGGTCCACTTGGATCTCTATGCAGGCAATCCGGCGCAGGCCCTCTATGAGCGGGCGGGCTTCAAGGTGCTCGTGGAAACGCGGGTTCCGGCCCTGGTGCCGGAAGGCATCGATCTCCATCTCCACATGGCTGCCCCTCTCTAGGAGACTTCCGTGAGCGAATCCCTCCGTAGCCAGCTGCTGAAGGCGGGGCTAGGCAAGGCGCCGGAGCCCAAGGCGTCGAAGCCTAAAGCGCCCAAACCCCAGCCCAAAGCGCCCGACTCCCAGTCCAATCCCCAGCCGAAACCCAAGGCGCGGCGGAAGAGCGCGCTCTCCCAAACGCTTCGGGAGCAGGCCAAGCTGATTATCGAGCAGCGCCGCTTGCCGCGAGGGCAGGGCGCCTGCGCCTATCATTTCTTGGACGGGAAAAAGGTTCGGAAGCTATACGTGACCGAGGCTCAGCGCGATGGGCTAGCCGCCGGCGCCATGGTGCTCGTGCGCCACGGGGCGGGCTTTGAGGTGATTGAGGAGAAGGTGGCGGAGAAGATTCGCGAACTCGATGATCGCCTGGTACTGCCTAAGCCCCAGGCGCCGGGGGAGGATGATCCCGCCTACGCGGACCATCCGATCCCCGACGATCTGGACTGGTAATCAGGGCGTCTTGGCGTAGACCCGCTCCCCGGCAATCCACGTCTCCTTCACCTGAAGCTTCCAGAGGTCCTCTGGCGCCACGGTGAAGGGATCCTCCTCGAGGATCACGAAATCGGCCCATTTCGTGGGCTCGAGGCTCCCAAGCTGGCTCTCCTGGCGCGCGGACCACGCCGCATCCAAGGTAAAGCCCCGAAGCGTTTGCGAGAGCGTGAGCTTTTCGCTCGGGCGCCAGCCGCCGGGGGGATCGTCCTGTCGGTTTTGCCGGGTCACCGCAGCGTGGATACCGAAGACCGGATCCGGGGGCTCCACGGGAAAATCACTGCCTAGGGCCAGCACGGCGCCGTTTTTCAGCAGCGTGGCCCAGGCGTAGCCCCCGGCGAGGCGCTCCGAGCCCAGGCGCTTCTCCGCCATCCACATATCGGAGGTGGCGTGGGTAGGCTGCATGGAGGCCACCACGCCAAGGTCGATGGTGCGCTGGAGATCCCCCGGGCGCATCACCTGCGCATGCTCGATGCGGTGCCGGAGGTCCTTGCTGCCCGGGTAGCGCTGGAATGCCTGTTCATAGGCGTCCAGGACGACGGCGTTGGCGCGGGTCCCGATGGCGTGAATGCCCACCTGCCAGCCCCGGCCCGTGGCCTGATCGACGATCCGGGCGAGGTCCTCGGCGCTGGTGAACAGCAGGCCACGATTGCCCTCATCGTCGCTGTAGTCCTCGAACAGGGCAGCGCCGCGGCTGCCCAGGGCGCCATCGGAGTACAGCTTCACTGCCTGCACATCGACCCGATCCTCCGGGTCGTCCTGAGGCGTGCCCAAGGCCTCGAGCGTTTCTTCGCCGGCCACCATCACATAGAGGCGAACTTTGAGATCGCCCGCCTTGGCCAGGCGCTGAAGGGTTTCGATGGTGCGCACGCCGGCGCCCGCGTCGTGAACCTGGGTGAGGCCCTTGCTGAGCATGATGTCCTGGGCGGCGCCGATGGCCTGCTCCAGCTGAGCCTGGCTGGGCCGGGGGACCACGGCATCGATGAGATCCATGGCCGCGTCCACGAAAACTCCCGTGGGGGTGCCGTTCTCATCGCGGATAAGCTGGCCCCCGGGGGGATCGAGGGTGTCGGCGCTGATGCCTGCGGCGGCCATGGCGGCCCCGTTGGCCCAGGCCGCGTGGCCGTCCACCCGGCGCAGCCAAATCGGCCGATCGGTGATGCCGTCTAAATCGCTGGCCCGGGGAAAGCGCCCCTCGGGCCAGTGTTCCTGGTTCCAGCGGCCCCCGGTGATCCAGCCGTCCCCCGTCTCCGCATAGCGGGCAATCGCGTCCACCGTGGCCTTCAGGCTTTGGAGCCCGGTGATGTTTAATCGGAGCGCATCGTAGCCGAGGCTCGTGAAGTGGCCATGGGCGTCGATGAGCCCGGGCATGAGGAAGGCGCCTTCGCCGTCGATGCGCGTCACCGGCTCCCCGAGGCGGGCGGCCAGGGTGCGGAGATCATCGAAGGTGCCCGCGGAGACCACGCGCCCCTCGTG
>JAYOYG010000056.1:8064-15169 GCA_038153445.1 Pseudomonadales bacterium
GCCTTCTGGGCCACCAGCTGGCGCGCCGCCATGAATTCCCGGGGGCTATTCACGGCGTCTACGGCAATCAGCTGGCCGCCCTTCAAGTAGAAGCGGGCGAAGGCGCCGCTGTCCGGGTCCCCGCGGAGCACGTCTTCCTCCGCCTCCCCGGAAAAGCCCACCATCTGCAGCTTGAGGTCGTACTGGTCGCTCCAGAACCAGGGCACGGCGTCGTAGCGGGCGTCGCCGCCGCAAATGTTCTTGGCAGCCACCCGGGCCTGGTCCATAGCGTTGGGGACCGATTCCAGGCGTAGGCGCCGACCGAGCCCAGGGTTCGGATGATTGGTGCAATCGCCGATGGCGTAGATGTGCGGGGCGCTGGTCCGCGTGCCCTCATCCACCTGAATGCCGTTCTCGCAGGTGAGCCCGGCGGCTTCCGCGAGCTCCGTGCGGGGCAGAATCCCCACGCCCACAATCACCACGTCCGCGGGGATTTCCGTGCCGTCCTGGCACTGCACGCCGGTCACCTGGCCATCGCCCGAGAGAGCCGCGGCGGCGGCCTCCGTTTTGATGACCACGCCGTGGTCCGTGTGGACCTTCGTGTAGAAAGCGGACATGGCCGGGGTGGTGACCCGAGCCAGGATGCGCTTTTCCATTTCCAGCACGGTGACGTCCAGCCCAAGCTTCCGAGCGACCGCAGCCACCTCTAGCCCAATGTAGCCGCCGCCAATGATTACCAGGCGCTTGCCCGGGGTCAGGGCCGCGCGGATGCCATCGACGTCGGCCATGGTGCGGAGGTAGAACACGCCGTCCTGGTCGAAACCCGGCAGGGAGAGGCGGCGCACCTGGCTGCCCGTGGCGAGCACGAGATCGCTGTAGGCCAGGGTTTCCCCGTCGTCGAGGGTGACCGTTTGGGCTGCGGCATCAATGGCCGTGACCTTCGTGGCGAGGCGCGTTTCGATGTTCTGATCGGCATAGAACTTCTCCGGCCGCACCAGGAGCCGCTCCACGGGGAGCTCGCCGAGCAGGTAGGCCTTGGAGAGGGGCGGGCGCTGATAGGGGAGCTGGGGCTCCTCGCCGATCATGAGGACTTCCCCGTCGTATCCTTCCTGGCGCAGGCTTGCGACTAACTGCCCGGCCCCCTGGCCACCGCCCACCACGATCGTTCTTTTCATGTGCGATCCCTTATGCTCGCGAAATGCTGGTCCCATTGTACCGACTCCCTGCGCAGGAGGCTTTCCATGCATACACCCTCAGCGTCACCCTTCGCGCTCTCCCAGGCGTCCCGAAACATGGGGGCGGTTTTGATTCTGTCCCTCCTGGGCGTGATGTTTGGCGGCAGCGTTTTGACCTGGCGCATCGTAAATTTGCCAGGGTATCTCGGCTCGCCCTTACATCAGGACCTCTGGCGGGCGGGGCACGCCCATGCCGCGCTTTTTCTCGTGCTCACCCTGGTGCTCTTGCCCTGGATCGACGCCGCCCGCGCGAGCGAGGGGCTGCGCTGGGTCCTACGCGTGCTGATCTCCTCCGCCAGCATCACCTTTCCCCTGGCCTTTTTCCTTGGTGCCCCGAATCCGGGGACGGTAGTCCCCGGCCCGGCGCTGGGGTTACTGATTCCCGGCGCTATACTGCTGGCCACGGGCTTAACGATCTTGGCGTGGGCGCTCCTTCGAAAAGCGCCCGCGCCCCTAGGGCAAGGAGACGCCGAATGATGCTGCGATCCCTTATGGGTATTCCTTTAGCCATGGGCGCGATGGTCGCCCTGCTGACCGCTTGCGGTGCCAAGGCGCCGGCACCCCCGGCGCCCTCTTCGGGTGCTGGGGACAGCGCCGCCAACCCCTTCCTGGCCCCCAGCCCCTTGCCCTACGGCCTGCCGCCCTTTGACCAGATTGAGCACGCGCACTTTGCGCCGGCCTTTGCCGCGGGCATGGCCGAGGAGCGGGCGCAGGTGGAGGCGATCCTGGCCAGCAGCGAGGCGCCCACCTTCGAGAACACCATTGTCGCCCTAGAGAAGACCGGAGCGATCCTTGATCGGGTGTCCCGGGTGTTCTATGCCCTGTCCAGCGCCCATACGAACGACGATATTCGCGCCCTTCGCGCCGAACTGGCGCCCCAGCTGGCGGCGCATCGGGACGCCATCATGTTGAACCCGGCGCTCTTCGAGCGGGTGGCGGCCGTGCATGGGCAGCGCGAGGCCCTAGGGCTTGAGGGGGAAGCTCTGCGCCTGGTGGAAGAGACCTACAAGGACTTTCAGCGCGCCGGCGCAGCTCTGGGCGATGAGGCCCGGGGGCGGCTCAAGGAGATCAATAGCGCCCTGGCGAAGGAGGGTGCGGCTTTTTCCGATGCGGTGCTGGCAGAGGTGAATGCCAGCGCCCTTGTGGTCGAGGATGAAGCGGAGCTGGCGGGCTTAAGCGACGATCGGCGAGCGGCCCTCGCCCAGGCCGCGGAGGACGCGGGGCTGGGTCCGAACCGCTGGCTCATCTCCCTTCGCAACACCACGGGGCAGCCCATCGTGGCTGACCTCACCCATCGCCCCCTTCGAGAGCGGCTCCAGAAGGCTTCCGAGGCCCGGGGCCATCGCGGGGGCGAATTTGATAACCGGGCTCGGGTCCTGGCGATCCTGAAGCTACGGGCAGAGAAAGCAGCCCTCCTGGGCTTTGAAAACTACGCGACCTACGCCGTGGCCAATCAAACGGCGGAGACGCCGGAGGCGGTGGAAGCCATGCTGAGCCGGCTGGCCCCTCGAGCCGTGGCCAACGCCCGGCGCGAAGGCGCCGCGCTGCAGACCCTGATCGACCGCGAGGGGGGCGGGCACGCGCTGGAAGCTTGGGATTGGAGCTTCTACACGGAGAAGCTTCGGGCCGAGCGCTACGCCATCGATGCGGAGGCTCTGAAGCCATACTTTGAGATGAATCGCGTGTTGCGGGAGGGGGTCTTCCACTTTGCGGGACAGCTCTATGGGCTCCGCTTCGAGGATCGCCCTGCGCTGCCGACCTATCATCCGGACGTGCAGGTTTTTGAGGTGTTTCTCGACGATGCGCCCCTGGGGCTCTTCCTCTTTGATCCCTACGCCCGGCCCAGCAAGCGCGGCGGCGCCTGGATGAACGCCTACGTGTCCCAAAGCGAGCTGCTCGGGACCCAGGCCGTGGTGGCGAACCATTTGAACATCGTGAAGCCTGCCCCGGGACGACCGACCCTGCTCACCTTCGACGAGGTGAACACCATGTTCCACGAGTTCGGCCATGCCTTACATGGGCTCTTCTCAGACGTGACCTATCCCCGCTTCTCCGGCACCCGCGTGCCTCGGGATTTTGTGGAGTTCCCCTCCCAGGTCCACGAGATGGGCGCCACCTGGCCTAGCATTTTGAAGAACTATGCCGTGCATCATGAGACCGGCGAGCCCCTTCCCGCGGCGGAGCTGGAGAAGGTCCTGGCAGCCCAGCGCTTCAATGAGGGTTTCCGCACGACCGAATACCTCGCCGCGGCGAGCCTTGATCAGGCGCTGCACCGCCTCCCCGTCGATGCCCTTCCCGCGGCGGAGGCGCTCATGGACCTGGAGGCGTCGCTCCTTACCGATCTCGGTTTTGATTACGCGCCGGTGCCGCCGCGCTACCGGACCCCCTACTTCTCCCACATTATGGGGGGCTATGCGGCGGGCTATTACAGCTATATCTGGAGCGAGGTGCTCGACGCGGACACCGTGGCCTGGTTCAAGGCGAACGGCGGCCTCACTCGAGAAAACGGCGATCGCTTCCGCCAGCGCCTGCTGTCGAAAGGCTCTAGCGAGCCGGCCCTGACGCTCTTTGAGGATTTCCGCGGGGCACCGCCGAGTCTTGAGCCGCTTCTGGAGCGCCGGGGGCTGACGGACTAGGGTGCCGCCGGGGCGCGGGCCGGGGTTTAGCCGAGGCTGGCGAGGACCTCGTCGCGCAGGCTGTGTTTGGCCAGCTTCCCCGTTGGGAGGCGCGGCAGCTGTTCGTGGAAGCGCCAGCTTTTAGGGCATTTCAGGTGCGCCAGCTGGGCTCGGCAATGGGCCCGGAGGGCGGCCTCCATGCCCGCCGGGTCGACTCCGCTTACCAGCTCCACGGAAGCGTGGAGCTGCTCCCCGAACTCTTCGTCGGGGAGGCCGAAGACCGCCGCGTCGGCCACCCGGGGATCGGCGAGGAGCACATCCTCAATCTCCCGAGGGTAGATATTCACGCCCCCGCTAATGACCGTGAAGTCGCGCCGATCCGTGAGATACAGGAAGCCATCTTCATCGAGGTATCCCAGATCCCCGACGGTGGAGAACCCGTCATCGAGGTAGGCCCGGCGGGTTTTCTCCGGATCGCCGAGGTAGGAAAACTTCGCGCCCCCGCGCAGGTACACCGTGCCCGTGACGCCCGGCGGGCGGGGTTGGCCCTGCTCATCGCGAATGCTCACCTCTCCGAGGAGGGGCCGGCCCACGCTGCCCCGATGGGCAAGCCACTCGGCGCTATCGATGACGGTCTGACCGTTGGCTTCCGTGGCGCTGTAGTACTCGTAAAGGATCGGGCCCCACCAGTCGATCATGGCGGCCTTCACCGCCGGCGGGCAGGGCGCTGCAGCATGGATCGCGTAGCGATGCGCTTTGGCGCGGAAGGCCTGGCGCCGAGCCTCGGGCATGCGAAGCAGGCGCACGAACATGGTGGGCACCCATTGGCTATGGGTGATGGGCTCGGCTTCGAGGATGCTAAGGGCCGTTTCCGCGTCGAAGTGGGTCAGGACCTGCGCCGTACCTCCGAGGCGGAGCACCATATCGATGTAGCGGAGGGGCGCGCTGTGGTAGAGCGGCGCCGTGGAGAGATACACGGTGTTCTCGTCCAAACCGTGGGCCCGGATGCGGGCGGCGGCGAGGGCGCTTTGGGTGCCCAGGGGCGCACCGGGCTGGGCCGTGATCACGCCCTTGGGTCGCCCCGTGGTGCCGGAGGAAAAGAGCAGGGCCGCCCCCTCCTGGGCATCGTCAGGGCAGCGCTTGGGTAGATCGGCACAGCGCGCCCAAAGCGTGGCGGTGTCCTCTCGGTATTCTGATCCCGGCGGGGGCAGCTGGGCCGCATAGGCGGGGCGGTAGAACAGCGCCTTTACCCCCGCGTCCTCCACGATCTGCCCGATTTCCTGCGCCTTCAGGTGCATGTTGAGCGGGGTGTACCAGAGCCCGAGGCGCATGGCGGCGAAGTAGAGAACCAGGGCCTCCCGGTGGGTTCCGGTGAGGGCTGCGATACCCGACCCGGGGGCGAGCCCGAGGGCCCGAAGGCCCTGGGCAATCTGATTCACCTCGTCGTTTAGGGCTGCGTAGGTAAGGGGGGCGCCTCGCCCCGTTTCGGGATCGTGAAATACCAGGGCGGGATGTTCGGGCCGGCGCTGAGCCTGGGCCTCAAGGTGGAAGAGGCCGGGGGCCATTTAACTGTCCCGCTTGGGAGGCACCGGGAGGGTCGGGAAGGGGGTGACCTTATCGCCCTTGATTTCCTTGATGCGGGCCTGGCCTTCTTTCTGCACTTCGTCGATGCGAATAATGGCGTGCATGGGAATGTAGCTGCGCTCTACCCCTTCGAATTCGTTTTGGAGCTTTTCCTCCGCGGGATCCACCACCATCTGGGTGCGCTTCCCAAAGACGTAGCCCTCGACTTCGATGAAGCCGTAGAGCTCGCTTTGATAAATATCCCGCGCATAGAGCTCGTAAACCTGGCCCTGGCTTTGGAAGATCACGCGATAGAGGTGGGTGGGTTCGGCCATGGCGCCGCTCTCCTGCATCCGAAGGGGCGCAGTTTGGGCTTTGTGGGCCGCTTTGCAAGGGGGCGGAGCGGAATTTCCCTTCCGGTGGTTTTTGGATCTTGTGGGGAGCCGGTATGATCGCCGCCCCGGCGGGGCTTGTGAGGTGAGCCATGGCAAAGAAAGTCTTTATCCGTACCTACGGCTGCCAGATGAATGAATATGACTCGGCGCGCATGCTCGATGCGCTGCGCGAGGGGCAGGCCATGGAGCCCACGGATCGCCCCGAGGACGCCGATCTCATTCTGCTGAACACCTGCTCCATTCGGGAGAAGGCGCAGGAAAAGGTCTTCAGCGAGTTGGGACGCTATCGCGGCCTCAAGGCCGATAAGCCCGAGCTCCTCATTGGCGTTGGGGGCTGCGTGGCCAGCCAGGAAGGGCACGCCATCGCCGATCGGGCCCCCTTCGTGGACTTGGTGTTCGGGCCCCAAACCCTGCACCGCCTGCCGGAGATGATCGACGAACGCCGCGCCGGCGCGACGCCGGGGGCCAAGCGTCAGCCGCCCCTGGTGGATATCTCCTTCCCAGAAATCGAGAAGTTCGATCGCCTCCCGGAGCCTCAGGCCGAGGGCCCCACGGCCTTTGTCTCCATCATGGAAGGGTGCTCGAAGTACTGCAGCTTCTGCGTGGTGCCCTACACCCGAGGGGAGGAGATCAGCCGCCCCCTGGAGCCGGTGCTGGCGGAGTGTGAGGCCCTCGCCCGGGGCGGGGTTCGGGAGATCAATCTGCTTGGGCAGAACGTGAATGCCTACCGGGGACCGACGGCCGATGGCGCCGTGGCGGACCTTGCTGAGCTGATTACTCACGTGGCGGCTATCGACGGCATCGACCGCATACGCTTTACCACGAGCCACCCCGTGGAGTTCTCCGAGAGCTTAATTGAGGTGTACGGCGAAGTGCCGGAGCTCGTGAACTACCTTCACCTGCCCGTGCAGTCCGGCTCCGATCGCATCCTGGCCCTGATGAAGCGGGGCCACACCATCCTCGAATACAAGGCGAAGGTGCGGAAGCTCCGCGCCCTGCGCCCCGATTTGGTGATGTCCACCGATCTTATCGTGGGTTTCCCGGGGGAAACGGCTCAGGATTTCGAGGCCACCATGAACCTCGTGGCGGAGATCAACTTCGACCACTCCTTCAGCTTTATCTACAGCCGTCGCCCAGGAACCCCGGCGGCGGATCTCCAGGATCCGATCCCCGAGGAGGAGAAAAAGGCGCGCCTTGCGCTTTTGCAGGCCCGGCTCCGGCAGCAGGGCATGAACCGCAGCCAAAGCCTCATCGGATCCCTTCAGCGCATTCTCGTGGAAGGCCCCTCGAAGAAGGATCCGGGGCAGCTGGCCGGGCG
>JAYOYG010000057.1:0-3789 GCA_038153445.1 Pseudomonadales bacterium
CTCCCGGGCCCGGACGAGGTCGCCTATGTGCAGTACACCTCCGGAAGCACCCAGTTTCCCCGGGGGGCGGTGCTGACGGAACGCGCCACCCTGCGCAATGTTCAAGGGATTATTCGCGACGGTCTCAAGATCACGGAAAGCGACCGCTTCTGCTCCTGGCTTCCGATCTATCACGATATGGGGCTTGTGGGAAAAGTGATGGTTCCCATGGCCAGCCAGACCAGCATCGACTACCTGGGTTCCCGGGAGTTCGCCATGCGGCCCCGCCTTTGGCCCCGCCTGATTAGCGAATACGGAGGAACGATCTCCTTCTCCCCGCCCTTCGGCTACGAACTCACTGCGCGCCGGCTACGGCCCCGCGATGCGGAAAGCTTCTCCCTGGGTCATTGGCGCATCGCGGGCTGTGGCGCTGACATGATCCGGCCCAAGGTCCTTGAAACCTTTGCGGAGGCCCTCGCCCCAGGAGGCTTCAAGGCCGAAGCTCTCATGCCCTCCTACGGCATGGCAGAGGTCTCCCTAGCCGTGAGTTTTACGGCGCCGGGAACGGGCCTAAAAACCGATCGGATCGATCGCCTTGCCCGGGAACGGGAGGGCATCGCAAAGCCTTCCGAGGGTCCGGAAAGCCTCCGCTTTACCTGCTGCGGGGAAGCGCTTCCAGGCTATGAGATCGAAATCCGGGACCCCTCCGGCGCCCCCTGCGCCGATGGCGTGCTGGGCAGCATCTTTCTCCACACGCCGAGCACCATGGAGGGTTACCTCACGGAAGCGGGGCTTGATCGCAGTTCCCTGCACGGGGCTTGGCTAGATACGGGGGATCTTGGCTACCTTCGATCCGGCACCCTCGTGGTGACGGGGCGGCGCAAGGATCTCCTCATCGTCAACGGGCGTAATCTCTGGCCCCAGGATCTCGAACTGACCGCCGAACGGAGTGCGGAGGGGCGTACCGGCGACGCCGCCGCCTTTACCGTTGAAGGGCCGGAGCGCGACGAACTCGTAGTGCTACTCCAATGCCGAGAGCGCGATGAAGACAAGCGTCAGGCACTCCTGCGGACGGTGCGCCGGGCCGTGCAAACGGCCTTTGGGGTAGAAGCGCAAATCCATGGCGTGGCGCCCCATGCGCTTCCCCGTACCACCTCAGGCAAGCTCTCCAGGGCCAAAGCAAAGCAGCTCTTCCTCGACCAAGACCCAAGCCTCGAGCTAGCCCTTGGCGCTGCTTCGGAGACGCCGTGAATAGCGATCTCTTAAGCGATCTTCCCGGCCCCATCGCCATTACCGGCGCGACGGGGTTTATCGGTCGGGCGCTCTGCCAGCGGCTCGAGCCAAGTCGACAGGTGCTCCGCGCCCTGTCCCGGCAAGCGGATAGCCGCCTCCCGGACACGGTGACCGTGGTCCGCGGGGATCTATCCTCGAACGTAGCCCTCCGAACCCTCGTGCGCGATGCGGCCTGGGTGGTCCATTGCGCCGGGGCCGTGCGCGGCGCCTCACGCCGGGCCTTCGATGCGGTTAACGTTGACGGCACCGCGGCGTTGCTCGACGCCATGGCTGCGGCGGCCCCGAAGGCACGCTTACTCCACGTTTCGACCCTCGCAGCGGCCCAGCCCCAGCTGTCGGACTACGCCGCCAGCAAGCGCAGCGCCGAGCTCCTAGTTACCACCCGCGGCCAAAGCGGAGATCTCATCTTGCGCCCCACAGCGGTCTACGGCCCCGGGGATCGGGAATTGAAGCCCCTGCTGGATCAAGCCATGAAAGGCAGGCTGCCGCGGCCCGTGGGAAATCGGCGCGTCAGCCTGCTGCACATCGATGACCTAGTGGACGCCTTGCTCCTCGCCATGCGCACCACACCCGGGGAGGCCGGCCCCTACCCCCTCGCCGATGCCCGAGCCCAAGGCTACCGTTGGCGGGAAATCGCCGCCGCCGCCGCCCGCCTTCGGGGAGACCGGGTCCGCGTATTCCCGGTACCCAAAACGCTTCTTTACCTCCTTTCCCTGGGGACCACGCTCAGCGCCAAGGCCCTGGGCGACGACCCCATGCTGACCCCCGGCAAGGTGCGGGAACTCACCTTTGAAGACTGGTCCTGCGATAGCAGCGCCTTTCGCGCCCGCACGGGGTGGACGCCGCAGATTAGCCTCGACGCAGGGCTTCGCAGCCTCTACCCATGAAGCATCGTGCGGGCCAGGCGAAGCAGCGCCTGGGATCGGCCATGATCTTTCTGGCTTGGGCGCCGGAGCGTAGCCCTGCCCCCTTCCCCTTGCGCCGCGCCGGCCTTCGCCATGACCGGCCCCTGACCCAAGCTCAGCGCATAGCCGCCAGGCTTTTGAAGACCCAGGGACCCAAACATTTGCGCCTTCGCCTACGGCATCGACGCCGCCCCCGGCTTCGCAGCGCCACGGGGCGGCGCTATGCCGTCAGCATCACCCACAGCGACGGGCTTGTCCTGGTGGCCTGGGCCGCAGGTTTTGGAATCCGCCTTGGGGTGGACTGCGAGCGAGATCGACGAAATCCAAAGGCACGCCTCGCCAAGCGCCTTCCTTGGAAAGACGGGCAAGGGCCCTACGGAAAGCTGACGGGAAACTGGACGGCTCTGGAAGCGGCCTTAAAAGCCGATGGGCGTGGGCTGAGCGGCCTAGGCCGGCTCGGGGCAACGGCTAATCCCTGGCGCCTGACGCGAAGCCCGCCAGGGGTAGGAACGATGCGCCTTGCTCCGGTTCACCGGGGCCCCTCAGGCTTTGTGCTTACCCTTGCCCTTGGACGGGATGGGCCTTAGGAGCCCATGCGGTAGCGAAGCATCACCACCAGCTGGTCCTGATCGGGCTCCGCGAAGTTACGGTTGAAGAGCTCATCAAAGCCCCGGCCCGCGGGATCGTCCAGGGAGCCGCCGCGGCTGTAGACGACGAAGAGATCTGAGAGGGGGGCGATCTCCCACCGATAGCGCAGCTGAAGAATGGCGTTGGAGATCGAGAAGTCTTGGGCCCCGGGGGCCGTGGGTTGTTCTGCATCAATGAGACGGCCACTCGGAGCAATCTCATAGAAGTCCGATTCCTTCGCCCGGAGCCCAATCCACTGCATGGACGCCCGAAGCTGTTGGCGCGCCGAGAAGTAGTACTCAAGGGTCATGCGCGGGGCAATTTGCTCGGCATCAAAGCTGGTCATGCGCCGGTCTTCGTCGTGAAGAACCCAGCCATTTCGACGCCGAACTTCCATGCGCATGCGCGCATTGAAGCGATCCCCAGGGCGCCACACCATAAAAACGCCACCGCTGTAGGACCAATCTTGCAGCGTCTCCTGCTCAAAGCCCCCAAAGACTCCGCCCACGAGGGGTAAGCTTTCGTTGGTGCCGACGAAAAACTCCCCCGTAGCACGCCCTTCAGATTTAAACGCGCCGTTACCAAAGCTGTTGCGGTCGTCCCAACGCTCGGGCCGGTAGCCAAGTTCGATCCGGGCTCGAGACAAATTGAGGAGCGTCCACTCCCGCTCAGCAATGATCCCCGAGCTGATCTGCTGCCCCTGCCAATTCCAACCGTAGAAGCCGCGAAGGGTCGTGGTCCGATCCCGAACATGGCTAAGGTCGGAGCGGGTTTCCTCGTAGCGATAGCGCAGCTGGGCGATATCGTTACGTCTAAGGAAGCCAAAATCATTGATGTCGATGTGCCGATCGAGAAGATCGAGGGCAAAGTTATGCACCCGCCCCTTCCTGGGGGTGTATACCAGATCGCTAGCCAGCCCTAAGCCAAAGCGATCGTCAGCCTGGGAGCCGATGAGCTGGCCATCGAACTTCCACACCCCGCCCTT
>JAYOYG010000057.1:3889-14273 GCA_038153445.1 Pseudomonadales bacterium
ACCCGGTCATCCACCGGAAGGGGCGGGGGCGCGCCGATGCGTCGGGTGTTCAGGAGCGTCATCTGCGGGCCATTGCGATAGTTCCCCGTGCTCCGGGGGGAGGTGTTGAACACCTCCTGACCCTCGAGGAAGAAGGGCCGGCGCTCGCTGAAGAACACCTCGAAGGCGGAGAGATTCACCACGAGATCATCCTGCTGGACGGTCCCGAAATCGGGATTCAGCGTGCCGGAGAACTGCAAATTAGAACTCGGCCGCCAATAGATATCGGACCCCACCTTGCTTTCGAGGTCCCCCTCGGCCGCGTCATAGGTGGCCGCAGAGAAGGGGTAGAGGGTGAGCTGGGTCGACGGTTGGATGCCCTGAATGCGCACGGGCCGCAGGGCCGACATAAAGCGCGGCGTGGTGCTCGGGAGGGCCGGAATGCCCCAACGCTGATTCAGATAGGCCACCTGCCTGGAGGCATAGAACGCAATGGTGCGGTCGTCACCGCTTTTGGGCATGGCCATCATGGACCAGGGCAGGAAAAGCTCCGCGCTCCAACCGTCTTCCGTAACGGCGCTAAAACCGTTCCAGGGGCCATCCCACTGATTGCTGAACTGACGCTCTGGCAGCACCGTCCCATCGGCCAGGGAGTCCCCTAGGGCGACGGAAAACCAATAGCCAAAGAGGCCGGTCCCCGTGGGATCCACGGTGATGGAAAAGGAATCCCGGGCGATGCGTTGATCCCGCGGCGAGAGGCGCGCCACTAGCGTGTCCGCGGCCTGCTTCCCATGGAAACCCACGTAAAGGCCCCGGTCCGTGTAGAACATGCGGATGGTGGATTCGAGGGGCGGCGCAGCCAGGGTATCGGGCTCCACCACGGAGAACTCATTGACCACCGGTGCGTCGGCCCAAACCGCTTCCTCGAGGCGACCATCGAGCCGGAAGCCCTCGGGCAAAGTTGCGACGCGCAGGGGCCGCACCAGGGCGCTATCCCCGGGGACGGCCTGCGCAAAGGCAGACAAAATGATCAGGAGCGCACCAAACCCAATTCGGTACGCAGTCAGGCGCGCGTTCAATACTCTTTCCTAGCTTGGACCCCAACCGCCTATGCTATCAAAGACCGCTGGCGTGTCCTTAAAACCAGCGCGGACGAAATAGGTAAAAACCGTGAAGTCCCCCGGGGTTAAACCTTGACCTGCCCGGGAGAGACCCAGATAATGCCGCGCTCTCGCAGTCAGTCCTTCGCGAGAATTCGGGGCGCGTAGCTCAGTTGGATAGAGCATTCGGCTACGAACCGAAAGGTCGGGGGTTCGAATCCTCCCGCGCCCGCCATCTCTCCCGAGCCCTACCGAAGTAAGTAGGTATAGGCCTCGGGCAGTTCCTCTAGAAAGATTTCCAGTAGCGCCGGGCTGACGTTCAGCGCAGCAAAGGCTGCCCGCCCGGTGCTGACAAGCTGATCGCAACCTTCGCTGCTACTTCGCACCTCCGCCGCCGCACTCTCAGACGTGAGGAATGGCCGAAGCTCGAGCAGGGGAACCGCTTGGGCGGGCGCGAGGTTCAGGGCGGCGCAGGCCGGGGCGGCGGCCCAGGACACTTCCAGGGACCGTCCCCGATCGTCGTAAAGGAAGCGCAGATGATCAAGCGCCTCCGGCGCCGCCAGCGTGCCAGGCAAGGGATAGGCCATCAGCGTTGCCACCGGGCCTAGACTCCGTAGGCCTCGTGCATCGGCGGAGAGGGCTCGGATGCTTCGCCAGCCAGTCACCGCAAGATCAATTTCCCTAAAGGACCAGGCCAGAGGCGAAACGCCCTCGCGGCCATCGTGCCGCAGCGTGCCCGCTTCGAAAGCGACGGCGGAGGAGAAGGGGTGGTAGCGTGCGCGCTGAGCGGTGACCCGTATCGCGCCTCGGCGCACGGAGACCTCGGAAAAATCCACATAGAAACCGGCTTCGTCTCGGCCGACGGCCCAGGGCCCGAGGGAAACGGCATCGAAGCCGCCCTCCTCAAGGGCGTCACCAATTTTATCGGCGACAAGCGCATCACCCGCCCTGCGCCCAAGCTCCGAATCTCCGGCGATAAAAAGCAGGGCCCCAAGGCCCAGTTCTTTCAGCATGTATCGCGCCTCACTTCCCGACCGCAGGCCACGGCCAGGAACCCAAAACGAAAAAGGCGCCCTTAGGCGCCTTTAGCTGAACTGGCGGAGAGAGAGGGATTCGAACCCTCGATGGGCTTTTAACCCATACTCCCTTAGCAGGGGAGCGCCTTCGACCACTCGGCCATCTCTCCGGGGGGTGCGATTCTAACACGCTATACGCGGATGCCCAGGGGGCACGGCGCTATTAGCCGTCGGCCTCGGAGGGCCCGCCCTTTCCTTCTTCCAACCGCTCCCGCACCTCTTCCCGATGCACGGAAACCTCCTTGGGCGCGTCGATGCCCACGCGGACCTGGTTGCCTTTTACGGCCAGGACGGAGACCTTAATACCGTCCCCAATCAAAACCGACTCCCCGACCTTCCGCGTCAGAATTAACACGCGTGCCTCTCCGACCCCAAGGCGAGCCCCAGGGGAACCGCCAAGTCATTTAGTTGTGTCTTGCAAGAATGGCGAAAAAAGCCGCCAGAAGCCAGCGTCACGCAACCCCCTCCGTACGCTCAAGACCGAAGGTGTCGTGGATCGTGCGCACCGCCAGTTCAAGGTATTTCTCGTCCAGAACCACGGAAATCTTGATCTCGGAGGTGCTGATCATCTGGATATTGATATTTTCCTTTGCGAGCGCAGCAAACATTTGCGTGGCCACCCCGGCATGGGACCGCATCCCCACGCCCACTACGGACACCTTCACAATTTTGGCATCGCCCACCACGGGGCCGGCGCCCAGGGCGTCGGCGGCTTCCTGCACCACCGATAGGGCTCGATCATAGTCGCCCCGCTTTACGGTGAAGGTGAAGTCGTTCTGACCCCCGTCGTTCGCGAGGTTTTGCACGATCATGTCGACCTCTATGCCGCACGCGCTAACGGGGCCAAGGAGGGACGAAGCGACTCCGGGCACGTCAGGCACGGCCCGAACGGAGATCTTGGCCTCGTCCCGGGTAAAGGCAATGCCGGAAACCAAGGGCTGCTCCATGGAACCATCCTCCTCCAAGGTAATCAGGGTGCCCGGGCCATCCTCAAAGCTTGAGAGCACGCGCACGGGTACACCATATTTGCCAGCAAACTCCACGGACCGGGGATGTAGCACCTTCGATCCTAGGCTCGCCATCTCCAACATCTCTTCGAAGGTAACCCGGGGCAGGCGGCGTGCTGACGAAACCACCCGCGGATCCGTGGTGTATACCCCATCGACATCCGTGTAGATCTGGCATTCATCGGCTTTTAGGGCCGCGGCCAGGGCCACCGCTGTGGTGTCCGATCCGCCTCGTCCTAAGGTGGTGATCGATCCATCCACTGCGAGGCCTTGAAAGCCTGCCACCACGGGCACCACACCGGCGTCGAGGGCGTCGAACAACGCCTCCGTCGCGATGTGCTCGATGCGCGCCCGGGTGTGGGCACTGTCGGTGCGGATGGGCAGCTGGTCGGCAAGAAAGGACTGCGCCGGAACGCCCAGGCCCTTTAGGGCAATGGCCGTAAGCGCAGCGCTCGCTTGCTCCCCGGATGCGAGTAGCACGTCCATTTCCCGGGGCACCGCCTGCCCGCCAAGGTCCAGGCCCAGAGCCTGCAGGCGGTTCGTTTCTCCACTCATGGCGGAAACGACCACCACCACTCGATGACCCTCTGCGCGATGACGCGCCACCCGCGCGGCGACGGCCTCGATGCGCTCTAGGCTACCAACGCTGGTGCCGCCGTATTTATGAACCAAAAGGGCCATGTCAGCTCAACCGCTCCGCGACGTAGGCAGCCACGGAAGCCAGCGCGGTCTCCAGCGCTTCCGGCTGATCGCCCCCGCCGGCCCGGGCCAGCTCTGGCCGGCCACCTCCCTTGGCGCCCACCTGCGCCCCCACGTGCTGCACAAGGGGACCCGCGGGGAGGCGCTTCGCCCAGTCGGCGCTGACGCCTGCGGCTAAGCTCACCGCGCCCTCTTCCACCGCCGCCAGCACCACGACCGCCGGCGCAAGGCGCGCCTTCAGCTGATCCAAGGCCGGAAGCAGCGCCTTGGCACCACCGGAGGGGAGAGTCGCCGCCAAAACGCGAAGGCCATCCACCTCTACTGCCCCCGCAGCGAGGTCCGCACCGGCCTCCTGCGCCAGCTTTTGTTCAAGCTCATCAATCTTCCGCTCCAGCGCCTTCTGCTGCGTCAGCAGCCCTTCCATGCGCTCGAGCACCTGCTCCCGAGTGACTTTAAGGCGACCGGCAGCGCTGCGTAGGGCGACGTCGGCGTCCCGCAGATAGGCATGGGCAGCAGGACCGGTGACCGCTTCAATCCGCCGCACGCCGCTCGCAATACCCTGCTCGCTGACGATGCGCAGCAAGCCGATATCCCCGGTCTGGGTCACGTGGGTGCCCCCGCAGAGCTCGACGGAAAAATCTCCGGCCATGGAGAGCACGCGCACTTCGTCGCCGTACTTCTCTCCAAAGAGAGCCATGGCGCCGGCGTCCCGGGCAGCATCAAAGGACATCACCCGGGTCTGGACCGGGCAGTTACTCCAAATGACCGCGTTCACCCGATCCTCAATCTGATCGAGGACGGCCCGATCGATGGCGTCATGATGAGCAAAGTCGAAGCGAAGCCGTTCCGCAGTCACCAGGGAGCCGCGCTGCTCCACGTGCTGCCCGAGAATCTCCCGGAGCGCCGCATGCAAAAGGTGCGTCGCCGAGTGGTTCAGGGCGATGGCTTGGCGCCGGGCCCTATCAATGTGGGCCTCGAGCCGATCCCCGAGGGCCAGTGCACCCTTGCCGAGGGTGCCGAGATGCAGATGCTGAGCCCCGGCCTTACGGGTATCTTCCACGGCGAACGCGGCGGCGCTGCTCCGGAGCTCCCCCTGGTCCCCAATCTGGCCGCCGGACTCGGCGTAGAACGGCGTCTGGTCGAGCACCACGGCGCCCGGGGCTCCAGCTTCAAGCGCTTCCACAGGTTCAAGCCCCGCCTCTGTGCGCCGGAAGAGGCCCGTGACCATGCCCTCAGCCGTCGGCACCTCATAGCCCCGGAATTCCACCTGACCAGCGACGTCCAGTTCGGCTTCTGTTGCAGCGGCAAAGCGGCTCGCGGAGCGGGCCCGAGCGCGCTGATCGGCCATAGCCGCTTCGAAACCGGCTTCATCTAGGGTGAGATCCCGTTCCCGGGCGATATCGGCAGTCAAATCCACGGGGAAGCCGTAGGTGTCGTAGAGTTTGAAGACCACGTCCCCGGGGATTTCCTTGCCCGCGAGGGTCGCGAGCTCCCCTTCTAGAACGGTCATGCCCTGAGCCAGGGTGCGGGCAAACTGCGCCTCTTCCTGCTCAAGAATTTGCGCGACCCGGGCCTGCTGCGCCGCCAGTGCTTCATGGGCCGCCCCCATCTCCCGGGCCAGCGGCGCCACGAGGTGATGAAAGAAGGCACGCTCGCAGCCCAGCTTGTGTCCGTGCCGGAGGGCCCGGCGGATGATGCGTCGTAACACATAGCCCCGGCCCTCGTTGCTGGGCACCACGCCGTCCGTAACCAGAAAGGCGGCTGACCGGATGTGGTCAGCAATGACCCGCAGGGAGGGGAGTTGGTCCGGGTTGGCGGCATCCGCCCCCGTGGCCTCAGCGGCGGCAGCAATCAGCGCTTGGAAAAGGTCAATCTCGTAATTGCTATGCACGCCCTGCAGCACGGCGGCGACGCGCTCGAGACCCATGCCCGTATCAACGCTGGGGCGCGGCAGAGGCGTCATGGTGCCGTCGGCGCTACGCTCGAACTGCATAAACACCAGATTCCAAATCTCGACGTAGCGATCGCCGTCTTCCTCCGGCGTGCCCGGCGGGCCACCCCACACTTCGGGGCCGTGGTCGTAGAAGATCTCCGAGCAGGGGCCACAGGGGCCCGTGTCCCCCATGGACCAAAAGTTGTCCTTGTCGCCCATGCGCGTGATGCGGTCAGCGGGGACGCCGATCTCATCGCGCCAGATCTGCTCCGCCTCGTCGTCGCTGTCGTGAACCGTGACCCAGAGCTTTTCCGCCGGAAGGCCAAAGCGCTCCGTCAGCAGCGTCCAGGCGAAGCGAATTGCGTCGTGCTTGAAGTAATCGCCGAAGGAGAAGTTCCCCAGCATTTCGAAGAAGGTGTGGTGACGCGCGGTATAACCGACGTTTTCGAGATCGTTGTGCTTGCCCCCGGCCCGCACGCAGCGCTGGCTGGTGACCGCGCGCTGATAGCTTCGCTGCTCCCGCCCCGTGAACACGTCCTTGAACTGCACCATGCCGGCGTTGGTAAACAGCAGGGTGGGGTCGTTCCCGGGCACAAGGGGGCTGCTCGGCACGATCTCATGACCGTGCTCTTGAAAGAACTCAAGGAAGGTGCGGCGAATATCCGCGCTTTTCATGGCGACTCCAGCGCTTGGGGATCAGCAATGCAGCGCGGAAGACGCTGCCCAGGCAGCCGCGCAGTATACGCTAGCCCTAGGCACCCGGGAACGCGGGAAAACCGGCTTAGGCCTCCGAGTCCCCCCAGGGAATCTCCCCAAGGCAGCGGCGAATAAGCCCCGGGGGAAAGCCGCGATAGGCGAAGAACCGCGCCTGCTTCTGCCAGGCTTTGGCATCCGCTGGGGCACCACCAAAGCGCTGCTGCTGAAGGGCCGCAAGGCGAGCCTCGAGCGCGGTGGGGTCTTCGGGGGTTTCCGGCGGAGGCAAGCCTTCCGCCCGAAGCTTAGCGCCAAGGCGCCCGGGCCCCTGACCCCGAAGTTCTGCCTGGCGGATTAGGGAGGCCTGGCGCCGCGCATCGGATTGGTAGCCGGCCTCAGCGAGGGCTTTGAGCTCGGCCTCGAGCTGCTCCCCGGGCACCTCCGGGAAACGCTTCCGAAGCTTTTGAGCCAGCTCCCGCTGGCTATGTTCCCGACGAGCGAGAAGCCGCAGGGCAGCCTCTCGAAGGGCTGGAGCCGCTTCCGCCATCCTAGGACCGAAGCGCTAAAGGGGCGGCGCTAGCCAAAATCAGCGGCGGGGGGCGCCGAAACGTCCACGGCCTCTGGCGCCCGGCGCGGCTTCGGCAATAGCGCCTCGCGAATAGCCCCTTCGATTTCCTCAGCGACCTCCGTGTGCTCTGCGAGGTAATCGGCCGCATTCTTCTTACCCTGGCCGATCTTATCGCCCTTGTAGGCGTACCACGCACCAGACTTGTCGATCAGCCCTTGCTTCACGCCCAGGTCGATCACCTCCCCAAGCTGGAAGGTGCCCTTGCCATACATCACCTGGAACTCGGCCTGGCGGAAGGGGGGCGCCACCTTGTTTTTGACGACCTTTACCCGGGTTTCGTTACCGACCACCTCATCCCCTTCCTTGACCGCACCAATGCGGCGAATATCGAGGCGAACGGAGGAGTAGAACTTCAGTGCGTTCCCCCCGGTGGTGGTTTCCGGAGAGCCGAACATAACCCCGATCTTCATGCGAATCTGGTTGATAAAGATGACCAGAGTGTTCGAGTTCTTGATATTCCCCGTCATCTTCCGGAGCGCTTGGCTCATGAGGCGAGCCTGAAGCCCCACGTGCGTATCGCCCATTTCCCCTTCGATTTCCGCCTTCGGCGTGAGGGCGGCCACGGAGTCGACCACGACCACATCCACCGCACCGGAGCGGACGATCATGTCGCAGATTTCGAGGGCCTGCTCCCCCGTATCGGGCTGGGAGACAAGCAGGTCGTCGGTATTCACTCCGAGGTTTTCGGCATAGATGGGGTCCAACGCGTGTTCCGCGTCGATGAAAGCACAGGTGCCCCCGAGCTTTTGCGCCTCGGCAATAACCTGCAGCGTTAAGGTGGTTTTACCGGAGGATTCGGGGCCGTAGATTTCGACGATGCGACCCCGGGGAAGCCCCCCAATGCCGAGGGCAATATCCAGCCCCAGGGAGCCCGTGGAAATGGCCGGGATGCTGACCTGCTCCCGATCCCCAAGGCGCATCATGGAGCCCTTGCCGAACTGGCGCTCGATTTGCGAGAGCGCCGCGGAGAGCGCCTTATCCTTGTTGCCCGTGCTGTCCATGATCGCCATGTGTTGCCTCGTCTTGAGTTAGGGGGCCACCGGGGCCGCTAGAGCTCCCATTCTAGGACGGGGAAAACGGCATTGCGATGCAAGGCCGGGCCCGCCCCCTGGGGACTCGCCGAATACTGTACGAAAAGACAGTATCACGGGATTTCGACCCTGCCAAGGGGGTCCGATCCGCACCATCCGTGCGCCTTGGTTGACGGTCCTGGAGGCCAGTGCTTCACTGCCCAGCTTCCCTAGCTTAGGCGCCACCGTTGTGACCGCATCGCCCCAACACACGCCCATGATGCAGCAGTATCTGGCTCTGAAGGCGGAGCACCCGGAGGTGCTGCTCTTCTACCGCATGGGCGACTTCTACGAGCTGTTCTATGAGGACGCCCGGCGCGCTGCGGAACTCCTCGACATTACCCTGACCACCCGGGGCCAGTCCGCCGGCGAACCCATTCCCATGGCCGGGGTCCCTTACCACGCTGCGGAAAACTACCTGGCGCGGCTCCTGCGCCTCGGCGAAGCCGTGGCCATCTGCGAGCAAGTGGGGGACCCGGCGCAAAGCAAGGGGCCCGTGGAGCGGAAGGTGACGCGGATCGTCACCCCGGGCACGGTCACGGACGAGGCGTTGCTTCAGGCCGGACAAGATTGCCTACTGCTGGCCATCGCCGAGGGCGCCAGCACCCCCGGGGGCTCGCGCCCCTACGGTCTGGCTTGGCTTGATTTGTCCGCAGGACGCTTCGCGGTGACAGAAGTGGCCAGCTGGGAGGCCGTCACCGCCGAACTGGGACGGCTCCAACCCGCGGAGGTGCTCGTTTCCGAAGACGCCTCTTCTGCGCTTCAGGGGTTGAAAGGCGTCCGGCGCCCTCCCTGGCAGTTCCAGGAGGAAGCCGGGCGCCGGGCGGTGCTGGAGCAGCTAGGCACCCGGGACCTAAGTGGTTTCGGAGCCGAGGACTTGACCCTAGCCCTAGGGGCCGCAGGGGCCCTGCTGGACTATGCCAAGGCCACGCAAAAGAGCGCCCTCCCCCACCTTACCGAGCTCTCCCGGGAGCGCAGCAGCGACGCCGTGTTGCTGGACGCCCACACCCGGCGGAACCTTGAGATCGAACAGCAGATCACCGGGGAGCGGCAATTCACCCTGCTGCGCATGCTCGACACCACGGCCACGGCCATGGGGAGCCGGCTACTCCTGCGCTGGCTGAACCGGCCGCTTCGGGACCGGGAGGAAGTGCTTGCCCGGCAAGCCGCCATCGCCCGCCTGGAGGGGCCGGATCGGAACCTCCGGCCCACGCTGAAAAGCATCGGTGATTTAGAGCGCATCCTCAGCCGGGTCGCCCTGGGTTCTGCGCCGCCCCGGGACCTTGCCAAGCTGCGCGATGCCCTCCAGGCGCTTCCCGCGGTGCAGGACCATTTCCCGCCCCTGGGGTCGGACGAGCCCCCCTCCCGCCTCCCCGCCCTACGAGAGGCCCTGGCGCCCCAGGAGTCCCTCGCAGCGCTACTCCAAAGCGCCCTGGTGGAGAATCCCCCGGTGGTGCTCCGGGATGGGGGCGTCATCGCCGACGGCTTCGATTCCGAGCTCGATGAGCTTCGGAGCCTTGCCCGAGATGCGGGCACCTTCCTCACGGAGCTCGAGGCGCGGGAGCGAGAAAGCACGGGGCTGACCTCCCTGAAGGTTGGCTATAACCGGGTGCACGGCTATTACCTCGAGACCAACCGTCGGGACGCGGAAGCCGCGCCCGCCAGCTGGGTGCGGCGCCAAACGCTGAAGAACGCCGAGCGTTTTATTACCCCCGAGCTCAAAGCCTTTGAGGACAAGGCGCTCTCGGCGCAGAGCCGGGCTCTGGCCCGGGAGAAGGGCCTCTTTGAGGCGCTGCTGGGCACCTTGCAGGAAGCTCTGGGGACCCTCCGGCCTCTGGCCCGGGCCCTCGCCGAGCTGGACGTACTCTGCACCTTGGCAGAGCGCGCCCGGGCCCTCGATCTGGTGCCCCCCACCCTCTGCGAGACGCCCCAGCTGCACATCGAGGGCGGCCGCCACCTGGTGGTCGAAGCCACCCGGGACGACCCCTTCATCCCGAATGATCTTGAGCTCACCGATGATCGGCGGATGCTCATCATCACCGGGCCCAACATGGGGGGAAAATCCACCTTCATGCGGCAAACGGCGCTCATTGCCCTCCTCGCCTGGACCGGCGCTGGAGTGCCCGCGCGGGCCGCTCGGGTGGGACGCCTCGATCGCATCTTCACGCGCATCGGCGCCTCCGACGACCTTGCCGGGGG
>JAYOYG010000058.1:0-3632 GCA_038153445.1 Pseudomonadales bacterium
AGATCGGCGAAGGGGTGTTCTAGGGTCATGGTGGGTCCTAAAGCTTAAGGCCGAGGCGCGCCCACTGTTCTTCCGGGGCGTGCACGGCGTGAAGGGCATGGCTCAGCAGCTCCAGGCTCTGCTGTTCCTGGACCGTGCCACACAGGTTGTGGGCCTCCTCGGGATCGTTCTCGAGGTCGAAGAGGACGTGCTGGTCCGGCTTCATGCCCAGGGCCCAGTAGGGCAGGGGGTCCCCGGGGGCGAAGGGCTGGCGCAGCACGGGGATGGTGGCGCCGGGCATGAAGTCGATAAAGGCCCGGTGATCGGGCTCCGGGAGCCGTAGGGAGGCCATGCCGCGCACGGGCATGGTGGACCAGCGGTTCGACCAGAGGGACAGGGGCAGGTTTGCGGCGTCCACGGGGCCCCGGGCGTACTTATACCGCCCATCGGTGATCTGAACCCAGCGCCCAAAAACTCCAGCCAGGGCCCAATCCCGGGTTTTCTGGGAAGGATTCGCCAAGGCGGGGAGCAGGGAGGTGCCGTGCCCGGCTTGGCTCGGGGTTAGGCCAAAGAGATCGCAGAGGGTCGCGTGGATATCCACCGTGGTGCTCAGGTGGGGGTAGCGTCCCGGGGCGATGCCCGGGCCCTGGATCATGAGCGGAATGTGGGAAAGGGGCTCAAAGTGCGGGACGCCGGGCTTGCCGAAGAGGTCCCGCTCGCCTAGGTAGTGACCGTGGTCCGTGGTGATGATCACCATCGTATCTTCGCGCCGCCCCGTCTCTTCAAGGGTCGCCAGCACCTTCCCGAGCCAGTGGTCGATCATGCTCAGCTTGGCGCCGTAGTTATTCCGTACCTGCCGGGCGTCCGCTTCCGAAATCCGTCCCCGGGCCACGGCATCAACGGCGTAGGGGGGCCAGATGACGCGCTCCCCGTCCACCGGTTCCCCGTAGCGGCTGGCCCAGGGCTCGGGGGTATCGAAGGGCTCGTGGGGGTCAAACTCGTCAATGAGCAGGAAGAAGCGGTCATGGTGCGGCGCCTGGCGTCGTAGCCAGTCCGCGGCAGCGGTCATGGTCTGGGGGCCTGGGAAATCCGCCTCTTCGCGAAAGTAGGTACGACTGAGGTCGTAGGCGTGGCCGTGGCCGCGGCGGGCCGGGAGCGCTGGGGCGCCGTGCCAGCTCGGATCCTCCACCGTGCGCCAAGGATCACCCTCGTGGCCCCGCAGGTATTCCCAGGCGGTGAAGTCGCAGTGGTAATTCTCGCCGCCGCTCTCAAACAGGTGAGGGTGATCGCTCACGAGCATGGTGGTGACGCCGGCCCGTTCGAGGTCTCGAGTGATTGGCGCCTCCCACAGCTCGATGGAGCCCCAGGGCCGCCAGAGGAAATCCTGCACGCCACAGAGCATGTCGTGCCGCGCAGGCATGCAGGGCAGGGAGCCCACCTGATGCTGATCGAAGACGAGGGCCTCGCGCGCAAAAGCGTCTAAGTTTGGGGTGTCGAATTCCTTCCCGCCGTAGGCTCCGAGGAGGTGCCGATTTAAGCTGTCGAGGACGATGAGCACGGCGTTCTTGGCGGTCATGAGGGCGGGCTCCGGTCGGTGAAGGGTTTCAAGGCTTTAGCAAGGCGGTAAAGCGTCGAGGACTGATTTTGAAGCGTCCGCCCACCAGCACGAGGCGCGCAAGGGCCGTCTGCAGGGGCGGAAGCTTGAGGAGCATGGGAGGGGTGCCGGCACCGGAGAAGGCGCAGTGCAGCGTCGCTGTGCTTCCTTTTCTGGCAAGGCGCAGCTTCCCCGTAAGTGTGCCCTCCGGGAGCTGGGCGGCGAGCTGCCCAAGGGTGTCCGCCAGGAAAAAGAGGGGGAAGACGCGATCCTTGTCGAAGGCGCCCAGGGCCTGCTCCCCGGCCGTGCTGAGGTCGAGCTCAAGGGGCGCTCGGGGTAAAGCGCGCCATCGCTGCCGCAGAGCCTCTCCCAGGCTTAATAGGTCGACGGCAGGGGAGTAGAGCTCATTTTCAAGGGTTTGCAGGGTCCCAAGGGCCTCCTGCAGCAAGGCCTGGGTGGCCGCCGGGGCGTCCTCGGCGGGGAGGGTCGAAAGCTTCACCAGCGCCAGTGCTAGGGTTTGCATGGGTCCGTCGTGTAAAAGCCGTCCCAGGGCGCGGCGTTCGGCCTTAGCAAAGCCCTGAAGCTGGCGGGCGGTTTCCCAAAGCGCTTCGAGGTCCGTTCGGCTGTAGGCGAGGACGCCGCGGCGGTGAAGAATGGCATCGAGCACGGGCGGGTCCCTAGCGCTTTAGCTACAGGCAGCTTATCGTTCTCCATCAAATCGCACAGGGAGGTGCCGTGCAACCCGCCGAATCCATTCTGCTTGTGGACGATCATGCCTTGCTCCGGGAGAGCCTGGCCGCGGCCTTTCGCGCAGCGGGAATGTTTTCCGAAGTCTTTGAGGCCCAGGATGGCGCCGAAGCGGTCCGGGTCGCTGAGGTATTGCAGCCGACGCTGATTTTGCTCGACGTTGCTTTGCCCGATGGCTCGGGCTTTGAAGTGCTGTCGCGCTTAAAAAGCGTGGCCCCAGCCGCCGTTGTGGTTTTCCTATCCATGCACCGCCTTGACGCCTACGCAGCGAAGGCTTTCTCCCTTGGCGCTTCGGGCTACCTGTCCAAGAGCCTCGCCTTTGATGAGGTCACCGGGGCCCTCGCCGACGCCCTGGAGGGGCAGCGCGTTCTTGATCCGAAGATGTCCTTCGATGAAGTTGGGCAGCTTCTCTCCGCTGGCAGCTCCCCTCTGGACGGTTGGCCCCAGCGTCAACTCGAGGTGTTCCACTGTCTGCTTGCGGGGGAAAGTGCGGCAAGTATTGCGGCAGTGCTAGAGGTGTCGGAGAAAACCGTAGAGAGCTACCGATCCCGGATCTTTAAAGCGCTTGGGGTGACCTCCACCCCAGAAATGCACGTGCAGGCCCGGACTGAGGGTCTCGGTCTCCTCGTTCCTGGGGAGGTGAAGGGTCGGCTGTCGGGGCTCGTGTGACGGGCGAAGGCCGGGCTCCCCGGCGCCTCGCCTTCATCGAAGATAACGAAACGGTGCGAGCCGCGCTGGTGCTTGCGCTTGAGGCGCTCCCGGGAATTCAGGTGGTGGCGGCGGAAGCCGGCATAGAAAGTCTTCCTGCCCTCATTGCGGCGGCCCCGGAGCTGGTAATCGTGGATCTCAATCTCCAGGGGGTGCGGGGCGACGAGGTGCTGGAGCGCCTCGCCGCGGTCCTCCCCGGGGCGACGCTTTGGCTCATGTCCGCGAGTCGCCTCGGCGCGCCGGACCTACCCTGGCCCCTTGTGGAAAAAGGGGCCGTGCTGGCAGAGATTGAGGCCTGGGCCGCTAGCGCCTAGGAAAGGCCCTTCACCGCATTTTCCCCATAGCGGGCCTGGAGCCGGCGCATGCCGCCGAGCCAGCGGTCATAGTCCGCGGTTTTCCGCTGAAGATAGGTCTCTACCTCCGGGTGGGGGAGGATCAGGAAGCGTTCGGCCCGGATGCCCTCGACGACCACATCAGCCACCGTTTCCGGGGCCATGATGCCGTCAACGCCGGCCACCCCACCCTGCTCGGTCCCCGCGATCATGGGCGTATCCACCGCCTGGGGGCAGAGCACGGAAACCTTAAGGCCCTCGTCCCCGTGGGT
>JAYOYG010000058.1:3732-13978 GCA_038153445.1 Pseudomonadales bacterium
GCCTGGGCGCCGGCTTCATTGCGATCAACGATGGCCAGTGCCTTGGGCCCCTCCTGGGCAAAGCGGCGGGCCAGGGCCGCCCCGATGCCGCTCGCGCCGCCCGTAATCACCACCACCTTGTCCTTGAGTTCCATGCGATTCCCCCCGAGCAAAAAGTTCAGTGTGCCACCTCCCGGCGCCCGAGACCTAGGTATGCCGGGTCAGGCGGCGGGCTTTTTTGGCGCTGGGAACACGCTATTATGAGGCGTTGCTCACCTTTCCCCCAAGGAGCCCCCATGGAAGACAACGAAAAGCTTTCCCAGTCCGAGCGCATGCGCCTTTCGAATAAAGAGGCCTGGAAGCAGTGGGCTGTGGACGTCACGAAGAGCCCCTATGAGCTCCCGCTGGAGAGCCTCAATCCCGGCCATCCCATGCTTTTCGAAGCGGACGCCTCCCTGGCCTATTTCGAGCGCCTGCGGAAGGAAGATCCGGTACATCGCTGCGAGAACAGCCAGTTCGGGCCCTATTGGTCCGTCACCCGCTACCAAGACATCATGGCCGTGGACACGAATCACAAGGTGTTCTCCTCCGATTCCCGGAAGGGCGGCATCCAGCTCGGGGGCGTTGCGGACCCGGACCCCGATCCCACCTTCCACCTGCCCATGTTCATCATGGAAGACCAGCCGAAGCATGATGAGCAGCGCAAGGTGGTGGCGCCCATGTTCACCCAGCGGGAGCTGGCGCGTCTGGAAGGTCTGATCCGCGAGCGGGCCGTGGCTATCCTTGAAAACGTGCCCGTGGGCGAGACCTTCAACTGGGTTCGCCATGTGTCCGTGGAGCTGACCGGGCAGATGCTGGCCACCCTGTTTGATGTACCGCAGGAGGACCGCCATAAGCTGATTCACTGGTCCGACGTTTCCCAGTCCATTGGCGACCCTGACGTCTTCGAAACCCCGGAAATGGGCTTCGCTGAGCTGTGGAAGTGCTGGGAATACTTCGACGCCGTTTGGAAGGAGCGGGCGGCGCGGAACCAGCCGGGCTCGGATCTCATCTCCATGCTGGTGCACGGGGAAGCCACGAAGAACATGCCGCCGAACGAGTACCTCGGCAACGTGCTGCTGCTCATCGTGGGCGGGAACGACACCACCCGGAACTCCATTTCCGGTGGCGTGCTAGCGCTGAATCGCTTCCGCGGCGAATACGACAAGCTGAAGGCCAATCCGGGCCTGGTCCCGGGTGTGATCCCGGAGATCATTCGCTACCAGTCCCCGGTCGCGCACATGGCGCGGACGGCCCTGGAGGACACGGAGCTGGGCGGAAAGCAGATCAAGGCGGGCGACAAGCTGGCCATGTGGTATGTCTCCGGTAACCGGGACGACAGCCAGTTTGAGGCGCCCAACGACTTTCAGATCGAGCGCCCCAATGCCCGAAGCCACGTGTCCTTTGGCTATGGGATCCACCGCTGCCTCGGCAACCGCCTTGGGGAAATGCAGCTGCGTATCCTCTGGGAAGAGATCATGAACCGCTTCGAAGACATCGAAGTCGTGGGCGATCCCGTTTACCTGCGTTCGAGCTTCATTCGCGGCATTCGCGAGCTGCCCGTGGTGGTGCGCCGGAAGTAGGACCCAGATGCGCGAAGCGCTGGCCTTTTTCCGGCGCTTCGCGTAATTTTGCCGTCCCCGCGATGGGGCTTACGCAAGAAGTTAGCTCTAGGCGGGCATAGTTCAATGGTAGAACCTCAGCTTCCCAAGCTGATGATGCGGGTTCGATTCCCGCTGCCCGCTCCACCTTTCTCCTAGCCCCTTTGCTTCGCCACCTCCTCCTCGATCAGAGCACGATAGAGCGTCTGGATTCGTTGGGTCATGGGTCCTGCGCCGGGAGCGCCGTTGCCGAGGGCAATGCCGTCGATGCTGTGCACCGGCGTTTGGGCGCCGAAGGTGCCAGTGAGGAAGGCTTCATCGGCGCTTAAGGCCTCCTGAAGGGAATAGTTCTTCTCAAAGGCGGGAATACCGTGGCGGCGGCACAGCTCGAGGACCTTTCGCCGGGTGATGCCGTTCATGCAGTAGTCCCCGGTGGAGGTCCAGACTTCGCCCCGGCGGACGATAAAAAAGTTGCAGGCGTTGGTGGTATTCACGAAGCCGTGGGGGTCGAGCATGAGCCCCTCATCGGCGCCGGCGGCCTCCGCCTGGAGGCAGGCCAGCACGCAGTTCAGCTTCGAGTGGGAGTTGAATTTGGGGTCCTGGGCGTGGGGCAGGCCGCGCACCTGGGGCACGGTGGCGAGGCGAATGCCCTGGCTTTGTAGGCCCTCGGCGGGGCGGGAGTGCTCCGCGATGATCACAATGGTGGGGCCGCTCTGGGACAGCTGGGGGTGCTGGAAGGGCCGGCGCTTCGGACCCCGGGTCACCATGAGCCGGGCGTGGGCGTCGTCGGTCATGCCGTTGGCCGCGGCGGTGGCATCGAGGGCCGCGCGGACCTCCGCTTGGGTCATGCCGATATCCAGCTTGACCGCTTTGCAGCTATCGAAAAGGCGATCGAGGTGCTCGTCTAGAAAGGGCCAGACGCCGCCGTGGAGCCGCAGTCCCTCCCACATGCCGTCGCCGAGCAGAAAGCCCGAATCGTAGACCGACACCTTGGCCTCGGGCCGGGGCACCAGTTCGCCGTTGATCCAAATCTTGATGGTCTCGTTCCGGGCGTCTAAGGCCGCATCGTGGGTGCTCAGGCCGCCGGTGGGATCGGAAAGGCTTGGGCTCATGGCGTGCGCTCCGCAGCAAAGGTGTTTGGGGGTAGGGCGTCGGCGGTCATGAGCTGGCCCTCGTGGAAAAGCAAATTCTGGTCTCGGCGCCACTGGGCGATTTCCGCAGCATCGGCCCGGGGCGTGAAGCGGCCGAGGGCGGCGTACAGCAGATCCAGCACCATGGCGAACCAGTTGGCGATGGCGAAGGGCGCATAGAGCAGCGTGGGCACGCCCAGGGTGCTGGTGACGAAGAGGCCTCCAGCGTTCCAGGGAATGAGCGGTGAGGACAGCGTGCCACCATCCTCGAGGGTGCGGGAGAGGTTCACGCTGCTGTACCCCGCCCCCCGGAACACGGGGGCAAAAAGCCGCCCGTTCACCGCCAGGGTGACAAAGATGTTGCTGGCCACGTTGATGCCCAGGGTGGAGAGAAAGGCTGCCGTGAACAGGCGAAAGCGGCTGTGAAGGCGATGGATGAGGGCGTTCAGAATGCGATCGAGGCATCCCGTAGCTTCCAGGAGGCCGCCGAAAATCATGGAGACAAAGATCAGAAGGATCACCCAGGTCATGGACAGGAGCCCGCCCTTGGCGAGCAGCGTATCCACCAGCGGCTCCCCCGTGGCCGGTTGGTAGCCGTCCATCAGCGTCCGTAAGAGCGTGGCGACGGTTGCGTCTTGAATGAGCCAAGCAACGAGGGCGCCGGCGATCACCCCGGAAAAGATGCCCGGCAGGGCGGGGACGCGAAGGAGCGCCGCGGCCAGCACCACCGCAGGCGGTAAGGCCAGCAGGGGATGGAAGACGAAATGGGACTCCAGCGTCGCACGCAGGAGCGCCACCGTGCTGTCGTCCAGAGCGCCGCCGGTGCTTTGGCCCAGGAGGCCGTAGGCGCCGAGCGCCACGAGGAATGCCGGTAGCGTGGTAGGCAGCAGATTCCGGATATGAGCGTAGAGGTCCGTGCCCACCATGGCCGCGGAAAAGTTCGTGCTGTCGGAGAGCGGCGAAAGCTTGTCCCCAAACCAGGCGCCGGAGACCACGGCGCCGGCGGTCATGGCAGCGGGTATGCCGAGGCTTTCTCCGGCACCCAGGAGGGCGAGGCCTAGCGTGCCCACCGTGCCCCAGGAGGTGCCCACGAGCAGGGAAACCATGGCGCAGGCCAGACAAGCCACGGGCAGGAAGAGGGCCGGATCAAGCAGGGCCAGGGCTGTGAGGGTGAGCCAGGGCACGGTGCCGCAGAGGATCCAGGTGCCAATGAGGAGGCCCACGGTCAGCATGATGCCCATCACGGGCACCGCGCTGCCCACGGCCTGGGCCATGGCCTTCTCCATGGCCTGCCAGCGGTGGCCCCGAAGGCTCCCGAGGGCGGCGGTGATGGCAATGCCAAAAATAATCGGCACGTGGGGCGGTCCGCCCCCGGCCACGCGCAGCTGGTAGGTCAGAAGGCCCAGGGTCAGGACAATGGGGGCCCAGGAGCCAAAGAGCGAGGGCGGTTTAAGGCTGTGCACGGCGGTGTTCCCTGGCCCCAGGAGCCCTGAGTATACGAGTCTCCACGGCCTGCTGGCCTTTTTTCCGGCCCTCCCTTACCTTCAAGGCTGCGCGTCGTTCACGCGACCGATGCTGCCCACGAGGAAGTGCGCCATGGTTTTCCCTGCGAGTGTTCAAAAGCTTATCCGGGCCTTGCTGGTCCTGGGGGCGGCGCTCGCGCTTCCCGCCCTGGCTTCCGTGGAAGAGATCGTCGGTTTTAAGCGCTATAGCGATACCTTTTCCAGCGCCGGCCAGCCCACAGCGGAGCAGCTCCCGGCCATCAAGGCCGCTGGCTTTGAGCGCATTATCTACCTGGCCTTTAGCGACAACCCCGGGGCGCTTCCCGACGAGGACCGCCTCGCTTTTGCCCAGGGCCTCGGCTTTGCCCATCTCGCCGTGGATTTCGCTAACCCCACGGTGGCGGATTTCCGCGCCTTTGCGGGACTCATGGCAGCGCGGCCCGAGGCGCCGACGCTCGTGCATTGCCAGGTGAACTACCGGGCGTCGGCTTTCTCTGCCCTGTACCGGATTATTTACCTTGGGGTGCCGGCGGAAGAGGCCTTCGCGGCCATGGGAACGGTCTGGGATCCTCAGGACCACCCTCAGTGGATCGATTTCATTCGTGCCGTGCTGGCGGACGCGGGGCGCCTCGACGCCTGCGGCCCTTGCGAGCGGGCTGCCCAAGAGTCCTAAGTCAGGAGTTCTCATCATGTGTGATCAAGACACCCTAGAAGACGGGCGGCGCTACGAGGCCGCCGCGGCCCTGTCGCGGCGCCGCTTCTCCGCCCTGTCCCTTGGCGCGGCGCTGGCCTTGACCCTCCCCGCCGGGGTGCGAGCGGCGCCGGTGCAGACGCGGCGCGTGGTGATTCCCGGGGGCGACGGTCCCTGTGACGCCTTATTTTCCACGCCGACTACGGGGCCGGCCCCGGCGGTTTTGGTGTGGCCCGATATTCTCGGCTTGCGCCCGGCCTTCGAAACCATGGGGCAGCGCCTCGCCGAGGCGGGCTACGCAGTGCTGACGGTGAATCCTTACTACCGCAAAACCCCCGCGCCCGTGGTGCAGGCCGGGGCCCAGTTTGGGCAAGAGGCGGTGCGGGCGCGGGTCCTACCCCTCTTTCGCAGCTTGAGTGCGGAAACGACCATGGCGGATGCGAAGGCTTTCGTGGATTTTCTGGATGCCCAGCCTGAGGTGGACAGCGCGAAGCCCATGGGCACCACGGGCTACTGTATGGGCGGCCCCATGGTGCTCCAAAGCGCCGCGGCGCGGCCCGACCGCATCAAGGCCGGGGCCACCTTCCACGGGTCCCGCATGGTTGCCGAGGGGGAGGGCAGCCCTCACCACCTCATTGCCCAAAGCGATGCACGCTTTCTTGTGGCGATTGCGGAAAACGACGATGCCCGGGCTCCAGAGGATAAGAGCGTGCTTCGGGCGGCGCTGGAGGCAGCGGGCCGCCCCCATGAGGTAGAAGTTTACGGCGGGGCCAGCCATGGCTGGTGCGCCATCGATTCCGCGGTTTATCACCCGGAGCTCGCGGCCCGCGCCTTCTGGCGCCTCCTGGACACCTTTAAGGTCGCGCTGGCCTAGGGCTTCAGTGAAAAAACGCCCCCTGGGGTAGACACGGGGGCAAAAGGTGAGGCTAGAATCACGTTTTGCAGCGTTCGGGCCATCGGGGTCCGACACACACTAAGGGATTCACTATGTCCAAGCTGATCTTCATCACCCACGACGGCGCGCGGCATGAGATTGATGGCACGGAAGGGATTTCCGTGATGGAAAATGCTGTGCAGAACGGCGTTCCGGGGATCGACGCGGACTGCGGCGGGCAGTGCTCCTGTGCCACCTGCCACGTGTTCGTGGAAGAGGCTTGGGCCGACAAGTGCGGCGGTCTTGAGGATATGGAAGAGTCCATGCTGGATCTCAACCCCGAGCGCCAGCCCACCTCCCGTCTGTCCTGCCAGATCATCTACACCGAAGCCCTCGACGGGCTGACGGTGCACGTCCCGGAATTCCAGGGCTAAGCACCGATCGGAAGGCCCGGGTTCTCCGGGCCTTCCTAAACCACCGTGCTCAGCAGAAGGCCCAGCAAAAGCAGGGGCCCGAAGCGGCGCGTGTGGTCGAATCCGTAGGCGACAAACCACAGGGGCCACTGGGCTTCGGAGATCCCTTCGGGCCGGCTTTCGGGCCGGGGCGCCCGGGTGCACCGCACGAGGCGCCAGGCACTGGGTAGGCTCAGCAGCGCGAGCAGGGTGGGCCAGGGCAGGTGGCCCGTCACGCAGGCCAGGATCAACACGGGAAATTGAAGCACCGTGAAGGTGGCCAGCACGCCCCGGGAGGTCCGTTCCCCCAGGCGCACCGGTAGGGTCCGCATGGCCTTTTCCCGATCCAGCTCTGCCTTATCAATATGCTTGCCGAAGATCACGATGGACGGCCCCAGGCCCAGGAGCACGCTAAGGGTTAGGCCGCCAAGGCTGAGCGTCTCTGCGATGGCGTACTGCGTACCCAGCACCATGAGTGGCCCCCAAACCCAGAACACCGCCCCTTCCCCCAGGCCCCACTGCTTCATGGGCCAGGTGTAGAACAGCAGGCAAAGGGCTCCGGGGAGGAGGGGCCAGAGCAGCCCGGGCCCCCTAAGGGCGAGCAGCGCGACGGCCACGAGCGCCGCGGCACCGCCGGTGACGATCAGCACCCGATAAAACGCGGCTTTGCTGATCAGCCCCTGCTCAAGCGCGTGGACCCCGTAGCGATTCCGAAAGTAGTTGCCCTTATCGAGGCCCCGGTGGCTATCGGTGGCGTCGTTCAGCAAATTATTCGTGGCATGAGCCAGCAACAGCCCGAGGACCGTGAGTCCCCACAGCATGGGGTCGGGGTAGGGACCGAGGCCCTGCTGCGCTTCATAGAGGGTAAGGAGCCCGGCGCCCGCGGCGGAAGAGAAGGTCATCACCAGCACCGGTGCGCGAATCATCACCAGCCAGCGAATCCAATGGGCCGTGCTATCCCAGCGCGTTTGCTCCGCGCGGGGCATGGCCGTGAGGGCTTCTCGAAGCGAGAGCCCGCCCTCGGCTGCAAGTGCAGCCTTTGAGGTTGTCATGAATCATTCCCTAAACCGCGCTGAAAAGCCGCGGTTATCCCCCATCCCAGCGTTCAGCATGGGATGGGGACAGGGTCAGGTCAAGGGCCGATCAGCCGCCGGCGGCGACCTTGGCCTTGAACTCCCGGCGGCGACGCATAAGCGTGGCTTCCGTGTAGCCGTTCGGCTCTTTCACGCCATCGAAGATCAGATCCATGGCCGCCTGGAAGGCCACGGAGTCTTCGAAGTTCGGGGCCATGGGCCGGTAGGCCGCGTCCCCTTCGTTCTGCCGATCGACGATAGCGGCCATTCGCTGCATGGTCTCCACCACCTGCTGCTTATCCACGAGGCCGTGGAGCAGCCAGTTGGCAATGTGCTGGCTGGAGATGCGCAGCGTGGCCCGGTCTTCCATGAGGCCCACATCGTTGATGTCCGGCACCTTGGAGCAGCCCACGCCCTGTTCCACCCAGCGCACCACGTAGCCGAGGATCCCCTGGGCGTTGTTGTCGAGCTCCCGCTGGCGCTCCTCAGCGCTGAGGGCCCGGTCCCCGAGCAGGGGCGGCGAGAGAATGGCTTCGAGGGCTGCCGGGGTGCGCTGGGCGATCTCGTCCTGGCGCGCCCGCACGTCCACCTGGTGGTAGTGGAGGGCGTGGAGCGTGGCTGCCGTGGGGGAGGGCACCCAGGCGCAGTTGGCGCCGGCTTCCGGGTGGGCCGCCTTGGCCGCCATCATGCCGGCCATTTCGTCAGGCATGGCCCACATGCCCTTGCCGATTTGCGCGTGCCCCGCGAGGCCGCAGGCCAGGCCCACGTCCACGTTCCAATCTTCGTAGGCGAGCATCCACCGCGCCCCTTTGATTTCGGGCTTGGGGATCATGGCGCCGGCGCGCATGTGGGTGTGGATTTCGTCGCCCGTGCGGTCGAGGAAGCCCGTGTTGATGAAGATCACCCGCTCCTGGGCAGCCTCGATGCAGGCCTTCAGGTTCACGGTGGTGCGGCGCTCTTCGTCCATGATGCCAATCTTCAGGGTGTTCGGCGCAAGGCCCAGCACCGCTTCAATGCGGGAGAAGAGGTGCACGGAAAGGGCGACCTCCTCTGGCCCATGCTGCTTGGGCTTCACGATGTACACGCTGCCGGCGCGGCTGTTGCGCAGGGATCCCGTGCTCTTTAGGTCGTGCATGGCGGCCAGCGCCGTGATCATCCCATCCACAAAGGTTTCCGGGACCGCTTCCCCGGCCTCCGTGGTCACCATCTCCGTCATCACGTGGGCGCCCACGTTCCGCACCAGGAGGAGGCTGCGGCCGTGAAGGGTGAGGGCGCTGCCATCGGGCGCTTGGTAGGTGCGGTCCGGGTTCATGCGCCGCTCGAGGGTTTCCCCGCCCTTATTGAAGGCGACGGAAAGGGTGCCCTTCATGATGCCGCACCAGTTGCGGTAGACCTGCACCTTGTCCGCGGCGTCCACGGCGGCGACGGAATCCTCGCAGTCCATGATGGTGCTGATGGCCGATTCGAGGGCGATGTCCTTGATGCCCGCCTTATGCTGCGCACCGATGGCGTCGCTCGGGTCGATGAGCAGATCGGCGTGGAGGCCGTGGTGCTGAAGGAGCACCTGGGCGAGGCGGTCGCCGTCCCGGTTGAAGCCCACGAAGGCGTCGCCGTTGGCGAGGGCCGTGGCGCCCTGGGCGCCGGTGAGCTGAAGCTGCCCACCGTCCACGGCGAGGCTTTCCACCTCAGCCCAGCTGCCGGCGGTCAGGGGGAAGACTTCGTCGAGCCAGGCATTGGCGCGGTCGATGACCAGGGCGCCCCGGGCCGGGTTGTAGCCCTTGCCCTTCTCCGTGCCTTCGCCCTCGGGGATGAGGTCCGTGCCGTAAAAGGCATCGTAGAGGCTGCCCCAGCGGGCGTTGGCGGCATTCAGCGCGTAGCGGGCGTTGTCCACCGGCACCACGAGCTGGGGCCCGGCGAGCTGGGCGATCTCCGGATCGACGTTAGCCGTACTGACCTTGAAGGGCGCCGGCGTCGGCACGATATAGCCGATCTCGGCGAGGAAGGCCTGCTGGGCTGCCGGGTCCGCGGCGCGGCTCGGGTCCGCCTCAAGCCAGGCATCGATTTGCGCTTGGAGCGCATCGCGCTTGGCGAGGCAGGCGGCGTTTTGCGGGGCGAGGTCGCGGATTATCGCGCCGAGACCCGTCCAGAGGTGTTCCGGGTCGACGCCCGTGCCCGGGGCGATTTCATCGCGAACCAGGGCGTAAAGTTCTGCGGCAATCTTGAGGCCGCCGACGTTGACGGTTTCAGTCATAATGATGACCTACCTTGCTTGGGGGGGAAGGGGCGCAATCTTGGCGACCCCGCGGGCCCAGCGCAAGGCCAAGGGCCCCGCAAGGGACCGGGGCGAGAAGGAGCACGCAGCCATGCAGCAGGGGGTCTACTACGGGTGGAAGGTGGTGGCGGCCCTGTTCGTGATGCTGACCTTCACCTCGGGCCTCGCCTTCTACAACATGTCCGTGCTCATGAACGCCCTGGTGTCCACGGGCCGCTATCCCGTGAGCGTCGTCTCCGTGGGCGTGGCGCTGTTCTTTGTGGCCAGCGGGTCGGCGGGCATGTTCGCAGCGCCCCTGCTCCAGCGTCACGACCCCCGCTGGACCCTCGCCTTTGGCGGCGTGCTGGGAGCGGTGGCGCTCCTGGCCCTGGGCCACGCGCCGAATCTGCCCGCCCTCTACGGGGCGCTCATGCTCTTTGGGGTGGGCCATGCCTGCTCGGCCCTGGTGCCTGCGACCACCCTGGTGGCGCGCTGGTTTTCCGCCCGCCGCTCCGTAGCGCTCTCTATCACCTCCACGGGCCTGTCCCTGGGTGGCATCCTCCTGACCCCCGTGGCGGCCTCCCTCATCACCCGCCTCGGCCTTGAGGCTTCCGTCCCCTGGCTCGCAGCGGCGTGGTTTTTGGGCATCGTGCC
>JAYOYG010000059.1:0-13845 GCA_038153445.1 Pseudomonadales bacterium
GCCTCGTCCTGGGCCTGGGCCGTGCCGGCCGCCACCTGCTGGGTCAGGTCGCGTAGGGCCTGGGTTTCCGCGTTGGCCGCCTCCTTGGCTTCGCTGCGCGCTTTCTGCAGCTGGCCAAAAATGGCGTCGCAGTGGCCCCGGAAAGTGGTCCAGAGGGCCCGATCGATCTTCCGGGGGGTGATGTCGATTTCCGCCCAGCGCCGCTGGAGCGCCTTGCACTGCTCCGCCGCGTCCCGGCCGCCCTCGGCGACGAGGGCCTCGGCCTCCGCGACCAGGGCACGCTTCGCCTCCACGTTCGCTTGCCAGCGCGCCTCGAGCTGGGTTTTCAGGCCCCGCATGCGAGAGAAGAAGGGGCCCGCGAGGCGTCGCCCGCCGTTATCCACGGGCTCGTGCTCCCGCCATTGGGCATTGCTATGGCGATAGAGGCGATCGAGGGCTTTCCAATCGGGCGCCTCCCAGTTCACCGCATCGAGGGTCTCCTCGAGGGTCTTAAGCAGGGCCTCCCGAGCGGCGGTGTTCGCCGCCCGCAGCTGATTCTGCGCTTCAAAGGCCGCCCGCGCCGGCTCGAAGGCTGCCTCCGCTGCGGCATCAAAGCGCTTTTGTAGCGCCTTGCCCGCTTCCCCTCGGGCGGGGCCGAGGCCATTCCACGCACCCCGCAGGGTTTTGACGTCCTCGGCGCGCTGCTTGCCTGCGGCCTCCTGAGCCTCCGCGGTTTCGCCTTCGACGGCGGTGGCGGTCAGGGCTTCGAGCTGGGCGATGAGCCCTTCCCGGGCCTCTAGGCTTGCCTCAAAAAGCTGGTCCCGGAGGGCCTGGTATCGGGCCTCGAGGGCCTCAAGGTCGATGCCGCTTTGGTGCACCGGGGGCAGGGCCGGGTGGAGGGTTTTCAGCTCCGCGAGCATGCCGCCTGCGGCTTTGGTTTGTTCGCTTGCTAGGGCCCGGTCGAAGCGTTGAACCCGCTTTTCCGCGCGCTCCTTGGCGCGCTGGGCCAGGGCGTCGAGGGCGCGCGCCGATTGGCTTAAGGCATCGCGCTGGCGCCGGGCCGCGAGGGCCTCCGGGGGCAGGGCCCCTTCCCGGGGCCAGGCCAGGGCCGTGACCCACGCTTCGAGGGCTTGCAGCGCTTCCCCCAAGGTGCCGGCGCTGGCCCAGAGCTGGGCCGCGGCCTCCGGATCCTTCGGGGGATGCTCGGGCACCTCAGGAAGCTCGGCGGGCATCTCCGGCAGGGGGCCCGCGGCGTGGAGTCGCTCAAGGGCTGCGACGCGACCGCCGAGGGCCTCGGCTAGGTGCGTAAAGGTCTTTTTCAGGGGGGTGAGCACGGCATCAGGCAGGGACGGCTCGCTCGCGAGGGCGTCCTCCCAGCGTGTGGCCTCCAGGGCCAGGGCCGTTTGCAGGCTGGCGAGGAGCGGTGCCCCCGCACCGGGGGCGCCTTCGCCCCGGCTTATGCGCAGATCCGCGTCGGCGAGGAGGGCTTCGACCCCTTCCAGCTGGGCCTTCAGCTGATCCCGCTTCTGCGCAGCGGCGGCCTCGAGGGCCGCGGCGGCGTCGGCGGCGCGCTTTTCCTCGGCGAGGCGCGCATCGAGGCGCGCAAGGTTTTGGTCAAAGCCGTGAAGCGCGGCGACCCCGGCCTCGGCGCTATCGCCGAAGTGCTGAAGGGTTTGGGCGAGGCTGGCCAGGGCGGCCCGGTGTTCGCTGCGCTGGCGCTCGGCGCTCTGATAGCGCTCCAGCAGGTGCCCATCGTCCGTACCCTGGGCATGAGCCGCGAGGCGCTGGCTCTGGGCCTCGAGCTCGAGCACCAGGGCCTCAAGGGCCTTGCGGGCGCCGCGGTAGTGCTCGAGGCGGGCGCGGAGCTGCTGCGCCACGGCCTTGTCCTTGCTACGCACCTGCTTTTCCAGGGTGCGCAGAGCGCCGTGGTGATGCACGCGCGCTGCGGCGGCGGCCCGCACCGCCGGCGCCGGGTGGCGCGAGGCGATGTGGGCAAAGGTGTCCTCGTCCTTCAGGGCCGCGAGCACCGGTTCGAAGTGCTCCGGCTCCCGGCAGGCATCGATGAGCTGACGCAGCGTGGCTTCCTCGAGCCCCTCCATGAGCGGCGCCAGGGCCGTGCCTGCGAGGAGCAGCTCCCCGAGCACCACCCGGGCGGCCCCGCCCACCCCGGGCGTGGCCAGGTGTTCCACGCACAGGGCAGCGTCGTCGAGGTGCCGCAGGGCACTTTCTCGAACGGCGCCGTCTTCGTCTTCTGTCATAACAGCCAGGAGCTTTTCCCGGTCCTTTTCCGGATCAAGTTTCGCCAGGGCGGTCAGGCGACGGGCGGGGTCCGGAGCCGTGAGGTCGGTCCCCGTGAGCTGCTGCAGGTAGCGAGTAATCATCGATGGGTCTCGAGGTCTGGCCGGGGCGCGGGCCCCGGCGAAGAGGGTGGGCTAGAGGGCGTTGTGGGCCCCGTCACAGAGGGGCGTCTTGGCCGAAGCCTTGCACCCGCAGAAGTAGTAGGTCTTGGCGGCCGGCGCCTCGAAGGCCACGGGGGTGAAGTCCGTGCCCTTGTGGGAGCCGTCGCAGAAGGGCTGCTTACTGCTGCGCCCACAGCTGCACCAAAACACCTTTTGCCCTTCCGTGAGTTCCACGGGGAAGGGCGCTTTCTGGGCTACCACGGCGTCGCTCATGGGCGATCTCCTTTCGCTTGTGCGTCTAGGGGGCCTTAGCCAAAGTCCCGCTGGTCCCACCAGGGGAAGAAATCAGGCATATCCGTGCTCGGCTTGCCGGTGAAGGCCGGGGGGCGCTTTTCGAGGAAGGACATGACCCCTTCCTTCGCATCCGGGCCCCGGCCCGTGCCGTAGACGCCCCGGGAATCGATCTTATGCGCTTCCATGGGGTGATCGGCGCCGAGCATGCGCCACATCATATGGCGAATGAGGGTGACGGAAAGGGCAGAGGTGTTTTCGGCGATTTCCTTGGCGATTTCCTGGGCCCGGGGCAGGAGCGCTTCCGGCGCCAGCACTTCCTTCACGAGACCCCCAGCGAGGGCCTCCTGGGCGGAGAAGACGCGCCCGGAGTAGGCCCACTCGAGGGCTTGGCTGATGCCCACGACCCGCGGAAGGAAGTAGCTCGAGCAGGCCTCGGGGACGATCCCCCGGCGGGAGAAGACGAAGCCAAACTTGGCATTCTCCGAGGCGAGGCGAATATCCATGGGCAGCTGCATGGTGGCGCCCACGCCCACGGCCGGGCCATTCACGGCGGCGATCATGGGCTTATTGCATTCGTAGATGCGCAGGGTCAAAAGACCGCCGCCGTCCCGGGGGGGCAGGGCGCTTTTTTCTTCGCTCCGGCCTTGGGCGTCGTAGTCGAAGGTTTCCCCGCCCTTTTCTAGGTCAGCGCCGGCGCAGAAGCCCCGGCCTTCTCCGGTCACGATGATGGCGCGAACGTTATCGTCGGCGTCCGCCGCGTCGAGGGCGGCGATCATCTCGTGCATCATGGTGTTGTTAAACGCATTCAGCCGGTCGGGCCGATTCAGGGTGAGGGTCAGCACGCCCCCGTCAAGTTCATAGCGAATCGTTTCAAAGTCCATCTGTCCCCTCCAAGGTCCGTTAGGCGTCAGGCGCGTAGTGTGCCCTGGGCTGCGTTACCTTTCCATGGACGGGAGCGGTTGCCCCGGCCTGGGGCCCCGCCTATCATCGGAGCGCTGCGCGTCGACGGGGGAGAAAGGCTGCGCCAGCGGAGGGGGCTCGGGGAGCGCCGCCGCGGGCAAGCTGCGTCTCCAAGAGCCCGCGCCCCGCGGGTGCATGGCAGCATGCGCCCACCTTGGATTGGTTGCCGCCGGGCGGCAATACAGAGCGAGAGGACACCATGGATTTAGCGTTAACGGATGCCGATCTGGCGTTTCAGGCCGAAGTTCGTGAGTTCATTGACACCTATTGGCCGGAAGACGTTCGTCGCGCCCGCGCGACCTCGAGCCGCTTTGAGGAGTCCCGCGGCCATTCGCCGGAGGTTCGGCGCTGGATCGATGCGCTGAACGAGCGCGGCTGGGCCGTCCCGAACTGGCCTCAGCAGTGGGGTGGCACGGACTGGAACCCCACGCAAAAGTACATCTGGGATAAGGAAACGGCGAAGGCCGAATGCCCCCAGCTTTCCGCCTTCGGCGCGCGCATGCTGGCCCCCGTGCTCTACACCTGGGGCACGGACGCGCAGAAGAACGAGTTTCTGCCGAAGATCCGCGAAGAGCGCATGATCTGGTGCCAGGGCTATTCCGAGCCCGGCGCCGGTTCGGACCTCGCCGGCCTCGCCACCCGCGCCGTTCGCGAAGGGGACGAGTACGTGGTCAACGGCACCAAGCTCTGGACCTCCGGCGCCCACGTGGCGGACTGGATGTTCTGCCTGGTGCGCACGGAAAGCGGCGGCAAGAAGCAGGAAGGCATCAGCTTCGTCCTGATCGACATGAAGACCCCGGGCATCACCGTGAACCCCGTGTACATCCTCGGCGGCATCCACTCCGTGAACGAGGTGGAACTGAAGGACGTGCGCGTTCCCGTGGAGAACCTGGTCGGGGAAGAGAACAAGGGCTGGACCTACGCCAAGGGCCTGCTCACCCACGAGCGTACGGGCATCGCTGGCGTGGCCCGGAGCGAAGTGCAGCTGGCGCGCTTGAAGCGCATCGCCCAGGAGACGGGCATGGACGGTGGTTCCCTCTGGGACGACCCGGCCTTCCGCACCCGGGTCACGGAGCTTGAGGTGGACCTTGAAGCCCTCTCCGTCACCGAGCTGCGCGTGCTGGCCCAGGTGGCTCAGGGCGGCGCCCCGGGGCCCGAGTCCTCCATCCTGAAGATCCGCGGCACGGAGATTGGCCAGGCCATTGCCATGATGACCATCGAAGCCTTTGGTTACTACGGCATGCCCTATCCGGAGCAAACCCTCATCGACAACGAGGGGCCCATCGGCAACCCCTACGTCATGCCGACCATGAAGGGCATGCTCTACGGCCGGGCGTCGTCGATCTTCGGCGGCTCCAACGAGATTCAGAAGAACATTATTTCCAAGGCGGTGCTGGGGCTCTAAGCCCCGCGCCAGTGACTTCAGACCAACCCCTAGAGGAATAGACATGGATTTTTCCCTTTCGGAAGAGCAAACCCTCCTGAAGGACAGCCTTGAGCGCTTCATTCAGAACGACTACGACTTCGATACCCGCCGCAAGGTCATGGCGGGGGAAGAGGGTTTCTCCCGCGAGAACTGGAAGCAGTTTGCCGAGCTGGGCTGGCTAGCCGTGCCCTTCGCTGAGGAAGACGGCGGTATCGGCGGCGGCGCCATCGAGCTCATGATTGTGATGGAACAGCTGGGCCGGGGCCTCGTGGTCGAGCCCTACCTGGCCACCGTAATCCTCGCCGGCGGCGCCCTGAAGTACGCGGGCAACGAAGCGCAGAAGGGCGCCTACCTCGGCGCCATCATCGAGGGCAGCAAGATGGGGGCCCTGGCCTTCGCCGAGCCCCAGAGCCGCTTCAACCTGGCCGACGTCGCCACCACGGCCACCGCTGACGGTGACGGCTACGTGCTCTCCGGCCACAAGGCCGTGGTGCTCGGCGGCCCCTCCGCAGACTTCTTCGTGGTGTCCGCCCGCACCAGCGGCGGTCCCCGGGATGCGGACGGCATCACCCTGTTCCTCGTCGACGGCGACGCTGCGGGCCTCTCTCGCCGTGACTACCCGACGGTGGACGGCCTGCGCGCCTCCGAAGTCACCCTCGAAGGGGTGAAGGTCGGCGCCGACGCCGTGCTGGGCACGGTCGGGGGCGGGCACGCGGTGCTCGAGCAGGTCATCGACGAAGCCACCCTGGCCGTGGGCGCGGAAGCGGTGGGCGGCATGGAAGTTTGCTACAAGGACACGGTGGAGTACTCCAAGCAGCGCGTGCAGTTTGGCCAGCCCATCGGCAAGTTCCAGGTGCTGCAGCACCGCATGGTCGACATGTTCATGGAATACGAGCAGGCCAAGTCCATGATGTACCTCGCGGCCATGCGCCTCGACGAAGGCTACGGCGCGGTTGCCAAGAAAGCCGTCTCCGGCTTCAAGGTGCAGGTCGGTAAGTCGGGCCGCTTCGTGGGCCAGCAGGCCGTGCAGCTGCACGGCGGCATGGGCATGACCGAAGAACTCAACATCGGTCACTACTTCAAGCGCCTCACCATGATCGACACCACCTTCGGCAATGTCGATTTCCACCTGAAGCGCTACGGCGCCGTCTAAGGCCCGTCGCGTTCGAAAAAAGGGAGGCCTAGGCCTCCCTTTTTTGTGCCCGGCCCCTTAGGGTTGGGGGATAGGTATTGCCAGGGGGAGAACGGAGCATGGCCATTCCGCAATGGTTTTGGGACGCGGTGGAAGCGCCTCGGCATGACGACGCCGTGGAGGTCGATGAGGCCGACGTGACCTACACGCGCTGGGATGGGCCCGCGGCCGCGCCGGGGCTCCTGCTGGTTCACGGCATGAATGCCCATCGCCGCTGGTGGGATTTCATCGGGCCTCAGCTTACCGATCAGTACCAGGTGGCGGCCCTCGACCTGGCTGGCATGGGGGATGCGGATGATCGCTACGACTATTCCGCGGAGCTCTGGGCCGAGTCCCTCGTGGCCGTGGCCGACGCCGCAGGCCTCCCGGGGAACACGCTCATCGTCGGGCATAGCTTTGGGGGGCGCATTGGTCTGGAAGCGGCCGCGCGGCATAGCGATCGCTTCGCGGGCCTGGTGCTCGTGGATGCGGGGGTCCGCGATCCTGCGGAGACCGTGGATCACAGTGGTCCCCGGGTGGGGGGGCGCCCCGTGCTCTATCCCGATGCGCAAACGGCCGAGCAGCGCTTCCGCCTGCAGCCGCCCCAGAGCTGCGAACACGAATTTCTCCTGACCTATATCGCTAAGCACTCGGTCATGGCCATCGACGGCGGCTACGCCTTTAAGTTCGATACGGACATGCCCGAGGTGATGACGGGCGTGGACCGGGACCGGGCCGAGGCCAACCTCCGGGCCCTGACCCTGCCCCTGGGGCTCATCTACGGCGAGGACAGTGAGCTCTTCTCCAAGAACACCCTGGGCTATATGGAAAGCGTGCGGCCCTTCACGGCGCCTCCGGTGGGGCTGGCGAAGGCTCAGCATCACCTCTTCCTGGATCAGCCCCTGGCCTTTATCGAGGCCCTACGGGGCCTGGCGCCCACGCTCCTCGGGGCCTAGGCGCCATGGCGGGGCTTCAGGTGCTCGGGGTCGGCTTTGGCCGCACGGGCACCTACACCCTGAAGCGGGCCCTGGAAATGCTTGGCTACGGGCCCTGCTATCACATGGCGGAAGAGATGGCTCAGGCGAGCCACGATGACCCCTGGCTTGAGGCCCTCGGCGGCGCGCCGGAGGCGGCCCTTGGGCTGCTCGACGCCTACCCCGCGGCGGTGGACTGGCCTGCGCTCTTTCTGTGGCGGGAGGCCCTCGCCCGCTGGCCGGGGCTCAAAATCATTCTGACGGAGCGCGATCCCGAGGCGTGGTACGCCAGCGCTGCGCGCACCATTGTGGCCACCATGGAAACCCCCCTGTGCCCCGGGGATGGGATTCGCCCAAGCCACCGCGCGCTGACCCGCGCCATGATCCTGGAGCGCACCTTCGGAGGGCGTTTCCACGACAAGGCGCACGCGCTCGCGGTCTACGAGGCGCACCGGCGTGCGGTGCGTGAGGCGGTGCCTCCGGCGCAGCTGCTGCGCTTCGACGTGGAAGCAGGGTGGGAGCCCCTTTGCGCCTTTCTCGGGCTCGCCGAACCGCCCCAGGCCTTCCCCCGGGAAAACAGCTCGGCGGCCTTCTCTACGCTCTTTGGGCCGCCGTTGGCGGCCCCGGAAGCGCTTTAGGGCGCTTTAGGTCCCTTAGTTCCTTTAGTTCCCTTAGGGGGTCAGGACGCCTTGCTCGCCGAGGAAGGCGCGGATGGCCTTGGCTACCGCGTCCACGTGCGTGGGCTCAAGGTGCAGGTGGTGAGGCCCGGGCATCTCCAGCACCGTCAGGTTCGGATGGTGCTCCTGGCGGCGCTCGAGGCCGCCGCGGTACCAACGATCCCCCTGGGTGGCGGCGATGAGCAGCGCCGGGGCCGTGCTCTGAGCCATGAGCTCATCGAGCTGGCGTTCCGTGATGCGCAGGGGCGTGGCGAAGCGGATCCGCGGATCGGTGCGCCAGGTGACCCCACCCTCCACGGCGTGGTGCCCTCGAGCTACGAGCTCGGAGGCCGCGGCCAGGCTTTGGTCCGTGGCCTGCGTGACCCGCTCGGCCATGGCGTCGATGCTTTCGTAAACCGGCGGCTTTTTCTCCGCGGCCTTCAGCATCTGCAGGATCGCTTCCTTGTTGCGATCGTTGCAGTCCTTCGGGCTGCCCTGATGATGGACGAAGCCGTCGATGCTGATGGCCTGGGTGATGCGCTCGGGAAACATCCCTGCCGTCTCTGAGGTTACCGCGCCGCCCATGGAGTGGCCGATGAGGCCAAAGCGCTCAAAGCCTAGCGCCTCGGCCGCCGCCACGACGTCCTGCACATCAAAAAAGGAGGTGTAGTGCACCCCCGGCGCGCGATGGTCCGAGAGCCCATGGCCCGCAAAATCCAGGGCGATGAAGTTCAGCTCTGGGAGGAGGGGCGCCAGGCGATTGAAGGTGTTGGCGTTATCGAGCCAGCCGTGGAGGCCCAGGAAGGGGACTCCGTCTGGGTTGCCCCAGGCCTTGGCGGCCAGGCGAAGGCCGGGCACATCGATGGTAAGCGCTTCGCCGAAGCGGAGCGCCGCGGGGGAACGGGCACTTTGCGTCATGGGGGATGTCCTTAGGGTAAAGCCGGCGCAGCCCTGGGGCGGCTGCGCCGGTCGGGCGGTCGATCTAGCCTTGGGCGAGGCTAGCGAAGGACTTGCCGTCCTTCGCAAGGCGCTCAAGCAGCGGCGCCGGGGTCCAGAAGTCGCCGTACTTCTCGCGGAAGCCTTCGATCTTCTTCAGCACCACGTCGAGGCCCATTTGATCGGCCCAGAACATGGGGCCGCCGGTGACCTCGGGGAAGCCGTAGCCATTGATGTAGACGATGTCGATATCGCAGGCGCGAATGGCGATCTTATCTTCGAGGATGCGCGCCCCTTCGTTGACGAGGGCGAGGATGCAGCGGTCAAGCACCTCTTCGTCATCGATGGCCGTGCGCGTAATGCCCAGCTCGGCGCTCGTTTCCTCGACGATCTTCACCACCTCCGGGTCCGGCTGGCCGGCGCGGCTGCCTTCCTGATAGATGTAGAAGCCGCGGTTGGTCTTCTGTCCGAAGCGCTCGAGTTCGCAGAGCTTATCGGCCACGCGCGCGGTGATGGGCACCTCCTCGGGCTTGAGCCCCGCGAGCTTGCGGGCCCGCCAGCCGAGATCGAGGCCCACGAGGTCGTTCATCTGGAAGGGGCCCATGGGCATGCCAAAGCCGCCGATGACCTTGTCCACCTGGTAGGGGGTGGCGCCCTGGAGAATCATCTCCCCCGCCTGGCGCGTGTAGCCGCCGAGCATGCGGTTACCGATGAAGCCCGGGGCGTTGCCGGACAGCACGGCGACCTTGCCCAGGATTTTCCCGAGGGCCATGGAGGTGGCGATGGTGGTGGCGGAGGTCTTCTCGCCCCGGACCACTTCCAGAAGGCGCATGACGTTTGCCGGGCTGAAGAAGTGCAGGCCGATGACGTCCTCCGGGCGGGAGGTGACGGAGGCCATGGCATCCACGTCGAGGCCCGAGGTGTTGGAGGCGATGATGGCGCCGGGCTTGCATACCTTCTCGAATTCCTCGAAGACCTTCTTCTTCACGTCGAGGTTTTCGTAGACCGCCTCCACCACCACGTCGGCTTGGCCGAGATCCTCGTAGGCAAGGGTGGTGGAGATCAGCGCCATGCGCTTTTCTGCGGCTTCTGCGCTGATGCGGCCCCGCTGCACCATGCCGTCGTAGTTGCGGCGGATGATGCCCATGCCGCGGTCGATGGCTTCCTGGTTCATCTCGAGCACGGTGACGGGAATGCCCGCGTTGGCGAAGCACATGGTGATGCCCCCGCCCATGGTGCCGCAGCCCACGACGCCCGCGCTTTCGATCTTCTTCACTTCCGTGTCCTTGGGGACATCGGGGATCTTGGCCACTTCCCGCTCGGAGAAGAAGAGGTGGATCATGGCCTCGCGCTGCGGGTGCCGCAGGCACTTGCCGAAGTTTTCCTGTTCCACCTTCATGCCGGCGTCGAAGTCCCCGGCTTCCACCGCGGCTTCCACGCACTGGATGATCATTTCCGGGGCGAAGCGGCCGCGCATCTTCCGGGCGGCGTTCTTCCGGGCGGCGTCGAAGATCTCGGCGTTGCCTCGATCAGCGGCGACCTTGTCCGTGAGATCCCGAACCCGCTTCTTACCCTTGCCTTCGGCCACGGCCGCGCGGGCCCAGGCGAGGGCGCCGGCGATGAAATCGTCGCCGTCGATGACGTCATCGACGATGCCCAGATTCTTGGCCACGGGGCCCGGGATGGGGTCGCCGGAGAGGATGAAGCCCAGGGCCTTTTCGGCGCCCACGAGGCGCGGCAGGCGCTGCGTGCCACCGGCGCCGGGGAGCAGGCCCAGCTTCACTTCCGGCAGGCCCACGGGGGCCTTCGGGGCAATAACGCGGTAGTCCGCGCAGAGCGCCACTTCCAGGCCACCGCCGAAGGCCGTGCCGTTGATGGCGGCGATCACGGGCTTCTCGCCAAACTCCATGAGGTTTAGGCACTCGTGGAGCCCGGGACCCTTGGACTCACCTCCGAATTCGGAGATATCTGCGCCGGCGATAAAGGCCCGGCCTTCCCCGTAGAGCACGATGGCCTTCACGGCATCATCGGCGAGGGCCGCGGTGAGTCCGTCAAAGAGGCCCTGGCGCACGCCGCTGGAGAGCGGGTTCACCGGGGGGTTATCGATACGAAGGATGGCCAGCTCGCCATCCACGGAATAATGCACCGTACCTTTCATGCGTCTCTCCCTTGCTCGCAAAGTACCGTGCCCAGCGCCGCAGCCCCCTTGGGGCCCAAAGGTGCGGGCCAAGCGCGATGGAAATCGTTGGTTTGGCGGGGAAGGGCGGCCGCCCCCTCGCGCTGCGCCGGCCCCCGCCGTGGCCGGAGCATAGCGAATTTGCCCAGGCCTTGCCCCCCTTCGGCGGGGCGTTGCATTTCTTGGGGGGGCAGCGTTTCATTAGGGTGAATTAATTGGGAGGAAAGGGAATGGCCGAACTATCGGAAAGCCGCGCCTTCACGGCGCCGGAACCGGGGGAAGACTGGGCGGCGCTGGCGGCCCGGGTGCTGCCGGGGACGCCGGAAGGGGAAGCAGTGGAAAAGCTTCAGAGCTGGAATTTGCACCTGTTTGCCCGCCACCCCCGGGGTCAGTTTCTCGGTAGCGACGTGGTCTTTACGGCCCCGCCGGCGGCGTGAGCGAGACCCCCTTCATTGAAGCGGCGGAGATTGCGCCCGGGCACGACGGCGCTGCGGAGCTGGTGCTTTTTGTGCGCTATCCCGGGGCGGGGCGGCAAACGGTCACGCTCGATGCGGACGCCGCGGAAGTGCTTTTTGAACACACCCAAACCGGGGACGTGAGCGCCCTTCACGGCGTGCCCTGGCATCACCTTAAAGACGTCTTACAACAGCGCCCAGGCAGCGGCGCAGCGGGAGGCAACAGCTAATGGATTGGATTATTCGTGGGGGTCGCATTGTGGACGGGTCGGGCTTGCCGGCCTTCGAGGGCGACCTCGCCTTAAAAGATGGCAAGGTGGTGCGCCTGGGCGGGCGCATCGAGGCCGAGGGGGCTCAGGTTTTTGATGCCACGGGCTGCGTCGTGGCCCCGGGGTTCATCGATCCCCACACCCACTTTGACGTGCAGCTCCTTTGGGACGGTCAGGCCCGCCCGGCCCTCGAGCACGGCGTGACCACCATCGTTCCCGGGAACTGCTCCCTGTCCCTCGCACCCCTGAAGGCCGGGGATCGGCAGCGGGTGGTGGGCATGTTCCAGCAAATCGAAGAAATGCCCGACGCCGCCTTCGACGGCGCCTTTGAATGGCGCTGGGAATCCTTCGACGGCTACCTGGCAGCGCTGAAGGAAAGCCTCTCCATCAACGTTGCGCCCCTCGTGGGCCACTCCGTCATCCGCCTTTGGGTCATGGGCGCGGCGGCCACGGAGCGCGCCGCGAATGCGGAAGAGCTGGCGGCCATGCAGGACCTTCTGGCCCAGTGCCTCGAGGCCGGCGCCGTCGGCCTCTCCACGAGCTTCGTGGACGTGGATGAGAACCTCATGCCCGTGCCGAGCCGCTACGCCCACTTCGAGGAGCTCGACGCCCTCGCGGCCGTGCTGGGCCGCTACGGCCGCATGCTGCAGGTGGTGCCCGAGTTCTACGCCACGGACATCACCCTGGCTCGGGTGGACCAGCTTGCCGAGCTGTCCCTGCGCTATGGCATCCCCACCACCTTCTCGCCCCTCTTCGATTCCGCGGCGACGCCGGACAACGTGCCCCGGGTTATGGCCCGGGTGGCGGAGCAGATGGCCCGGGGCGCTCAGGTGTGGCCCCAGGTGCAAACCCGTCCCATCGACATTAGCTTCACCTTTGAGGTGGCCAGCCTGCTCTTTGCCGGCCTGCCCAAGTGGTATCGCACCATGCGCATGGGGGCGGAGGAGAAGATCGCCGCCCTTTCCGATCCGGAATGGGTGGCCCAGCTGCTCGCGGAAGCGGAGCCCGGTGGCAACGGTGCTCGCTGGGCGGCGGTGCAGGTGCGCGGCGGGGTAAGCGATGCGAGCCTCGTGGGCCAGACCCTCGGGGCCCTCGCCGAGGCCCGGGGCAGCTCCCCGGCGCAGGTGATGATTGACCTGTCCCTTGAGCACAACCTCCAAGCCTCCTTTATCGCGGCGTCCCTCGGGCACAACGACAGCGATCGGGTGGGGGCGCTCCTCGCCGATGGCAACGTCCACGTTGGCGCCTCCGACGCCGGCGCCCACATTCAATCCTTTGCCACCTACGGCGATACGGGCTACCTCCTCGGGCACTTCGTTCGGGATCGGGGCGCTCTGAGCCTCGAGGCCGCCATCAAAAAGATCACCGCCGATACGGCGCGGATCTGGGGCCTGCCCGGCCGGGGCCAGCTGGCTCCGGGCTTTGCCGGGGACGTCGCTATCTTCGATGCCGCGGAGATCGACCGCTGCGCCGAGGAAGCGAGCTTCGATATGCCGGAAGAGGGCATGCGCTACGTGCGCGCCTCCAAGGGCATGGTGGGGGTGTTCGTGAACGGGGCGCTCAGCTGGTCTAAGGCCAGGGGCTACGCCGACGCCCCCGTGGGGCAGATCGCTACCCAGCTTCCCGGCGCCGCCTCCGCATGAGGGGCGAGGTCGAACACCGCATCGTCGACGCCGCGGGCACGCGCATTCACCTGGCGTGCCTGGGGGCGGGGCCTACGGTCCTCATGGTCCATGGCTTCCCCGAGTCCTGGTACTCCTGGCGCTATCAAATGACGGCGCTGGCGGCGGCGGGCTACCGCGCCGTGGCCATGGACGTGCGCGGCTATGGCCGCTCTGCGAAGCCCACGGCCGTGGCGGACTACCGCATGGTGCGTAACGTCGCCGACGTCGTGGGCGTGGTCGATGCGCTTGGGGAGGGCCCCGTGGCGCTTGTGGGTCACGACTGGGGCGCCCCCATCGCCTGGACCAGCGCCCTTTTGCGCCCCGATCGCTTCCGCGGCGTGGCAGGCCTGTCCGTGCCCTATGCGCCACCGAGCGCCGGCCCCCGGCCGACCACGGCCATGCGCGCCATGGCGGGCCCGGACGCCGAGTTTTACGTGGAATATTTCCAAAGCGTGGGCCGGGCCGAGGCGGAAATCGAGAAGGACG
>JAYOYG010000060.1:0-13620 GCA_038153445.1 Pseudomonadales bacterium
ACCATCATCATCAGCATGATCAGTACGAAGGGAAAGGCGGTCGCCAGGGCCAGGGCCTGAATGGACGATAGCCCACCCCCAAGGAGAAGGGCGGCGCCGAGGAGCCCCAGGAAAACGCACCAGAACACCCGCTGGGTGAGGGGCGTTTCGATCTTCCCGCCCGCGGTCATGGTGTCGACGATGAGGGAGCCCGAGTCCATCGACGTCACAAAGAAAATCAGCACCAAAATAATCCCCACCACGGAGGTAACGCTGCTTAGGGGAAATTCCGCCAGGAAGACGAATAGGGAGAGTTCCGGCTGGAAGTTTCGAACCGTATCAGCCACCCCGGCAAAGCCCTGGAGGAAATACTGATCCATGGCCGTTTCCCCGAAGGTGGTCATCCACCAAATGAAGATGGCCGACGGGGCCAGCATGGCGGCGAGGATAAACTCCCGCACGGTGCGGCCCGTGGAGATGCGCGCCACGAACATGCCCACGAAGGGCGAGAAGGCGATCCACCAGGCCCAGTAGAAGGTGGTCCAGTCGTGCATGTAGTAATCGTCGTCCCGGCCGATCCAGTTCGACAGCTCCGGAAGGTAGGCGAGGTAGGCCACGGTGTTGTGCCAGATGGCCTCCAGGATGCCGAGGGTCGGCCCCAGCACCAAGATGAAGGAGCCGAGGGCGATGGCCACCAACATGTTGATTTCGCTCAGCACCTTGATGCCGCCATCGAGCCCCCGGAGCACGGAAATGAGGGCGAGCACGGTAATTACGGCCACAATGGCGACCTTGAGCCCATCGCTCGGCTGAATCCCAAAGAGATAGCGAATGCCCCCGGCGGCCTGCTCGGCGCCAAAGCCAAGGGAGGTGGCCAAACCAAACATGGTGGCGATCACCGCCAGCACGTCGATGGTGTGGCCCACGGGCCCCCAAATGCGTTCGCCAAAGAGGGGATAGACCGCGGAGCGGATCACCAGCGGCAGGCCCTTGTTAAAGCAGAAGAACGCAAGGGACAGGCCCACGAGGGAGTAGATTGCCCAGGGATGGAAGGCCCAGTGATAGATGGTGGCCGCCATGGCCAGGGACCGGCGCGCCTCCCCCTCCAGGCCCTCCGCCCCCAGGGGCAAATGGAGCACGTGATTCATGGGCTCGAGCACGCCGTAAAACATGATGCCGATGCCGATGCCGGCGGCAAACAGCATGGCAACCCAGCTCACATAGCCATAGTCCGGGGTGGCTCGCTCCCCGCCGATGCGTACGCTCCCCAGGGGCGATAGCACCAGGAAAAGGCAAAACAGCAGCACCAGGTTGCCGGCGCCCATGAAGAACCAGTCAAGGCGGGTCGTGAGCCAAAGCCGTAGATCGCCGAAGTTCTCCGCGGCCCATGCGGGAAAGGCAAATGTAAAGAGAACAAAAAGAACAATGGCGCTGCCGGAGATCACAAAGACCGGGTTATGGATATCCAAGCCGAAGGGTTGAATGTTGTCCTGGCCCACCACGTAGTCGGAGGAATAGTCGGGAACCTCTTGGGTTTCCTCGTCTCCTAGCGGCCCACTCGGTTCACCTTGCACAACGCCCCCACGATTTTTGGGGCGCACCCAGGGCCGCCCGTTTGGTCTTTGCCAACAGGAAATTTATTTACATAACGAAAGGTACGGATGGGGCGGCCCCGGCGCAAGGCGGCGGACCCAGCCATCAGGGGTGCAGCGGCGGAATTCCCATTTTGCGCCTTGATTATCAGCGCCCACGCCGGTTAAATACGCCTCCCCTGGCCAGGTAGCTCAGTCGGTAGAGCAGCGGATTGAAAATCCGCGTGTCGGCAGTTCGATTCTGCCCCTGGCCACCATCTTCTTCCCCCGTCCGTGTGTTGTTCCTGCCCGCGCTCGTGCTTAGATAGGCCCTCCTGAGGAATGGAGGCATCCCCGTGAGCGATCAGAACTTTCCCGCTGGCTACGTCCCGGCCGAGGTATGGCAGCCCAACCCGGAGAACGGTGGCCGCTTCGCCAATATCAATCGGCCCGTGGCCGGCGCCACTCACGAAAAAGCCCTGCCCGTGGGCGAGCACCCCTTCCAGCTTTATTCCCTCGGCACGCCCAACGGCGTGAAAGTCACCATTATGTTCGAGGAGCTTCTGGCAAAGGGCTTCTCCGACGCGGAATACGATGCCTGGCTGATCAATATCGGCGAGGGAGACCAGTTCTCCAGCGGCTTTGTGGCCGTGAACCCCAATTCGAAGATCCCCGCCCTCGTAGACCGAAGCACCACGCCGGAAACGCGGATCTTTGAATCCGGCGCCATGCTGGTTTACCTGGCTGAGAAATTCGGCGCCTTTTTACCCACGGAAGCCAGCGCTCGGGCGGAGGTCATGTCCTGGCTGTTCTGGCAGATGGCCAGCGCGCCCTACCTCGGCGGCGGCTTCGGGCATTTCTACGCCTATGCCCCCATGAAGATCGAATACTGCATTGATCGCTACGCCATGGAAGTGAAGCGCCAGCTGGACGTGCTCGACCAAAACTTAGCGACGCGGGAATACCTTGCGGGGGCGGATTACACCATCGCCGACATCGCGACCTACCCCTGGTACGGCGCACTGGCGAAGGGCCTGCTCTACGGCGCGGGGACCTTCCTTGAGGTGGAAAGCTACAAAAACGTTCAGCGCTGGGCCCAGCAAATCAGCGACCGGACGCCGGTGAAGCGCGGTAGCCGGGTGAATCGCCCCTGGGGCGAGGAAAGCCAGCAGGTACGGGAACGCCACAGCGCCGCCGATATCTCCTAGGCGTCCGCGTCAGCGCGTTCGAAAAGAAAAGTTCCTTCAAGCGCTGGCCCATCCGGGGCCAGCGGATCACGTAGCACCGCCTCGAGCACCCACTGATCCCCCAGGGGACGCACCGTTGTTTCCGTCCACAACCCCGTTTCCCCAGGCTTCGGGACCGCACCCCGAAATGCGCAATGAAGCCGCGGACCCAGGCTTAGGCCCAGGGCTTCCGCCAGCTGCCCGACGGTGGCTTCGAGGATGAGCAGGGCGACACCGAAAGCCGGCGTGCCGGCAGCCCCAGCGGCGTCGGAGAACTCCCAGGCTAGCGTGAGACGATGCCTCCGACGATCGACATTCAAGAGCCGCCGGTGGCAGAGGCCGCCGGCCACCGCCTCAGGAGCGTAGCGCTGAACCTTGCCCTTGGCCCCCATGGGCTCAGTCCACGTCCAAGCGAAACACGCCCCCATCCTTCACCACCCGCCCCGCGGTAGGACCGGCGAAATGGGTTCCGATCAGGAGGTTGTCGGTGCCGGCGTAGGCCTCAAGCATGCGCCAGCGCGTCGCTGTGGAGGCCTCGGCGTCGTAATCCACCGCCGAGGCCCACTCGGGATGGGCCATCTGGCAGGGGTGGTGAAGAAAGTCCCCGGTAATGAGCGCTTCCTCGCCCTGGGATTGAATCCGCACGCTGACGTGGCCCGGGGTATGGCCCAGGGTGGGCACAAGGCTCACCTCGGGGCAAACCTGGTGGGTCGTCTCCACGAGATCCACTAGGCCGGCCTCCACTACCGGCGCCACGGAATCGAGGAACACCTGATGAGGCGTGACCGCATCTTCGTGGCTTTCCCAGTATTCAAATTCACTTTTCGCCATGAGGTAGCGCGCATTCGGGAAGGTGGGCTTCCACGCCGAGCCATCCCAGTAGGTGTTCCAGCCCACGTGATCGACATGCAGATGGGTGCACAGCACGGCATCAATCTTTTCCGGATCAAAGCCCGCCGCGCGGAAATCTTCGAGGAAGCGAGTCTGCATTTTGTGCCAGTTCTTATTCGGCATGCGCTCCTTATCATTGCCGATGCAGGTATCCACCACCACGGTCAGGGTGGGCGTTTCCACCACCAGCGCGTGGACGCTGGCGATGAGCTTGCCCTCTTCGTTCATAAAATGCGGAACCATCCAGGACAGGGGCTTCACCGCCTCCGGCTGGGCCTGGGGCAGGATGAAGGACATCCCCCCCAGCGCCTCGATTTCCACAATCTTCGTGATGCGAACATCCCCAATGTGCCACTGCTGCATGGCGAGCCCTCCCCAGGATCAGATTCCCTGAGCGTGGCCCAAGGGGCCGCGAGACACAACCCAGACCCGCGGCGTTCCCGGCAGCGCTCATGACTCCGGCACCTGTTACCTAAAGGAACACCCACCTTTACCATTGATAACTTCAATGCTTTTACCCTCTTCGATTACTTATTTCCTGAAGGCATATGCTCCTCCAGTCATGGTCATTACGGAAATATATGCAAATCACGCTGCCTTAAGGCCTTAGACCGTTTTGTTTCAATTTATGTCAAAGCGTTATTGACAGCTTGGTGTTATCTCGGGATTCTCTAGCCTGCTCAGGAGAAAGCCTGAGGAACATCCTCACAAAAGAGAGCCCAAGCTCCGTGAGGATGGAACGATCAACTGGGGAGGAACCTATGTCCAAGCTGTCCCTACGTCGGGCCATTGCTGCCTGCACGCTGCCCGCAGCGATGCTCTCAGCACCGGCCCTCGTACTCGCCGAAGAAACCATCGAAGAGGTGGTGGTTACCGGCTCCTTTATCCGCGGTACGCCGCAAGACACCGCCCTTCCCGTGGACGTGCTCAGCGCCCAGGACCTCGCCGACGTGGGGAACCCCACGATCACGGAGATGATCCGAAACCTGAACATTTCTAACGGCAACATCGGCGAAACCAACCAATTCAACGCCTCTGGCGGTCAAAGCAACGAGGGGGCGGCCACCATTAACCTTCGGGGCCTGGGTTCGGCCCGGACCCTCGTGCTCCTCAATGGCCGTCGCCACGTGTCCACCGCCAACATCGGTGTGGATATCAGCGCCATTCCGTCCATCGCTATCGGCCGGATCGAAGTGCTGAAGGACGGCGCCGCCGCCCTTTATGGCTCTGACGCCATCGCCGGGGTCACGAACTTCATCACCCGGGATAACTTCGAAGGCGCCGAGTTCCGCTTGTCGGGCCAGACCTTCGAAGAAACCGACGGCGAGTACCAGGCCGGCATCATGCTCGGCACGGGGAACGACCGCTGGCACGTGACCGGAGCCTTTGAATACGAGCGCCGCAGCGAAGTTCGCCTGCGCGATCTCGACTGGGCCGTGCGTCCGCAAAGTGCCAACCCCCAGGGGGGCTACTCCTCCATCGGTAACCCCGGGACGATCTTCCCCGTCGGCGTGACCAATCCGGATACGGGTGCCCTTGGCATTATTGGCCGCGTGCCCGACCCCGCTTGCGAGGCCTTCGGCAACACGCTGGCGTCCAACACCTGCTTCTTCCAGTTCACCAACTACGACAACCTGGTTGAGCAGCAGGACACCTACAAGAGCTTCGTGGAAGCCAACTACGCGGTGACGGAAAACATCGATTTCCACATCGAAGCGCTTTATTCGCGCATGGAAATCCCGAAGTGGGCCACCTCGCCCTCCTACCCGCCCCAGTCGCTCTTCGGACCGGATCGCCTTGTGCCTGCAACCCACCCTGGGGTGCAGGATCTCATCGCCAACAACCCCGGGCTTCTGCCTGATGGGACGCTGGCCGTGTACCCCCTCACCCGCCACGCGGGCGCTGGCGGCTTTATCAACGGCGAGCCCCGGCGCGGCGAGCGGGAAACGGATACCTACCGCCTGGCCACGGGCCTCGACGGCACGCTCTTCGACGGTCAGCTCGGCTTCGATATTGCCGTGTCCTGGTCCAAGCGCGATCGCACCGACGTTACGCCTGACATGTACGTGGAGCGCCTCGCCCTGGCCCTTGATGGCCTCGGTGGACCGGACTGCGACCCGGCCACGGGCACCCCCGGGCAGGGCGGCTGCCTCTACCACACGCCCTTCTCGAACGGCCTCGAGCGGTCCTTCGTGAACGGCTACGTGAACCCGAACGCCAACACCGATCTCGTTCGTATGAACCGGGAACTCCAGCCCTGGCTGGAAACGGACCTGAGCTCCGAGACCAGCTACGAGCTGCTGGTGTTTGATGCCACCTTCAACGGCGAGCTGCCCATCGAGCTCGCGGGCGGCACCGTGGGTTGGGCGGCGGGGATCCAAACGCGGAACGAGCAGTTCTCGCTCTCCCCCGCGGCGATTAACGACCTGACCATCAATCCCTGCCCCTTCGTGGACCCGGTCTCCGTGACCCTCGGGAACACGGATACGCTGGATTGCACCCAGTCGACCCTAACCACCGACACCGGCCTCTTCGCCTTCCTGTCCGGCACCTTCCCGGCGGATACGGAGCGGACCGTGTATGGCGCCTTCGCTGAGCTTGGCCTTCCCCTCACGGAGCGCCTGAACGCCCAGCTGGCCGTGCGCTTTGAAGACTACGGCGGCAACGTGGGTTCCACCGTGGATCCCAAGCTTGCCCTGCGCTTCCAGGCTACGGACGCCATCACCCTCCGGGGCTCGGTGTCCACGACGTTCCGCGGCCCCCCGCAGAACTTCCTCGAAGGTCGGTCCACGTCCCTCCAGTTCACGGCCCCGGCGAACGCCTTCAAGGCTGTGGACACGAGCGGCAACCCCGATCTTGAGCCGGAAACGGCGCTGGCGACGAACTTTGGTGTGGTCCTCGACACCGGGAACTTCTTCGGTTCCTTGGACTACTGGCGCTTCGATTTCGAAAATCCGCTCCAGGTCGAGAACTTCAACGCCGTGGTGTCGGCCTACTCCGCCAACAGCTGCGCCCCCGGGGCAGCGGGCGATGGCTCCGCCACCTGTGACTCGCTCCAGCAGCAGGTCATCTTCCAGCCCGGCTCGGAAGGCACCTTGTCCGCCATCCAGCGGATCCGGATCAACTACATCAATGGTGGCGACATCACCACCTCTGGTATCGACTGGTTCGGTCAGTACGACTTCGAAACGGACTTCGGTCTCCTCGAAGTGGGTACGCAGGGCACCTATACGGCGGAATACGACGTCGGTGACTTCGAAAACTTTAGCGGCGTGTTCCTCCTCGCCGGCGGGGACTTCGCAGGCAACCTGAACGACAACCGCAACACCATTACGCCGATCACGGACCTGCAGGGCAGCGTTTTCGCACGCTTCTCCCGCGATGCGCACCGCCTGACGGTGACCGGCCGCTACTGGGGTGAATACGATGACGAAGGCGCCATTGCGGACCTTCAGACCATCGACGAGCACTTCACGGTGGACGTGAACTACAACGTCTCCCTGATGGAGGACAAGCTGGGGGTGAACGTCTCGGTGTTCAACGTCTTCGACAACCTGGCACCGCGCGCACAAACGGATTTGAACTACGATCCCTACACGCACAGCCCCTTCGGGCGCATGATCAAAGTGGGCTTGAGCTACAGCCTCTAACCCTTTGTTCTAACGAAAAAGGCGGCCCTCGAGGCCGCCTTTTTTTTGCCCGCCCCGATTAGGACTCGCAAATCGCGCCATTTTTTTGTGGTCAAAATTTGAGCAAATCCACAGCACTTCTCATAACCTAATGAATTAAAGATGTATTTTTTATGCGATTATTCCTATATGTAATCAAAAAATGACATTGAGTTAATCGTCACCTGTCAGCCCCCGCGACCTTTCTTGACTCTAAATGTTTCGAAAATGATTCTCCGCCCACGGCGCCTTGGGGGAGACGTCAAACACCACTTAACTCTCCTAAGCGCTTTAAACCGATCCGAGGCCCCAGATTCACTGGAGCACGGCTCGAAAAAATGAAGCAGGGGAGACCTAAGATGTCCAAGCTGTCCCTACGTCGGGCCATTGCTGCCTGCACGCTGCCCGCAGCGATGCTCTCAGCACCGGCCCTCGTACTCGCCGAAGAAACCATCGAAGAGGTGGTGGTTACCGGCTCCTTTATCCGCGGTACGCCGCAAGACACCGCCCTTCCCGTGGACGTGCTCAGCGCCCAGGACCTCGCCGACGTGGGGAACCCCACGATCACGGAGATGATCCGAAACCTGAACATTTCTAACGGCAACATCGGCGAAACCAACCAATTCAACGCCTCTGGCGGTCAAAGCAACGAGGGGGCGGCCACCATTAACCTTCGGGGCCTGGGTTCGGCCCGGACCCTCGTGCTCCTCAATGGCCGTCGCCACGTGTCCACCGCCAACATCGGTGTGGATATCAGCGCCATTCCGTCCATCGCTATCGGCCGGATCGAAGTGCTGAAGGACGGCGCCGCCGCCCTTTATGGCTCTGACGCCATCGCCGGGGTCACGAACTTCATCACCCGGGATAACTTCGAAGGCGCCGAGTTCCGCTTGTCGGGCCAGACCTTCGAAGAAACCGACGGCGAGTACCAGGCCGGCATCATGCTCGGCACGGGGAACGACCGCTGGCACGTGACCGGAGCCTTTGAATACGAGCGCCGCAGCGAAGTTCGCCTGCGCGATCTCGACTGGGCCGTGCGTCCGCAAAGTGCCAACCCCCAGGGGGGCTACTCCTCCATCGGTAACCCCGGGACGATCTTCCCCGTCGGCGTGACCAATCCGGATACGGGTGCCCTTGGCATTATTGGCCGCGTGCCCGACCCCGCTTGCGAGGCCTTCGGCAACACGCTGGCGTCCAACACCTGCTTCTTCCAGTTCACCAACTACGACAACCTGGTTGAGCAGCAGGACACCTACAAGAGCTTCGTGGAAGCCAACTACGCGGTGACGGAAAACATCGATTTCCACATCGAAGCGCTTTATTCGCGCATGGAAATCCCGAAGTGGGCCACCTCGCCCTCCTACCCGCCCCAGTCGCTCTTCGGACCGGATCGCCTTGTGCCTGCAACCCACCCTGGGGTGCAGGATCTCATCGCCAACAACCCCGGGCTTCTGCCTGATGGGACGCTGGCCGTGTACCCCCTCACCCGCCACGCGGGCGCTGGCGGCTTTATCAACGGCGAGCCCCGGCGCGGCGAGCGGGAAACGGATACCTACCGCCTGGCCACGGGCCTCGACGGCACGCTCTTCGACGGTCAGCTCGGCTTCGATATTGCCGTGTCCTGGTCCAAGCGCGATCGCACCGACGTTACGCCTGACATGTACGTGGAGCGCCTCGCCCTGGCCCTTGATGGCCTCGGTGGACCGGACTGCGACCCGGCCACGGGCACCCCCGGGCAGGGCGGCTGCCTCTACCACACGCCCTTCTCGAACGGCCTCGAGCGGTCCTTCGTGAACGGCTACGTGAACCCGAACGCCAACACCGATCTCGTTCGTATGAACCGGGAACTCCAGCCCTGGCTGGAAACGGACCTGAGCTCCGAGACCAGCTACGAGCTGCTGGTGTTTGATGCCACCTTCAACGGCGAGCTGCCCATCGAGCTCGCGGGCGGCACCGTGGGTTGGGCGGCGGGGATCCAAACGCGGAACGAGCAGTTCTCGCTCTCCCCCGCGGCGATTAACGACCTGACCATCAATCCCTGCCCCTTCGTGGACCCGGTCTCCGTGACCCTCGGGAACACGGATACGCTGGATTGCACCCAGTCGACCCTAACCACCGACACCGGCCTCTTCGCCTTCCTGTCCGGCACCTTCCCGGCGGATACGGAGCGGACCGTGTATGGCGCCTTCGCTGAGCTTGGCCTTCCCCTCACGGAGCGCCTGAACGCCCAGCTGGCCGTGCGCTTTGAAGACTACGGCGGCAACGTGGGTTCCACCGTGGATCCCAAGCTTGCCCTGCGCTTCCAGGCTACGGACGCCATCACCCTCCGGGGCTCGGTGTCCACGACGTTCCGCGGCCCCCCGCAGAACTTCCTCGAAGGTCGGTCCACGTCCCTCCAGTTCACGGCCCCGGCGAACGCCTTCAAGGCTGTGGACACGAGCGGCAACCCCGATCTTGAGCCGGAAACGGCGCTGGCGACGAACTTTGGTGTGGTCCTCGACACCGGGAACTTCTTCGGTTCCTTGGACTACTGGCGCTTCGATTTCGAAAATCCGCTCCAGGTCGAGAACTTCAACGCCGTGGTGTCGGCCTACTCCGCCAACAGCTGCGCCCCCGGGGCAGCGGGCGATGGCTCCGCCACCTGTGACTCGCTCCAGCAGCAGGTCATCTTCCAGCCCGGCTCGGAAGGCACCTTGTCCGCCATCCAGCGGATCCGGATCAACTACATCAATGGTGGCGACATCACCACCTCTGGTATCGACTGGTTCGGTCAGTACGACTTCGAAACGGACTTCGGTCTCCTCGAAGTGGGTACGCAGGGCACCTATACGGCGGAATACGACGTCGGTGACTTCGAAAACTTTAGCGGCGTGTTCCTCCTCGCCGGCGGGGACTTCGCAGGCAACCTGAACGACAACCGCAACACCATTACGCCGATCACGGACCTGCAGGGCAGCGTTTTCGCACGCTTCTCCCGCGATGCGCACCGCCTGACGGTGACCGGCCGCTACTGGGGTGAATACGATGACGAAGGCGCCATTGCGGACCTTCAGACCATCGACGAGCACTTCACGGTGGACGTGAACTACAACGTCTCCCTGATGGAGGACAAGCTCGGGGTGAACGTCTCCGTGTTCAACCTCTTCGACAATCTGGCGCCGCGGGCTCAGACGGATCTCAACTACGATCCCTACACCCACAGCCCCTTCGGCCGCATGATCAAGGTCGGTCTGACCTACAACCTCTAAGCGCTTTTCGCGCTCATCCGAAAGGCGGCCGCAGGGCCGCCTTTTTTTTCGCCTGCGCTTTGCCCATGCTGGGGTATCCGCCCCGATCCACAAGGAATCCGAAATGAGCGCCGCCATCACCGCCGAGGAAATCAATGCCTATCTGGCCGAGGCCTTTCCTATCTCCGGCCAGCGCTGCATCGAGGTCGGGGAGCGCTGGGCCCTTGCCGCTATCACACCGGACGGGCGCGCTCGACGCCCCGGCAATATCATCAGCGGCCCCACGATCTTCGGCCTGTGCGACGCCGTGCTTTGGTATGCCCTCTTCGGCGCCGTGGGCCTCGAGCCCATGGCGCTGACGAGCGAGCTATCCATTCGCTACCTGAGGCCCGCGCAGGGGGATACGGTCTTCGCCCGCGCGGAGCTTCACCACGTGGGAAAGCGCTCCGTGATCGGCAGCATTCGCTGCTGGGTGGATGATGCGGAAGACAAAACCGTCGCCGTTGCCCAGGGCACCTACATTCGCCCCCAGGCGCGGAGCTAGGGACATGCGCACTGTGCAGAAACGCCTTCGGGCCCGGCGCCCGGGCGCTAAGCGCTTAGGCCTTCTAGCCGTTCTTGCGCTCCTCGTCAGCGGCTGCACCAGCGCGCCGCCGGGGATCACCCCCATCGAAAACTTCGACCTGAAGACCTATTTGGGTACCTGGTACGAGATCGCACGCTTGGACCACAGCTTTGAGCGCGGGCTTTCCGACGTCCGCGCCGACTACGCGCTGCGGCCCGATGGCGCGATCGCCGTGCGCAATTCGGGCTATGGAGCCGAGGGTTGGGAAGTCGCGGAGGGCCGCGCCCTCCCCCTAGGGGATCCCACCGTGGGTCATCTGAAGGTGAGCTTCTTCGGCCCCTTTTACGGGGCCTATGTGATTTTCGCCCTGGACCAGGACGCCGGCTGGGCGCTGATTTCTGGCCCGAACCGGAACTTTCTGTGGCTGCTAGCGCGTAGCCCGGACCTGCCGCCGGGCGAACGGAGCGAGGCCCTTGCCTTGGCTGAGGCCGCGGGCTTCGAGACTAGCGCCCTCATCTTTCCAAGCCACGGGCGCAGCCACGAGGGCGCCCCCTAGGCCTGAGGCGACGCGCCTGGGAGGGGCGCGGTGCTAGGCCAGCGCAGCGAGCCCAGCACCATGCCCAGCCCCCCCGCTAAAAAGCCGCCAAGGACCGACGGCATGACGAGCCCATAGGCCGTGGATTCCAGAACGCCCCACACCCCAAGGCCCGCCCCGATGGAGCAGAGGGCGCCCTCCCGGGAGGCCTTTGCCCAATAGAGCCCGAGGGCCAGGGGCCAGAAGGCCCCCACCACGGGAAACTGATAGGCCTTCCCCACCAGGTCATAGATCGGAGTGCCCTCCATGGCCCGGGCGTAGATCAGCACGGCAAGGGCGAAGAACGCGAGGGTCCAGCGCAGCACCCGCAGTCGATGCTGGGCCACGGCGGGCACCACGTTCATGAGGATGTTTTCGACTAAGGTGGTGGTGGGGGCCAGAAGCGTCGCTGACGCCGTCGACATGATGGCGCTTAGCAAGGCGCCGAAGAACAGCACCTGCAGGGCCAGGGGCATGGTGGTGAGCACCAGGGTGGGAATGAGCTGCTCTCCATCTTCCGCCAGCAGCGTTTCCGCCGAGGGAACGACCATCATCGCCGCCACCCCCAGAAAAATGGGCACGGCGGCAAAGGCCATGTAGGCCGAGCCCCCGATGATGGGACCGAGACGCGCGGTTCGCTCATCCCGCGCCGCCATCACCCGCTGAAACACATCCTGCTGGGGAATGGAGCCGATCATGAGCGTGATGGCCGCGGCAATCCAGGCGAGCCAAGCGGTGACGTCGCCCTCGGGAAAGAAGCGCAGGAGATCCCGGTGCTGGGCCTCCGCCCACACCGCCTCGGCGCCGCCGGCGCTTTGCCCCGCCAGCACCGCTATTACGGTGAGCCCAAGCACCATCACGGTCATTTGGAAAAGGTCGGCCAAGGCGATGGACCACATGCCACCGAGGGCCGTGTAGATCAGCACCACCACGGTCCCCACAACCATGCCATCGGCGGTACTGAGGAACCCCTGGGTCAGCACCTCGAGCACGAGCCCGAGGGCCGTAATCTGCGCCGCTACCCAGCCCAGATAGGACAGGCAGATCACCGTCGACGCGAAGACTTCGATGCCCTGGCCATAGCGCCGCCGGTAGAAGTCCCCGATGGTTAACAGGCGCAGGCGGTAGAGCCGGGACGCAAAGAACATCCCCACGAGCACCAGGCCGAAGCCCGCGCCGTAGGGGTCCTCGACGGTCTCCGCAAGCCCCCCCTCAAGCACCTTGGCGGGAACGCCTAGAAGCGTTTCGGAGGCAAACCAGGTAGCGAAAGAGGTGGTGACCACCATGAAAAGTGGCAGCTGCTGCCCCGCCAGCATGAAGTCCCGGGCATTTTTAACCCGGCGCTGGGCCAAAAGCCCCAGGCCCAGGGTCACGCCCAAATAGAGGCAAATCAACAACGCAAGGAGCATGGCAGGCCTCGCGCAAGGGTTGGTCGATGCGCGACTTTACGACGGCTTTCCGGCGGCGCGAAGCGCTATTTTCATTGCCGCTCGAGGGCCTTCCTCAGGCGAGAAGGTCAAGCCCCTCGAGCTCGCGAGCCATGACGGCGCTACGCTGCGCCATGGCCATGAACATGTGGTCCCCCCGATCGGTCTGGCCAACGATCATGGACGCCACCACGGCCATGACCAGCCCTGCAAAGCTGGACCGGCGATAGGCGCGCCACAGCGCGTCCTCGCTAAGGGAAACGCCATAGCTTTTCAGCACATCCCGATACACCCGAAGCAGGGCCCGCTCCTCTTTGCCCCGCAGCGCAGGATCGAGGGAGGTCCCGAGGAAATAGGCAACGTCCGCCGGCCCCTGGCCCAGGGCCGGGGACTGCCAATCGACGATGGCCAGCGGGGTAGCCCCGGGGGTGCGGCCAAACAGCATATTGTCGAGGCGAAAATCCCCGTGGGTCACCGTGCGCGGACCGGGCT
>JAYOYG010000061.1:0-13424 GCA_038153445.1 Pseudomonadales bacterium
CCACCCGCAAGCGCCAGCAGCAATCGTCGTACTGGAAGCCGCCGAAGGCCTCAATGAGGGAGGATTCTTCAAGGTCGTAGTAGTAGCGGCCAATGAATGCCAGGTGGTTAGAAACGGGCCAGGTGAAGGCCGCGTCCGCCTGCTTGATGCCGCCGCCCCGGGTCCGGTAGCTCAAATTGAACACCCGACGACCGTCAGGACGATAGCGCAGCTGCACCATGCTTTGATCGCGAACGCTGCTCGGGCTATCCCAAACCCAGAGGGCCCGCGCATCGAGGCCGCTACCCAGGCGCAGCACCAGGTCACTCACCCACCCGGAAGCTGAATCATCCACGGGGGCATCGTCCCCTAGGGTCACGTTTTGGTCGTCGAAATAAGCGATCCGGCCCACCGTAGCGGTCAAAAGCTCAGCGCCGTTGTTGAGGGACAGGAGCCGGGAGGTCAGGGCTGCGGTCACCTGGTTCGCGTCACCGATGCGGTCGATGCCCGCAAAGCGATTTTCCCGAAAAAGCTGCTCGTGGCCGAAGGTCAGGGCCGTGCTATCAAAAATCGGCAGGGCGCTTTGGTCCTCATCCTCGATGTAGAGGTAATAAAGCCGGGGCTCGAGGGTTTGGAGGAAGCGATTGCCCCCGAAGCCCAGGTCCCGCTCGAAGCGGAGCCCTGCATCCACGCTGGCCGTGGGCAGGCCTCGGTGAGGCGTTTCTTCCTGCCCCGCGAGGCGGTTCGAAAGCTTATAGCTCGTCAGCTGATAGGCCACTTCGCTACGCAGAAAGCCCCAGCTCCGCTCGAAAGGCAGCACGAGCCGGGGAGCGATGTGGGTTCGGGTCCCAGTAATCGTTTCCGAGGCCTGGGCATCGCTGCGATCGAAGGCGGCGTATTGGAGATCGTAGCCAAAGATCAGCGGGGTCTTGAGGACCCGGCTGCGGAAGGCCGCATCAAGTTGCGGGAGGCGCCGGTAGGCCTCCGGGAGCCCTTCCTCAAGGAGCTGGATATCCTCGGCCCAAAGGCGCATGCGCGTACCCCCGGCCTGCAGCTTAATTTCCGCCATGCGATCGAGCTGCACCTTAGAGGTGACGCCCAAGTCCGTGCCGAGGTCTCGGAAGTAGTCCCGGTCGCTGACGGCGGCGAAATCCACCGCCGTGCTTAAACCCGGAAGCCACACGCCCTCGTGCTTGGCCTGGAGCAGCCAGCGATCCGCAGTCTGGAAAATACCCGGCCCTGCCTCGGCGGAAAGGATCTGCTCCTCAAACTCATCGAAGGACAGTTGGCCGTTGTACTGGTTGTCCTCGGGCATATAAGCCGCCCCGAGGACGTTCTCAGACTTCGCCGAGCGATAGCGGAACTCCCCCTCCCCCAGCACGCCCCGCTCGCTCATGTAGCGCGGGGTAAAGGTGGCATCCATATTGGGCGCGAGGTTGAAGTAGTAGGGGGCAGAAACGTCGAATCCGTTGGACCCGGTTGCCCCAACCCGGGGAAAGAGCCAGCCGGACTGGCGCTCGTTGCTCACGGGAACCTTCAGATAGGGGGCCCAAAATACCGGGACGTTCCGTACCTTCAGCCGCGCGTTGCGGGCCTTGGCAAAGCTTTCCCCCTCGGGGATTTCGATGTGTCCCGCCGCCAACGCCCAAGCGTTGTCGCCGGGGGCGCAACGCGTGAACTGGGCGTTCTCAATCTCAAGCTTTCCGTTGCTGCGGCGGAAGGTTTCCGCGCTACCCCGGTAGCCCCCGTCATACAGCACGAAACGGGCCTGGGTGAGCTCGGCGTCTCCGCTTTCAAGATCCACCTTCGCTTCCGCACCCCGCACCAAAAGACCGGGCTCTTCTAGGCTCACCCCTTTTTCCAAAGCGAGGCGGCGAGCGACCGCGTCGTAATGGGCCGCCCCGGCAAAGACCCGGCGGGCGCCCTGCTCAAGCTGCACGGCGCCGGATAGCTCCGCGGCATCGCCAAGGGTATAGCTGGCCTCGTCCGCCGTTAGCCCAATAACCGCGGTTTTGGGGTCCAGGGCAAGCACGTCCTCAGGCCATTCATAGGGCTGATAGGCGCCACCGCACCAGGGCTCGAGGGTCTCCGCGACCTCCGTGGGGAGCGCACGCCGGGGTACCCAATTGAGCTCCGCCTGGGCGTAGCTCTGCCCGCCCTGAGGAATGACCTGGCCGCGCTTGGCTTCCTCTCGCCGCTGGGAAGGCGGCTTTTTGTAAATGGGTGCTCGCGCCATGGCCGGGAAGGGGCCCGGCGACAGCTCCGCCGCTTCGCAGGCCCAGCTACCATCCTCTGCCTTCCCGCAGCGCCACTGGCTTTTACTCGTATCCACCGCAGCAGCACCGGCACTTCCCAGAAGGGACAGGGCGGCCAGAGCCAGGGCAGAGCGGTGCGCACGTTTCATCATGGGGACAGCGTTCTCATCGGCCTATAACCAGTCGAGGTGAATCATACGGGACCCACCGGGGGGCTGCTATGATGCGGGCTTGTCTATTTCGGGAGCCTTGCCGTGCCCCCAGGCGTCCCCATCGCAAGCGCGTGGGTCGAAGAGGCCCTTCCCCTGCTCGGGCAGCGGTGCTCGAGCGCCCTGGTGAGCCTCGGGCTCGAAGCCAGCGGCCGCGCCTTCCATCGCCTCCCCGGGACCCAGCCAGGGCTTTTGCTCATGGAAACCCCGGCGAGCGATACCAGTCTCCCCGCTTTTATTCAGCTCAGCGCCTGGGGCAAGGCTCAGGGGGTGCCCCTGCCCGAGGTGTTCCTTGCTGATCTGCACACCCATCGCTTGCTGGTGGAAGATCTGGGCTCGAACACCCTTCATACCGCCATGGCCCAGGACCCCGCAGCCCCCTGGGGGGGGCGCGCCTTTGAGACGCTCCTCCAATGGCAAATTGCTGCCCGGCGGGCGCCGCCCGAGGGCGCACCGCACTATGACGACGAACGCCTTAGCCTAGAGCGTGCCATCTTCGGCCCATGGTTCTGCGAGGCCCTCCTCGAGCTCACGCCGCCCGTGGGGCTCGTGGAAGAGAGCGCAGCCATCCTTGAGACCCCCTTTCGTGAGGCACCGCGAACGCTGGTGCATCTCGATTGGCACGGGCGAAACCTGATCCCCCAAGGGGACGGCACCGTAGCCATCGTGGACTTCCAGGATGCACGGTGGGGGCCCCTGCCCTACGACCTGGTGTCCTTTTGCTGGGATGCCTACGCCGCCTGGACGCCCCAGGACTACGCGCCCTGGGTGGCCTTTTACCGAACACGAGCGAAGGCCCTTGGGCTATGGCCCGAGAACTACGATACCGCCTTCAAGCGGGACTTCTTTGCCTGCGGCCTGCAGCGGTGCCTTAAGGTGCTAGGGATCTTCGCCCGGCTTTGGTTGCGCGACGGACGCCCCACCCACCTGCCCTACCTGGCGCCCGTGCTCCAACGCCTCGAATGGGCCCTGGGCGAAAGTGGCCTTGCCCCGGCCCTCTCCACTTGGGTGACGGAATCCCTAAGGCCTCGCTTCGAAGCCTGGCGCCAGGCCGAACGCTCGGGGGCTCGGAGCCCATGAGCGCGCCTCAAAGTGCCATGGTCCTCGCCGCAGGCCTCGGTAGCCGGCTGGCGCCGCTGACGGACCATTGCCCCAAGCCCCTCCTCGAGGTGGGCGGGCGAAGCCTGCTGGCGCGCGCCCTGGATGAACTGGCCAAAACCGCCGTCACCCAGGTGGTGATCAATCTTCACCATTTGGGATCGCAAATTGAGGCCTATCTGGAAGCCCAAGCCCCCTGGCCCTTTTCCATCACCTTCAGCCGGGAGCCGGTACGGCTCGAGACAGCCGGGGGCATCCTCCAGGCCCTGCCCCAGCTGACCTCCTCCTTTTACGTGCTGGCCGGGGATGTGCTTTGCGACCTGCCCCTGGAGACCCTAAGCCTCTCCCCTGGGGCCACGGCGGAGCTGGCCATGGTCCCGAACCCCCTGTGGCACCCCGCAGGAGATTTCTGTCTAGATGCCGCTGGGCGGCTGAACCGGACCCAGGGCCCACGGCTCACCTACAGCGGCACGGGCCTGTTCTCCAAAGCGTTCTTTGACGGCATCGATCCGGGCCCCCGGCCCCTGCGCCCCCTCTTCGAGCGAGCCTTGGACGCGGGCACGCTTCATGGCCTGCGCCACGATGGATTGTGGGACAACGTGGGCACGCCGGAGACCCTCGAGGCCGCCCGCGCCCGCTTTGCTTAGGCGCGCTGTCCCCCCAAGCAGCCCGTCAGTTAAACTGCGCGCACTCAAATTGGGAGCATGTTCATGGCCGATTTTCGCATCGCACCGTCCATCCTTTCAGCGGATTTCGCGCGCCTGGGCGAGGAGGTCGAGGCGGTCCTCGAGGCCGGCGCCGATTGGGTGCATTTCGACGTCATGGATAACCACTACGTTCCCAACCTGACCGTGGGCCCCATGGTCTGCAAGGCCTTGCGCAATTACGGCATTACGGCGGACATCGACGTACACCTCATGGTGTCCCCTGTGGACCGGCTCATCGGGGATTTTCTCGAGGCCGGGGCCAGCTGGATCACCTTTCACCCGGAAGCGAGCCAACACCCCCACCGTACCCTCGAAATGATCAAAGCCGGCGGCGCGAAGGCAGGCCTCGTCCTGAACCCCGGCACGCCCCTAAGCGCCCTCGACTGGCTCTTGGAAAGCTGCGACATGGTGCTGCTAATGAGCGTGAACCCGGGCTTTGGAGGGCAGCGCTTCATTCCCAGCACTATCGATAAGGTCCGGGCGCTCCGGGCGCTCATGGACCAAAGCGATCGCGCCCTGCGCCTTGAAGTCGACGGCGGCGTGGGGCCAGGAAACATTGCGGAGATCGCCGCCGCGGGCGCCGACACCTTTGTGGCCGGCTCGGCCATCTTTGGCGGCGACGACTACCGGCAAACCGTTGGCGCCCTTCGCCAGGCCCTCGCCACGGTGTCATGAGCCTTTACCAGGCCTACCTTTTTGATCTTGATGGGACGCTCGTGGATAGCGCTCCGGATCTACACGCGACCCTTAACGTCATCCTCGAGGAAGAGGGCTTGGCGCCTGTGACCCTAGACGCTGTGCGCGCCTTCATCGGCGAGGGGGCCCGGCGCCTACTCGAGCGAAGCCTCGAGGCCCAGGGCAAGCGCACGGATCCGGCGCGCCTTGACCGGCTTCTGAAACGCTATCTGGCCTACTACGGGAGCCACATCGCCGATCACTCCCAGGTCTACCCCGGCGTCCGCGAAACCTTAGCGACGCTTCAAGCAGCGGGAGCGGGCCTGGCCGTGGTCACCAACAAGTTCGAACATCTTGCCCGCCAGGTCCTCGAAGCCCTGGAGCTCAGCGCTTTCTTCCCCGTGGTGCTTGGGGGCGACTCCCTCCCCGAGCGCAAACCCAGCGCCGCGCCTCTGCTGGAAGCCTGCGTCCGCCTTGCGGCGGCTCCGGAAGCCACGCTCATGGTGGGCGATTCCCGCACCGATATCGCGGCGGCCCGGGCCGCAAAAATTTCCGTGCTCTGCGTCCCATACGGGTACAATCACGGCGAGCCTATTGAAGCGGCGGGAGCCGACGGGATCATTCCCGATCTTTCCGCCCTTTTGGAACGTTCATGAACACACGAGGATCACACACCGTGGCACTGCACCGAGGGCGATGGCGAAGCTGAGGAATCCCCTTGCTTTCCCATCCCATCGTTAAGGAATCGCCGCGCATGAACGTTGACGAGTTTCGCCGCCTGGCCAGCCAGGGCTACAACCGCATCCCCCTTACGCTAGAGGTCCCCGCGGACCTCGAAACCCCGCTGTCGGTCTATCTCAAGCTGGCTCGGGGGCCCTACTCTTACCTGCTGGAGTCCTCCCAGGGCGGAGAGAAGTGGGGACGCTACTCCATCATCGGTCTACCTGCGGCCACCCGCCTGGTGGTTCGCCGGGAGAAGATCGAGGTCTGGCAGCACGACGAGATCATCGAAACCGCGGAAAGCGACGACCCCCTCGGTTTCGTTGAGCGCTTCAAGGACCGCTACCGCGTGCCCCGGCTCCCCGAACTGCCCCGCTTCAGCGGCGGCCTCGTGGGCTACTTCGGTTACGACACGGTCCGCTATAGCGAGCGCAAGCTGAGGCACAGTGCGCCGCCGGACCACCTCGACACCCCCGACGTGCTCCTCATGGTGTCCAACGACGTTATCGTCTTCGACAATTTGAAGGGCCGCATGACGCTCATCAGCCACGCGAATCCCCACGAGGCGGACAGCTTCGAGGCGACCCGCGCGCGCCTGAGTGCCCTGGCCGCGAAGCTCAGCGACCCCCTCCCCGCGGAAGCTACCGCTCCGCCGGTCGGCGGGGTCGCCCCGGACGAGAGCGATTTCACCTCGAGCTTTGGCAAGGACGCCTTCAAGGCCGCCGTGGAGACAATCAAGGACTACACGACCGCCGGAGACGTCATGCAGGTGGTGCTGGCCCAGCGCATGTCCGTGCCCTTCGAGGCCCCGCCGATCAATCTCTATCGGGCCCTGCGTAGCCTGAACCCCTCGCCCTACATGGTGTTTATGGACCTCGGCGACTTTCAGCTGGTATCCAGCTCGCCGGAAATCCTCGCGCGGGTGGAAGACCGGGTCATTACCAATCGCCCCCTCGCTGGCACGCGCCCCCGGGGCGCCACGGCGGAGCAAGATGAAGCCCTCGAGCGGGAGCTCCTCGCCGACCCCAAGGAAATCGCCGAGCACCTCATGCTCATCGACCTGGGGCGCAACGACGTTGGCCGGGTGGCGGAAATCGGCTCCGTGACCCTGACGGAGCAAATGGTCGTGGAGCGCTATTCCCACGTGATGCATATCTCTTCCAACGTGCAGGGGCGCCTTCGGGCCGAATTCAGCGCCCTCGATGTGCTGCGGGCGACGCTTCCCGTCGGAACGCTCTCTGGGGCTCCGAAAATCCGCGCCATGGAAATCATCGATGAACTCGAGCCTACGCGCCGCGGGGTGTACGGAGGCGCGCTGGGTTACATCGCCTGGAACGGAAACATGGACACGGCCATCGCCATTCGCACCGCGGTGCTCAAGGACAATACCCTTTTCATTCAGGCCGGAGGGGGCATCGTTGCCGACTCCGTACCGGAAAACGAATGGCAGGAAAGCCTCAACAAGGGCCGAGCAATGTTCCGGGCCGCGGCCTTGGCCGCCAAGGGCCTTCACCTCGGCGACGGGGAGGCGAGCGCATGATTCTGCTTATCGATAACTACGACTCCTTCACCTACAACGTCTATCAATACCTCGGGGAGCTCGGGGCCGAAGTTTCCGTGGTGCGCAACGACGAGATCACGGTGGCGCAAATTGAGCGCCTGGCGCCGGAGAAAATCGTCATCTCCCCCGGGCCCTGCACGCCCAATGAGGCGGGCATTTCCCTGGAGGTGATCAAGCGCTTCGCCGGCGAAATTCCCCTGCTGGGCATTTGCCTTGGGCATCAGGCGATCGGGCAAGCCTTCGGCGGAGAGGTCCGCCGTGCGCGCACGGTCATGCACGGCAAAACCTCCCCCATCCATCACGAAGGTAAGGGCGTATTCCGGGGCCTCCCCGAGCCCATGACGGCCACCCGCTACCATTCCTTGATCGTCGGCTGGGATAGCCTGCCCGACTGCCTAGAGGTGACGGCCTGGACCGAAACCTCCGAGGGCGAGAAGGACGAAATCATGGGACTGCGCCACCGCACGCTACCGGTGGAGGGGGTGCAATTTCATCCCGAATCGATCTTCTCTCCCCAGGGCAAAACGCTCCTGGAGAACTTCCTGGAAGGGAGGCTAGGTTCATGAGCCACCCCATCACGGAAGACCTGGACCGCCTAGCCCGGGGGGAAACGCTCACCCAGGAAGGCGCCCGGGCACTCATGCTAGCCATCATGGGCGGCGAGGCCAGCGAGGCTCAGATCGCGGCGGTGCTGATGGCGCTGCGCCTGCGCGGGGAAACGATCGCGGAAATTTCCGGCGCCGCTGAGGCCATGCGGTCCCTCGCCACGGCCGTACCGACGCCCTTCGAAGACCTGATCGATACCTGCGGCACCGGCGGCACGGGGCACAAGCTTTTCAACGTTTCCACCGCTTCGGCCTTCGTCGCCGCCGAAGGCGGTGCACGGGTGGCCAAGCACGGCAACCGGGGCATGACCAGCGCGAGCGGCTCAGCGGACGTGCTGGAAGCGGCCGGGGTTCGCCTCGACCTATCCCCCGAAGCCGTGGCCCAGTGCATCGAAGAACTGGGTGTCGGCTTTATGTTTGCCCAGCGCCACCACAGCGCGATGCGCTTCGTGGGCCCGGTGCGCCAAGCTCTTAAGATCCGCACGATTTTCAATATCCTAGGCCCCTTGACGAACCCCGCCGGCGCCAAGCGCCAGGTGCTCGGGGTCTTCGACCACCAGTGGCGGGGGCCCCTGGCGGAGGTGCTCCAGCGCCTGGGCAGCCAGCACGTGCTGGTGGTTCACGCCGAAAACGGTCTCGACGAATTCAGCCCCGCGGGCCCCACGGTCTACACGGAGCTGAAGGACGGGGACATCACGGAGCAACGGGTCAGCCCCGCCGATTTCGCCTTGCCTGAGACTGCGCTTACCGAGCTACGCGCTGCCGGCCCAGCAGAGAGCCTCACCCTGATTCGCGAGGCCCTCACTGGAACGGGCCCCGGGGCCCCCATGGTGGCGATGAATGCTGGCGCCGCGCTGTACGTGGCCGGACAAGCCGACTCCCTCAGCGATGGTGTCGAGAAGGCCCGAGCCATCCTCACCTCGGGCCGCGCCCTCGCGCGCCTCGAGGCCTTTGCCAAGCGCACACAGGCGCTCGCCGGGAGTCAGCCATGAGCGATGTGCTTTCGAAGATCCTCGCGCGCAAGCGAGAAGAGGTTCAGGCCCGGTCTCAGGCGGTGCCCCGGGCCACCCTGGAGAAGCGCTGCGCCGACGCCCCGGCGCCCCGGGGGTTCTACAAGGCCCTGGCCTCCGCCCGAGGCGCTGGGCAAGCCGGGGTGATTGCGGAGATCAAGAAGGCCTCCCCCAGCAAAGGCATCATTCGCGAGGACTTTGACCCCGCCGCCCACGCCCAAAGCTATGCCCAGGGGGGCGCCACCTGCCTGTCCGTGCTCACGGACCGAGACTTTTTCCAGGGCCAGGAAAGGGATCTGCTGGCCGCTCGTGGCGCCTGTTCGCTGCCCGTGCTCCGAAAGGACTTCACCATCGACCCCTGGCAGCTATACGAAGCGCGCGATTTGGGTGCGGATTGCGTCCTCCTGATCGTCGCGGCGCTTGATCAACCCACGCTAAAAGCCCTCCACCAGGAGGCGCGGTCCCTCGCCCTGGATGTACTGGTGGAAGTGCACGACGCCGAGGAACTTGATCGAGCCCTAGAGCTTGAGCCTCAGCTATTAGGCATTAACAACCGAAACCTTCATACCTTTGAGACCCGGCTGGAGACGAGCCTTTCGCTTCGGACACGCATCCCCGAAGGCAGCGAAGCGATCCTGGTCACGGAAAGCGGCATCCAAACGCGGGAAGACGTGCAGCGCATGCTCGCGGCAGACCTTCACGCTTTCCTCATCGGGGAAACCTTTATGCGGGCGCCGGACCCCGGCGCCGCGCTGCACGACCTTTTCCGCCCCTAGGGCCAGCACGCAAGGAGCCTGCACATGGAAGGAACGGTCACCTGGGTCGACGGCGTCCGCTTCGTTGGAACGGCCAGCAGCGGCCATTCCGTAGTGATGGATGGTCCGGAAAGCGCCGGCGGCCAGAATGCAGGCCTCCGCCCCATGGAGCTGATGCTGCTGGGGGTTGGGGGCTGCTCTAGCTTCGACGTGGTGCAGATTCTGCGTAAGGCGCGGGCCCAGGTGGAAAGCTGCGTTGCCGAACTCTCAGCCCAGCGTGCCGACGCCGTCCCCGCAGTCTTCGAAAGCGTGCACCTGCACTTCAAGGTCCGAGGCCAGGGCCTCAAGGACGGACAGGTTGCCCGGGCCGTTGCCCTATCGGCAGAGAAGTACTGTTCTGCGTCCCTCATGCTGGCGGCCGGGGGCGTGAAGATCACTCACAGCCATGAAATCGTTGAAGCGGGCACCGAAGAGGAGCGTTCGTCATGAACCTACCGCCCCGACCCGCCCACGGCGGCCTCCGGCACGTGGCCCTCTACATCGAGCCCTTTGAGGCCTGCCTTCATTTCTATTGTGAGGTGCTGGGCTTCGCCGTGGAGTGGCAGCCCGACGAAGACAACGCTTTTCTCTGCTCGGGCATCGACAACCTCGCCCTGCACCGGCGCTCGGGCACGCCTGGCGAGGCCCAGCGCTTGGATCACATCGGCCTGATCGTTGATGACGAAGGGGACGTCGAGCGCTGGCACGCCTACCTGCTGGCCAACGGCGTAACCATCGCGCAGGGGCCAAAGAAGCATCGCGATGGGGCCCGGAGCCTCTACTGCTATGACCCTGCGGGCACCTTAGTGCAGCTCATCTACCACCCACCCCTGTCCAAGGGGCCGGCCCTTCCCTAAAGGCGGTAGGTGGTTTCCGTCATCAGCTTGGAGGAGGCCGCCATCAGGGCACGCACGGGCGCCGGGAAGGGCGCCCCTCCCAGATCCAAGGCCGCTTCCCCGTGCTCCTCTTCATCCACCCGCATCTGCTCGATAATGGCGCGGCTGCGGTGGTCGTCTTCCGGTAGGGAGCGCTGATGGTCCTCTAGGTGGGCGACCACCCGATCTTCCGTGGCATGAACGAAGCCAAGGCTAACCCGATCCCCCAGGAGCCCCGTCACCGCGCCCATGGCAAAGGACGCGCCGTAGAAAAAAGGATTGAAGACACTCGGCCGGGCGTGAAGCTCCCGCAGCCGCTCTTCACACCAGGAAAGATGGTCTTCTTCCTCCGCAGCGGCGTGGCGGAGCGCTCGGCGCACGTGAGCCGCCTTGGCCACCATGGCCTGCCCTTCGTAAAGGGCTTGGGCGCACACTTCCCCCGTATGGTTAACGCGCATGAGCCCCGCCGCATGGCGCCGGGCGTCATCATCGAGGTGTGCTGGGGGCAGCTCCTTGGCCGGAGACGGGCGCTGCGCAGGCACGGGGCCCGCGACGGTTCGTAGTAGCCGATCGGCTCGGCCAATCATCGTGTCGAGAAAGTTCACGGCGCCTCGGTCTCCTTTAGCCTGCGCTCCCGCGGGCGGTCCTCGTTGCGTTCAAGCACGCGTACATCATACCCCGCCCCGATCAAAAGGAAGGCCGCCAGGCGACTGCGCCGCCCCCCGTCGCAAACGGTGAGCAAGGTCCCCTCCCGGGGAAGCTCAGCCATGCGCTCGCGAAGGGCGCGGAGGGGAATGCACATGCTATGGGGAAAGGGGTCATGGGCGTGCTCCGCTTCGGACCGTACGTCGACGATGGTGACCCTAAGCCCCAGGGAACGAAAGCTCTCCAGGTCCGATGCCTGCACCCGGCTCAACACCGGTTCCTCTACCAGGCCTCGGAACGCGTCCTTCTCGAGGCGCCGAAGCCTGCCATCGGTGGCCATGGTGATGGTGGCGTTCCGAGCCGCACCGCTGATCAAAGCGTCCTCCCCGAAGGTATCCCCTGCCTTGAGCGTCGCAAGGGCATCGGGGACGCCCGCGCGGGTGACGATGCAGGACCCCTGCTCAACCACGTAAAAGTAATCCCCAGGCTCGCCTTCCTGAAGGACGGCTTCGCCCGCGTGATAGGAAACCGGCTCAAAGGCGGCAAACAGCGCCTGAAGCTGCGCCGGCGCCACCATGGAGAACACGGGAGACGCAAGCAGCCCGGCCATCCAGTCCCCCGCCCCTTCCCGGGCCTCGGACAACTCGGAAACCACCGTCTCGCCTGCCTGACCCCAGGTCAGCGCGAGATCGAGGGCGTCGCGAGAAATCTTAGCCAGCACGCAAGGGGCCGTGGCCACGGCGGCAACGCGATGGGGCGACGCCTCGTCCAAAGCAAAAGCGGCTTCTGGGGCGCCGGCCACGACGGGGGTCACGGCGTATTGTGCATTTGCCAAATCGACGGCACCGGAGAGAAGGAACAGAAGCACATCGTCTCGCTCCCCTCGCCGAAAAAGCACACGCCCTGCAGGAACGGTCAACCGCTCTACGGTGTCGAGAAGCGACCCAAGGGCTGCCTCAGGAAGGCCCTCCATGGGCGCTAAGCGCCGCAAGGCGCCGAGCTCGTCTTCCGAAAAGCCTGCCATCAATGGCACCTCAGGCCTTAGAAACTATGTCGAAAACCCGCTTCAATGGAATAGCGGTCGTTGGTGAACACGACGATATTCGAATCCACCTCGGAGTAAACCCCTTCCAGGGAAAATTCACCGCCCTTCCAAAGAGGTACGCGTACGCCAGCGGTCGCCGTCAACATGGTGTCGTCCCGCACCACGGCAAACACCGGTTGCGTATCGTCATAGTTGGTCTTCTGCGCACCGAGGCGCAGGTAGGGCTGGTAGCGCTGCCCAGGCACCTGAAGCCCATAGAAGAAGCCGTGGAACTTTCGGCCATTGTGCTTGCCAAAGCCTCCGTGCTCCGTCGGCTCCAGGGCCTGATAGAGCGTGAGGGAATGGATGGCCCGCTCCGTGGGATGAAGGACCGTCGCGGACATCAGAAGCTGGTTCGTATCGAGCTCGCCCCCGTTCTCAAAGCGAATACGCGTACCCGCAGCGGAGAGGGACAAAAGCCAGCCCTTAGTCAGCTCCCGATCCATACCGACGGACAAGCCGTAGGCCCGCTGGAAGACCTCGGAGTCGAGGCGAACCGTTTGGGTCCGGGCGCCCCAGCGCACCGTGCCGAAGTCGTACTGAGTGGTGTAGGTCGCGTCGAGACCCAGGGACCCCAAATCAAAGGCGTCCGTACTGAGATTGTTCTTCAGGTTCGCCACCGCCCGGAAGTCCAAGGTGCGGCGCTTATCTAAGGGCTCGCGCCAGGAGGCCCCCACTTCCCAGCGCGTGAACTCATCGCTTTGGGCCCGGCCATCGCCCAGCAAATCGAAGGTGCCTAGGGGTGTGGTGATGGCTTCGGCTTCCGTTGCGGAGTTCACGTTGGTGTCGTAGCCACCCCGAAGCTGGCCCCAGCCGCTGATCTGACGGCGTTTCGCCAGCTGTGCCGCGTCCATCTGGGCCAAAAAGCGGGCAATGTTTTCCTGCACATTGGGCGGTGGGCTGCGATCCAGCACCCGTTGAAACTCCGCCCGGGCCGCCACGAAGTTCTCGTTCAGAAAATGGGCTCTCGCCAGCTCGAGGCGCAGCCGCAGGATATCGGGGCGGAGGAAGACGACCCGCTCCAGCGCGAAGATCGCGTCCTCGTAGTGGCCGCTCTCAATGGCGGCGAGTCCGTAATTGAAGTCGAACTCCGGATCCCCCTCCCAGTTGAACTCCGCTGCGCGACCGAGCTCATAGGCCTGCTCGAACTGGCCCTGGGCATAGAGGGTTTTGATCGTTTCCGTGGGGTTGCCCCCCAGGCTTGCTC
>JAYOYG010000062.1:0-13240 GCA_038153445.1 Pseudomonadales bacterium
GTGCCACGTTGATTTGCGCATGCCCATAGAGGTTCTCCAGGGGCCAGTCCCCAGCCTCGGGCCACGCCGCGGCAAGCGCTTCCGCCAGGGCGGGCCCCTCGATATTCACCCGTCCGCACATGGCCCTGCCCCGAGCGTGGCGCCGCCGGACCAAGGTCGGCATAATCGGCCTGCTTTAAACATCACCAACGCCCCAAGAATGTTGCTTTAAGGGAGAGCCCTCATGGGAGAAGCATATATCGTTGCGGCAAGCCGCACCGCTGGAGGCCGTCGCAACGGTCGCCTCAAGGATTGGCACGCCGCGGATCTCGCCGGCAAGGTCCTCGATGACGTTATCGCTCGCGCCAAGGCCGATCCGGCCCTCGTGGACGACGTGATCATGGGCTGCGTCAGCCAGGCCGGGGAACAGAGCACAAACATCGCCCGCAACGCGATCCTGTGCTCCAGCCTCCCGGAGAGCGTCCCCGGAACCTCCGTGGATCGCCAGTGTGGCTCGTCCCAGCAAGCACTCCATTTTGCCGCCCAGGCCGTCATGTCCGGGGCCATGGACTGCGTGATCGCCGCCGGGGTCGAAATGATGACCCGGGTCCCCATGGGCGCCGCGGTTCGCCCGGCCTACGAGGCCGGTTTTGGCATGCCCTACGGCAAGGCCATGCAGGCCCGCTATCCGAACGTCATGTTCAGCCAGTTCGCCGGCGCAGAAATGGTCGCGAAGAAGTACGGGCTTGAGAAGGCAGCGCTCGACGCCTATGGCCTCGAAAGCCACAAGCGTGCCATCAAGGCCGTAGAAAACGGCTGGTTCAAGAATGAGATCCTGCCGATTCCAGTAACCCTCGAGGATGGTACGGAAGCCCTTCACGAGGTGGACGAAGGCATTCGCTTTGATGCGAGCCTCGAAGCCATCTCTTCCGTCAAGCTCCTGGCAGAAGACGGTCGCCTCACCGCCGCAACCTCTTCCCAGATCTGCGACGGTGCCTCCGCCGTGATGGTCGTGAACGAAGCTGGCCTAAAGGCGCTGGGGGCCACGCCCCTCGCCCGCATTCACCACATGACCGTGGTGGGCGGGGATCCCGTCATCATGCTGGAAGCCCCCATCCCTGGCACCAAGAAGGCGCTGGAGAAGACGGGCATGTCCATCAACGACATCGACCTCTTCGAGGTGAACGAAGCCTTCGCTTCCGTCCCCGTGGCCTGGCTGCAGGAAACGGGCGCCGATCCCGCGCGGCTCAATGTTCACGGCGGGGCAATTGCGCTAGGGCATCCCCTCGGGGCCTCCGGCACCAAGCTCATGACCACCCTCCTGAGCGCATTACAGACCCATGACAAGCGCTGGGGCCTGCAAACCATGTGCGAAGGCGGCGGGCTGGCCAACGTCACCATCATCGAGCGCCTTTAAGCGCAAACCCCACGCCGCCATCGCCCGATGGCGGCGTCCCGCCAAGCCGGCGGTTCTCGCTGGCTTGACCGCTCGTCGGACGCTATTTGACTCTTCGCTGTTTTAGGTACCATCAAAAGGCGTGGCGGTCTCCGCCAAGCGTGGTTACCACGGGAGCCCCGCTCCCCGATTCAGAGAAAGAGGAACGATCTTGGATCAGCAAGTGACTGGCGTTGTGAAGTGGTTCAACGACGAAAAAGGTTTCGGCTTCATTCAGCGGGAAGGGGATAAGGACGTCTTTGTCCACTACACCGCGATCAATGGCAGCGGTCGCCGTACCCTCGTTGAAGGCCAGCAGGTCACCTTTGACGTGACCATGGGCCAGAAGGGCCCGCAAGCCGCCAACGTGACCATCGCCGACTAATTAATCCCCGCGGCGCGCCGGGGTGCCGGCGTCCGCTCGGTGAGTCGGGAAGCGCTATACTGGGTTCACGCCATGGGAAGGGGTGGACCGTGAGAGTTGTCGTGCTTCTAAACGAAGATCTTCCAGCGCTCTACGCGCTGAATCATCTTCTCGAGCCCTTGCTGCGTCACGAAACCACCTTTTTCCTATCTCGTTCCGTAGGCCGTCCTGGCCCAAGCCCCCGCGATTTACGCGAGCTCAAGGCGCAGGAGCAGGGGCTGCTTCGGCAGGTGCTTAATCGCTTGCCGCCCCGTACCACGCCCCAGGAACTCCGCACTTTTTCCGAGCTTGCGCAAGCGCTCGGCTGCGAAGGCGCGTACCTCGATAGGCCTAGAGACAGCGCGAGTCGCAAAACCCTCGCGACCCTGGCACCGGACGTGATCTTCTCGGTGCGCTATGGGGGCATTCTTGATGCGGACCATGTGCGCCTCGCGCGCCACGGCATCCTAAACCTCCATTCCGGCGCCCTCCCCGCCTACCGCGGTGTGCTCGCAAGCTTTCGGGCGGTCTCTGCGGGGGAGGTTGAGCTTACGGCAACGCTTCACCGTATCGTCGATCGGGGGATCGACACGGGCCCGATCCTGGCCAGCGCGACCCTTCCCTTCGATCCCACGCGAGCCCTTCTTGGGCAGATCATTGATCTCTACGGCCCCGGTTGCCAATTGATAGCGGAGGCCCTTAGCGCCCTCGAAAAGGGGGCCCCCCTTCCCGGAACACCGCAGGATCCGGCCAGCGGCGCGTATTTTTCCAAACCCACGGAGGACGAGCTTCAGACCTTTGAGGCCCAGGGCCATCGTCTGTGCGATTTAGAGGATACGCTGACCTACCTCACGCCCTTTCTGAGCTAGGCGCAGCCGTTCAGGAGCTTAGGAGCGCGACGAGGACACGAGGGTCAGCGCTGGGCCTGCAGGCTTTGGGGGAGCTTGAACCCAAGCTGTCGGTGCCGCTTCTTCGGCGGAGGCCGCGGGGCGTCCGGGCAGGGCCCAACGCCAAAGCCACCCATCGTCCATATTGATCACCAGAAACCAATGTTCTAGCACGGCCAAGGCCACCAGCGCGCCAAGAAGCGCAGACCCTAGGGCCTGGGCAGGCATGGGCGCGGTGAGGGCCTGGCCCACCAACAGGATAGTGAAGCCCGTGCCAATGGTGATAGAGAAGGGAAAGAGGCTATTCATGGGGCGCTTGCGGGTCCAGCTGACGAGGTAACGCATGTGCTCCGGAAAGAATTCCCCGTGGAGATTCGGCACCCCGAGGTAAACATTGAGCTTCGCGCTCCAGCGCGCTACTGCCAGCACCGTAAAGCTTTGGGCCGCAAGCGCGTTGGGCGCATCCCAAAGCCCAAGCCAAAGGAGCGCGAGGGTCGCGACGACCGCCAGCTCATGCCAAAGCCCGGTCATGAGTGCACCCTTAAAGCGTCCCCAGCCCTCAAGGCCCGGGGGACAGGGTTTACGACTGGCCAGGGGCCCCGCAATGGCGCCAGCGAGGTAGGCAAATTCGAGCCAGCCCCATATGAGCAGCCCCATCATAAAGCTCGCAATCCAAGGGCCTTGCCCCACCTCCGGGCCGAGCTGCAGCGCGAGCACCCAGGCCATGCCGTAAATTAGGCTGAGCACCCCGAGGCTTGCACCCCGGCGCCCGTGGCGATTGGCGAGCCAAAGGAGCGCGGCCGTACTGCCCCACCAGAGCAGCACCGCAATCCCCACGCCAAGGGCGAGGCTCGCCACCCTCCTCTACCAGGCCGGTAGCATACGGGCATCGTCGGGAAGGGGGTTCTCCTTCACCGGATGCAGGTAGAGCTGAACAAAGGTGAGCGCGCCACGAGCCCGAAGGCCAAGCCGATGGAGCGGCCCGAAAACCCCTCCGGACTCTTGGGAGCGCTCCACCGCTTGGCTAATTTCCACCAGCCGGCTTAAGCCCGCTCGGAATTTCGGAGCGTCCGTATCCAGAGTAAGGGGAAAGACCTGCCGGGAAATTTCCGTGGTGATATCGAAAACGGTGTAATCGTACTCATCGACATCGATACCCAGTGCATCATGAAGCACGGTGCGGGAATGATCCCGGACGAACATGGTGCTGTAGACCGCGAGGAGGAAGAAGCGGATCCACAGCCGATTGAGGCCCGACAGCAAGCCCGGATTCGCGCGCATGATGAGGGCAAAGGATTCGCCGTGGCGGAACTCATCGTTACACCAGCGCAAAAACCAACGGTAAATCGGATGGAAGCGCTTCTCAGGATGCTTCTCGAGGTGCCGATAGATGGTGATATAGCGCGCGTAGCCGATCTTTTCCGACAGGTAGGTCGCGTAGAAAATAAACTTCGGCTTAAAAAAGGTGTGCTTTTTCTCCCGCTTTAAAAAGCCGAGGTCTACCGCGACTCCGAAATCCTTGAGAGCCCGATTGATGAAGCCCGCATGCCGCGCCTCATCTCGAGCCATGAAGGCCATGAGCTCCTTGAGGTCAGGGTGGTTCACCCGTTTTTCAATTTCCTGATAGAGCTCGCAACCGGAGTACTCGCTGGTGACGGAAGTGATCATGAAATCGATAAATTCCGAGCGGAGGGGCTCCGGGAGCTCCTGTAGCTCTTCCTCAAAGGTGGCGTCCCGCTTGAAGTGATCGACATTACCGTCGCTGCGGTACTCGTCCATCATTCGATCCCAGGCGTCCCGAACGGGGGAGAGATCGAGCTTCTCAAGCGCCTTGAAATCCGTGGTGTAGAAGCGAGGGCTCAGCAGCGACTCCTGCTGCGCAGCCTCCGTAGAGGCATTGGGGGCTAGCGCTTGTGCATTCATTTCCAACTCCTTTCCTCACCTTGGCTTTTGGCCTTCACTGCGGCCAGCCAGACCTCCGTCATGAGGGCTGCGTTGTCCTCACCAAAGGCCATCATCTCGATATGCGATTCCGTTTGCGGATCATGGAGAGAGACGCGCCCGTCTCCCCAGCGCTGAATGAGATAGGGCGCCTCAAGATCAACGCCCGCCTGAAGGCGGGTGCGACCCAGGGCGCGATGGACTCCGCGGAGAAACCCTCCCTCGCCAGGACCGAAGTCCATGAGCACGCCCTCCGAGCCTCGCACCTGGAGGTGATCCTGACTGCTGACATGGAGCACCACCGCCTCTGCGCCCAGAAGCGGCGTATCGGGAAGGCTCGTGGCGTTGTACCCCGTATAGCGCGCGACCCCTGCTCCGAGAAGGGACAGGGTGACTAGCATGCCGGCCATCCAGGCGACGGGGCGCGGGATGACTTGCTGATGGGCATGGAGGGTACTCATGAGCTTACCGTCAGGGTCGGGGCGGCCGAGTCCATACCCGCAACTATGGCAGCCGAGGGGGTTGTCGTTGCCGGAGCGCTCTTCTCCAAAGCGGCTTTTACCTTCATGGCCACCGCCTCACCATTAGGAACGCAGCGAAAGCTCGGCTCCGGGTGGCGCCAGTGCCAGGGACGAACGCTAGGCCAGAGCATGGCCCAGGAGGGACGCTCACTTTCCCGCACCGTAAAGCACAGGTCGCCGAGCCCCTTACCATGGCGCTTCAGGGCCGCACCTTCGACCAGCTCAAAGGCGATGGTGGTCGTCACCGGAACCGCAAGACCGGAGCGAATCGCTAGGCGCGCCGAGGTCAGGGTGTAAATGGTGCTTCGGGCATAGCCCCAGGCCAGGAGCAACAACACGGCTTCCGCAGCCAGAAAGGGCATCACCAGCACGGAGGCGGCGGAGAGTCCTTCCGCCAGCCCGTTTCCTGGCTCCGCAGCCACGGATAGGGTGCGCCAAATCAGCAGCGCCAGAAAGTACAGCCCGACGCCGAGGACATGGAAATTTTGGCGGGCCAGCCCTCGCGCCGAGGGCCGGCCTTGCCATAGCAACTGCTCCCCCTCCGGGAGCGCCGCCGGTAGCGCCCCGGGATGGGCGCCTTCGTCGTGCTCCGAGAGCTGCATTAGAACAGGGGCTCAGCCCGGGACGCTTTCGCGTAGAGGTAACCACCGCCGTAGTAGGCCATGATCTTGTCCTCTTCGAGCTTGGTCACCTGATCCGGGTTCGCGAGCGCCGGGACGTCCTTGAAATGGGCCCCCAGAATGGAACCCACGGTCACGGGACCATGCTTACCCTTACCGGGGTTCATGAAGTTCAGAGGATCAAGCAGCCCGGGGATGCGCGTGAAGTTCACGGGCACGAGGCGGCGACCGCCGTCGGGAAGCTCAAACTCGTAGTAGCGAATGATGGCTTCGCTGACGTCAATCCAGACATCAACCACCGTGCCACCGCTTTCGCCGTCCGCACCCACCACCGCCATGCCCCGGGGGTCCGGATCCCTATCGCTGATGCCGTGCTCCGGCAGATTCCGGAGGGGCACAAGCACGGGGGTGCCGTGCCAGGTCGCATCGGGAACGTCCGCGCGGTTGGCGTAGCTCCCGGGGCCCGCTGCGGAGGCCATGCCCTCCCCCTCGGGGACGTAGGGAGAGCCAGGAATGGGCGCCATGCGCTTGGCGTTCCAAGCCGGTTCGGTCCGATCCGTTTCCGGCACCACCTTACTCCCATCTTTGCGGAGGAAGGTTTTCGGGGACGCCATAAGGGGGAAACCCTCCCGGAGCCCACCAATGCCCATATCAGACTCCAGCGGATAGCCTTCCCGCTTACCTTCCCGGTGGAGCCAGAAAATCAGCACGAAAAAGAATAGCCAGAAGACGTAGAGCACCACCTGTGCCACGTCGACATAGCCCGTAATATCACCCGTCAGTTCCATGGTTCTTCCTCCAAAGGCCCCGGCTAACCGGGGAATTCCGCCAAACCGAGGCGTGTTCCGGAGGGGGTCCCCCCCCGGGCATGCCGCACCAGCGGGCCTATGGCCGCCAGCGCCGCAAAAAGCAGTGCAATCTCAAGGTGGTAGACAATGCTGTAGCCCACCGCAGGCTCCGTGAGCGCCGGACCCAAGGCGCCGGCCTCTGCCAAGCTCGCAAAGCCATCGCGCAAGGCGCCGCCGGCGCCGACCGCAAGGCCCATGGCCGTGGCCTGCACCGCACCCCAGGCGCCGAGCGCAAGGCCGCTATCGGCATGCTCCGCCAGGGCCATGGCGGCAGTGAGCGTGCCAATGGCGAAGAAGCCTCCCCCCACGCCAATCAGCACCGTTCCCAGGCGGAAGAGCCCGGGCATCGCCAGAGGCCCGGAAAAAACCACCAGGGCAAAGGCAAAGACTCCGAGAACGGCGCCAAAGGCCGCTAAGCGGTGGGGATCTTCGCCCTGGGAGAGGCGCTTAGAAGCAATAAGAAAGGCCAAAAGCGACCCGCCAGCGAGAAGCGCCGTGAGAACGGTGGTCTGCCCCACGTTCAAGGCGAGCACCTCTCCGCCGTAGGGCTCTAGCAAGATGTCCTGCATGCTGAAGGCCGCGGTCCCCAAGCCGAGCGCAAGTAACAGCCGACGGGCCGTGCGATCGGCCATGAGCTCCCCCCAGGCTTCCCGGAAGGGGCGGCGGGGACGACCGGGCGCCGTGAGTTCAGGCCGGCGCACTTCCTGCTTCCACAGCGCCACCACATTCAGCACGAGGGTGACCACCGCCGCGCTTTGAATGACTTGGATCAGGCGGAGCTGACTGAAGTCCGCCAGGGCAGAACCAAAGGCCAAGGCGCTCAGCACCATGCCGAGCAGCAACATGACGTAGAGGAAGGCCACGACGCGTGGGCGACTGGCCTCCGAGGCCAGATCGGTGGCGAGGGCAAGGCCCGCCGTTTGGGTGATGTGTAAGCCGCTGCCGACGAGCAAGAAAGCCAACCCACTGAGGGCATAGACCACGGCGGTGCCCTCCCCAGCTTCCGAGAGCACGAGCAAGGCGAAGGGCATCATCCCGAGCCCCGCGTACTGAAGCATGGTGCCAAGGCCAATGAAGGGCACCCGGCGCCAGCCTAGGACCGAGCGGTAGCTATCAGAGCGGTGCCCAATGAGCGCTCGGAGCGGCGCGATAAGAAGGGGCACGGAAACCATGGTGGCGACCAGCCAGGCCGGAACGGAGAGCTCCACGATCATCACGCGGTTGAGCGTGCCATTGAGCAGCACCAAGGCCATACCAACAGAGAACTGGAAAAGGGACAGGCGAAGTAAACGCCCCAGGGGGAGCGTGTCAGAGGCGGCATCCGCAAAGGGCAGCCAGCCAGGGCCGAGGCGATTCAGCACCGAGCTAAAAAGCCGAGCCCCTCGCGTGGTCATGGCGAGAAGCGCCGCCGCGTCGGGTTAGCAATGAGTTCCATCGCCTGGGACGTGTAGAAGCCCTGGGAAATCCGTTGGCAGCCTCGAGTTTGCCACCCGCGCAGCTCCGAATGGGCGGAGATGAGGCGGCGCAGGCGCGGTTCGGCCACGGGCTCGATAGCCGGGGCCCGATCACTTCGAGGGAAGAAGCGACCCGCGCTATGGGCCAGGCCCAGGAGCGGCGTCCAGGGTGCGAAGGTGAAGAGCATGCCGTGACGCGTTCGCGCCCCCAGCTGGGCCAGACTGCCGACCACATCACCGCAGTCGTAGTGGATGAGGGAATCCATCGCCACCACGTAATCAAACTCCCCCAGGGACGGATCAAGCATGTCTCCGGAAAGGAAGGTGAGCTTGCCTTGTGGCGCCACTTCAGCGCCCCGGACCCGGGCGATATCCACAAGGGAGGGGGAGATATCGACCCCGACCACATCCGCACCCCGAAGCGCGGCTTCCACGGACAGGGCCCCGGTGCCGCAGCCGGCATCGAGAAGGCGGGCCCCGGAGAGATCCTGGGGCAACCACGCCAAAAGGGTATCGCGCATGCGATCCCGGCCTGCGCGGACCGTCGCTCGGATCCGCCCCACGGGGGCATCGGAGGTGAGCCGCGCCCAGGCTTCGAGCGCCGTGCGATCGAAATAGCTTTCGATTTCGCCCCGTCGTGCTTGGTAATCGCCGGTCATGATGGTCATGGCGCCAGCCTCCCAGGTATTTAGGGCCAGTTTTGGCCCCGGGGCGGGGAATGTCAAATGCTTTTGACGTCAGCTTTTATTGACATTTCCCTGCTTCATTCTCAGTCGTAGCCCAGCAGGTCAAAGATCTCACGGTCCTTGAGAGACCGAGCCTCGTCGCAGGGCGTCACACCGTCCCAAAGGGACGCGGCGAGGCGGAGATATTCTTTCTGCACCGCTTCAATCTCAGGCGAGGGGGCCATCTCGAAGAGGGTCTGCTTCATGAGGCGGCTTTTACGGATCTCGTCAAGATCGGGGAAGTGGGCCAGGGTCTTCATCCCTGCCTGGCTGTTGAAACGCTCGATTTGGTCCGTGGCCGCGCTCCGATTGGCGATTGCCCCGGCGAGCTTAACTTTATAATTCTTAGACTTAGCGCCGATAGCTTGAACGATTCTATTCATTGCGAAGATGGAATCGAAGTCGTTGGCGGTAACGATCAGCGCCCGATCAGCATGCTGCAGAGGGGCAGCAAAGCCGCCGCAGACCACATCGCCAAGCACATCGAAGATCACCACGTCCGTATCCTCTAGAAGATGGTGCTCCTTCAGCAGCTTGACCGTCTGCCCCACCACGTAGCCGCCGCAGCCCGTCCCTGCTGGGGGCCCCCCGGCCTCGACGCACATCACCCCGTTGTAGCCTTCGTAAACGAAGTCCTCCACCCGAAGCTCCTCGGTGTGGAAATCGACCTCTTCCATCACGTCGATCACCGTGGGCATGAGCTGCTTGGTGAGCGTGAAGGTCGAGTCATGTTTTGGATCACAGCCGATCTGGAGCACGCGCTTGCCGAGCTTGGAGAAGGCTACGGAAAGATTGGAGGAGGTGGTGCTTTTGCCAATGCCCCCCTTTCCATAAACGGCAAAGACCTTCGCGCCCTCGATTTGAAGGGACGGGTCCTGGTGCACCTGCAGGCTGCCCTCCCCATCGGGCTGTACCGTACGTACGGGAATGCTGTTCATGGTCGAACTCCTCAAAGTATCCAATGTCGGTTAGGCCGCCGCAGCGCCATCCCCGTCGAGCCCCTCTAACCGATCTTCAAGCGCTTCCCGCGCTGCTTGCAGGGCCTCCAGGGTGGCCTCATCAGCCTCCCAGTAGGACCGTTCGTTCGCTTCCAGCAAGCGATCCGCTAGGCGCAGCGCTGCCCCGGGGTTAAGGGCCGCCATGCGTTCCCGCAGCGCATCGTTCAAAACATACGTTTCCGAGAGCTGGTCATAGACCCACTTATCGACGGCCCCCGTGGTGGCGGACCAGCCCAGCGTATTGGTGACATGGCTTTCGATTTGCCGAACCCCCTCATACCCATGGCTGAGGAGGCCCTCGAACCATTTCGGGTTGAGGAGTCGGGTGTGGCTCTCAAGCGCGACCTGCTCCTTCAGGGTGCGGATCTGCTCCGTCCCGCGCGTTTGGTCGCCGATATACACGGGGACGGCCTCCCCCTGCGCCGTTCCCGCCGCCAGGCTGATGCCACCGAGGGTGTCGAAGTAGTGATCGATGGTGGTGACCCCGAGCTCGAGGGATTCGAGGTTTTGGTAGGCCAGATCGACCTTCCCGAGAATCGCGCTTAAGAGCTCCGGCTGGGCCGAGGCTACGCCCGCTGCGCTGTAGGCAAAGCCCTTGCGATTTTTATAGGTCGCGGCGAGCTCCCCTTCGCTTTCCCAGGCGCCGCTCTCGAGCATTTGATTCACGTTGGAGCCGTAGGCGCCCTCGGCGTTGGAGAACACTCGCAGCGCAGCCTCTTCCAGGGTGCATCCCGTTTCCGCCGCGTAGGCCCGGGCGTGCTTGCGAAGGTAGTTGTCTTCGTCCGCCTCCGGCGCCAAGGCCGCTAGACAGGAGGCCTCGGCCAGTAGCTTCGTTTGAAGCGGAAGAAGATCTCGGAAGATACCCGATAAGGTCATGATGACGTCGATGCGGGGCCGGCCCAGCTCTTCCAGGGGCAGGAGCGTCGCGCCCGCCAAGCGTCCATAGCTATCAAAGCGGGGCACCGCGCCCAGGAGCGCCAGGGCTTGCCCCAGGGGCCCCCCTTCCGTTTTCAGCGTGTCCGTGCCCCAAAGCACCAGCGCGACGCACTCGGGGAGGGCCCCGGTGGTCTGCTGGTGATGGGCCAGGAGCTGCTCCGCCTGGCGCCGCCCGGCTGCCACCGCGGCAGCGCTGGGTAGGCGGAAGGGATCAAAGCCGTGAATGTTTCGCCCCGCGGGGAGCACCTCGGGATTGCGAAGCAGATCGCCACCAGGGGCGGGCGCGATGAAGCGCCCATCCAGCGCCGCCAGCAAGGCCGGCAACTCGTGATCCTCGGACAGAAGCGTGCGCATGCGCTGGAGGGCCTTCCAGCTTTCCTGCTGTGCCGCCTTCAAGGCGGGAATCCGCCGATGGCGCAGCAGCGCATCCATCGCCGCCTCCGGGAGAGCGGCCTCGCCCAGGGACAGGTTCACCGCCTCGAGAAGCTCCCCCTGCCCCGCCTCCCCCAGGGGCTCCCCGACCACGTGAAGGCCCTCGGGAATAAGGGTGTCCTCGAGCTCCAGCAGCCGATGCTGAAGATTCTGGAGCGCGTCCTCCGCAGCGCTCCGAACCCAGGGGGGCTCGGCGTCGCAGAGGTCCAGGGCCGCCGCCTCGGCCTGAAGCCGGGCGAGATTGCGCTCCGGAGTGTCGTCGCGCTGACCCTGTGCCAGGGCCTCGCGCCAGCAATCGACCTGCTCTCGGAGGCTGCTCAAGGCCCCATGGAGCCCGGCGCGAGCGAGGGTCGGGGTCAGGTAACTGATCAGCGTTGCCGCCCCCCGGCGCTTCGCGAGAGCGCCTTCGGAAGGGTTGTTCGCGGCATAGAGGTAAAAGTTGGGGAGGGCTCCAAGAAGCCGTTCCGGCCAGCACGCTCCGGAGAGCCCCACCTGCTTGCCGGGCATAAATTCCAAGGCCCCATGGGTGCCAAAGTGAAGCACCGCATGGGCCGCCATCTCCTCCCGGAGGTAGCGGTAAAAGGCGGAGAAGGCGTGGGTAGGCGCGAAGCTGCCCTCGAAGAGCAGGCGCATGGGATCGCCTTCGTAGCCGAAGCCGGGCTGAATCAGTACGGAGACGTTGCCGAAGTTCGCCCCAAGCACAAAGAGCTCTGCGCCATTGGTGAGCTGCTGTCCCGGAGCGGGTCCCCAGGCCGCCTCAAGGGCCTCAAGGTGGGGCTCCTCCTCCACGTAGCGGTCCATGGGAATGGTCGCAAGCACGTTGGCGTCCGTGCCGTAGCGCGCAGCGTTACCCTGCAGCACGGCGCGACGCAATGCGTCCGGATCTTCCGGTGCGTCGACGGTATAGCCCGCGCGCTTCATGCTGGCCAACGTGTGGGCCAGGGAACGCCACACCGAAAGGTGCGCCGCCGTGCCAACGGCGCCGCCCTGGGGCGGAAAATTAAAGAGCACCACCCCTACCCGGCGCTCCGCCCGCGCCATGCGCCGCAAGGCGGCAAGGGCCGCCACCCGATCAGCGAGGCGCGTGACCCGCTCCTCGATGGGCTGCATGTCCGTTTCTCCGTCGCCGCCTTGTGGCCGGCCCCCGAAGACCGTCGGGGCCGTCGCACCGTCGAGCTCGGGGATGGACACCATGATGGTGGCCTCCACCGGGGCGAGACCCTGAGCACTCCCCTGCCACTGATCGATGGGTTGAAACTCTAAGGCGTGGGCTGCCAGATAGGGCACGTCGAGGCGCTTAAGCACCGCCTCCGCGGCGTCCGAATCGTTGTAGGCCGGCCCGCCCACGAGGGAAAAGCCGGTGAGCGATAGAAGCACCTCGATAGGCGGCGCATCGGACTCGAGGAAGAAGCGATCAATCGCCGGCCGGGCATCCAATCCGCTCGCAAAGATGGGCACGGGGGAAAGGCCGCGAGCTTCAAGCGCCCGAATCACCCCATCGTAGTGCGAAGTGTTCCCTGCCAGCAGGTAGGAGCGCATGAGCAGGACGCCTACCCGCGGCCCCTCTCCCTGGGGCAAGGCTTTGAGGTCTTCGCTGAAGCCCCCGGGGAGATCGGGGTGATAGAGTCCCACGTCCGGGTAGATCACCGGCGCCTCCGCCGGGACCGTACCCCGAAGCGCAGCCCGGGGCCCGCCGGCGTAGCGATCAATCAGCAAGCGCACCATCTGCTCAACATTGCTCTCCGAGCCCGCCAACCAATAGGAGAGGGTGAGAAAATAGGCGCGAAGATCCTGAGCCTTTCCCGGAATGTATTTAAGGATCTGGGGTAGCCGGCGCAGCAGGCTCATCTGCTGCGCACCGGCGCTCGCACCGCCGGTGCTTTTGGGCTTGAAGCGCTTCAGAAGGGCCAGCGCGGGACTTTCCTTACCGTCCATTTCCAAGCCGCCGCAGCGCGTAAGCTTGGTGATCTCCGGTGCCGCCAGGCAGCCCACCAGGGCGTCGCAGCGATCCCGCTGCGCCGCCAGCACGGGAAGGATGCGCTGCACATGGGCGTCCATGAA
>JAYOYG010000063.1:0-9225 GCA_038153445.1 Pseudomonadales bacterium
AGAGGCCCTGGCCCAGCTCACCGCCGCAGGCCAGCCCTATGAGCTCGAGACAAAGCCTCACTATGGCGCGCCCTGCCGCATCTTTAAGAATGCGCCGGAGAGCCTCCGGGCCCTCTATGAAGCGGCCAGGAGCGACGAAACCTTTATCGTCTACCAAGATGAGCGCCTGAGCTTCGAGGAAACCTGGCAACAGGCCGCCCGCCTCGCCACCCTGCTGGCCCAGCACGGGGTGGGTAAGGGGGATCGGGTCGCCATCTCCATGCGGAACTACCCCGAGTGGATCTTGGGCTTTATGGCGGCCACGTCCCTTGGGGCCATCGCCGTGGCGATGAACGCCCTCTGGCAAAGCGATGAGCTGGCCTACGGCCTCACGGACAGCGCCCCCAAGGCCTTCCTCATCGACGAGGAGCGCCTAGAGCGTCTGAAGGCCGTGAAGAATCGCGATCCCGAGATGGTGGTGTTTACGGTGCGAACCCGGGCTGAGCATCCTGCCTGGGCCACGCCTCTGGAGGAGGCCCTGGAAAGCATTCCGAGAGAGGCGCCCATGCCCCCGGCGGTCATCGCTCCTGAGGACGACGCCACGATCCTCTATACGAGCGGCTCCACGGGGCATCCGAAGGGCGCGGTGTCCTGCCACCGGGCGATCCTCCATGCGCTCCTGTCCTGGGAGCTCGACGGCCAGGCCGCGGCGCTAAGCGCAGGGCTGGAGATCCCCGTGCCGGAGCGCCAGCCCGCCACGCTCCTCGCCGTGCCCCTCTTCCATGCCACGGGCACGCTGGCCGTGTACCTGTCCTCCTACCGCGCTCAGCGGCGCCTGGTCAGCATGTATAAGTGGGACGTGGCCGAGGCCGCCCGGCTTATTGAAGACGAGCTGATCAACACCGTGGTGGCGCCCGCGGCCATGACCGGGGACCTGGTGGTCTATGCGGAAGAACAGGGGGCAGACCTCTCGAGCCTCGACTACGTCGGAGGAGGCGGCGCGCCGAGGGCCCCGGCGCAGGTGAAACGCATCGCCCAGAGCTTCGCCAGGGCCCTGCCGAATACGGGCTGGGGCATGACGGAAACGAACGCCATCGGCACGGGCATCGCCGGGCAGGACTACCTCGACCATCCGGAGAGTTCGGGACGCGCCTCCGCCGTCCTTGATCTCCGCGTAGTAGACGACGCCGGCAACCCCCTCCCCCCGAACACCCGCGGGGAGCTTCAAATTCGGGGCACCAGCCTCATCCGCGGCTACTGGAACCGCCCGGATGCCAACGCTGACACGTTCATGCACGGCTGGCTCAAAACCGGGGACGTCGCTTACCTGGACGAAGAGGGCTATCTGTACATCGTCGATCGCATCAAGGATCTGGTGATTCGCGGCGGCGAGAACATCGGCTGCGGCGCGGTGGAGGCCGCGCTCCTCGAGCACCCCGCCGTCGCCGAGGCTTCGGTCTATGGCGTCCCCGACGAACGCCTCGGGGAAGAGGTGGGCACTACCCTCTACTGCACGAGCCCGGTCGCGGAAGCGGAGCTCCGGGACTTCCTCGCGCAGCGCCTCGCGAAGTTTGAGATCCCCCGCTACTTCACCTTCACCGAGGCGCCCCTGCCGCGAACGGCCTCGGGAAAGATTTTAAAGCGGGAGCTGCGCGAGGCAGCGCTCCTTTCGCTCCACCCCTGATCAGCAGACCGACAAAGGCAGAGCTTTGCCACATGCTTTTACATCGCGCCGCAGGGTGGCAAGGGACGGTGAGTGCTTGCCGGTGAAGAGCGACTGCACGAATTGAGGGCGGCGCCGGAAAGCCCTTTTGGGCGAATTTCTAGGTATCTACATAAGCGGCGCCCAGGGTGGTGGCAAGGCCAGCGTTGGCGCGGCTTTGCGCCAAGCGGGGGCATGTTCTGTGTATCTACATGAACGCGAAAGCGATGGCTTAGAGAACCCACCTTGGTGACATTTTCTCGCTTATAAGGGGCCGAAGTTTCCACTGAGAACTTAGATCTATCCCTATACGGACCGCCCCATCCCACTTAAATTGAGGCCGAGTATCGACATAAAATTTGGCACGAAGGGACTTTCCCCGGCCCGGATATCCCCAGCCACTTCACCCTTGCCAAGACGCCCCTACCGCGGACGCCCGAGGGGACTACAATGTCGCCCCGCCTCTCGGCGAAGGCAACATCGCCCTATGGAGTCAACAGACCTAACCAAACCCGGTAGACTTGCGGAAATTCCAAGAGGCGCACCCCATGGATTCCCAACCCCTCATCCTGGCGTTCCTGGCGACCGCCGCCTCCGTCTCGATCCTGAGACCCCTGGCAAAGGCCCTGGGCTGGGTGGACAAGCCCGGCGGGCGCAAGCACCATGTGAAGATCACCCCGATCATTGGGGGCCCGGCCATGCTTTTGGGCTTCTTCGCCGGGGGGGTGGGGCTGCTTGAGGGATATGAGGGGACGGTTATCGCTGCCTGCCTCATGTTTACGGTCGGGCTCTTCGACGACCGCTTCGATCTGTCCGCACGCTTTAAGCTCCTCACGCAGATCGGCGCGGCCTGCGCCATTGTGTTTATAGATGGGCTGGTGGTGCGAGATCTGGGGAATCTTCTGGGCCTGGGCACCCTGCCCCTCGGGGCCTTCGCCATTCCCCTCACCCTTCTGGCCATTGTGGGCTTTTTGAACGCGGTAAACATGGCCGATGGGGCCGATGGCGTTGCCGGCACCATCGCATTGATCCTTGCCACGAGCCTCCTGGCCATCGCTAAGCTGGCGGGAATTACGCCTCCCCCGGCGTTGCCCTTGCTCGCCGTCTGCCTTCTGGCCTTCCTGCTCTACAACTTCCCATTTCGGGAGGGGCGCAAGGCCAAGCTCTTCATGGGGGATTCGGGGGCCCTTATGGTCGGCGCGGTGCTTGCCGGCTCCGCCCTCCAGATGGTGGCCGATCACCGCAGCGATGCGGCGCCCATCCCCCCCATGCTAATCGCGGCCCTGCTGGCGCCCCCGGTCTTCGATTGCCTACTGCTCATGGGTCGGCGCCTCAGCAAGGGGCGCAGCCCCATGAGCCCGGACCGGGACCATCTTCACCATATCTTTGAGCGGGCGGGGCTTGGCAAGCGCTCCACGGTGCTCGCGATCGCGGCCTACCTGACGCTCAACGCTGCCCTGGCCCTGGGCCTTTGGCAGCTGGGCCTTCCCGAATTCACCCTCACGGCCCTCTTCCTCGGGGCCTTTGCCCTGCAGGCGCGCTTTATGCTCCATGCTTGGCAATCGGTGAAATGGCTCAAGGGCAAGGCTCAGGCGCCAACTGCAGAAAACACCGCCACCATCGTCGAGCTCGACCGCACCGGTAGCTAAAAAGCGGAAGACGAAAAAAGAAGCGGTTTCGCTAGGTGAGAAGGCACCGCGCCAGGCTCCGGGACCCCAGGGCCGCCAGATAGAAGCCGGCGCTGAAAGCGAACACAAAGGCAAACGAGAGCGGCGCGCCGGCCACCTCATTCACTAAAGCGCTATAGAGCAGCACCAGCACGCCGCCAAGAAAGCGTCGGCGGCGGCTGCCCTCCCCAAAATAGGCCTGCCGATCCCGATATAAGCCTACGGAGAGGAGCACCCAAAGCCCGCCTACGGTTAGGGCCACGGTAAGCCAAAGATTCGCCAAGGGCGCCGCGGGCGGGAAAGCCCAGTAGGAGAGCTCCATGGCCAGGCCTGCCAGCACCCCATCGGCGGCGAGCGCCAGCGCGAGGCGGGTTCGGGAGGGCTGAGCCTCCAGCCAGGGAAAGCGCAGGGTAGCCGTCACGGAAATAGTCTCCCTAGGCTGCGGAGCCGTCGGTAAGCCTCTCAGCGCGATTGCGCAGCGCCCGACGCACCAGCGATATCACCACCCCAAGCATGCCCCCCAGGAGCGTGCCCAGCACGCAGATGAGCGCGCGCTTGGGGTCGCTCTTCAGCTCCGGCACGGTGGGCGGGTCGATCACGGAAAAGGCGTAGTTCGGCTCCACCGTCGCCATCATCCGCGACTCCATGTGGGAGCGCAGAAGCCCCGCTAGCAGCTCTCGAATTTCCGCCACGTTGGTCTGCTTCAGCTGCCCTTCCAGGTACGCGACGGCCCGCTCCGATTCGGCGAGGTCCTGGGCCCGAAGCGCTTCATTAATGTCTACCACCAACAAATCCAACCATTCTTTGGCATGAACTGGAGAGCGGTGCTTAATCGACAGGCTCACGAAGCCCGAGTCCTTGTCTTCGCTGACGGAAATCGTCTCGCCCCAAAGCTTGTGGACTTCCTCCGGGCTCGGCTCGGCGGTGCGCGGCGCCTTGACTTCCCTAACCCAGCGTCCACCGTCATAGACCTCGGAATCTAAGGTGAGGGATTGGCTACCCCAATCCCAGGCCTTGGGCGCAAAGAGCGCAGGCAAAATATCGTGGCGAGTCGCGAATTCGTAAGCGAACTTTTTAGACTTCAGCACTTCGAGGGCCAGCTGGGTTTTTGACTGTCCATCCCCGGACGGTAGGGAAATACCCGCAAGGCTCGCGAGGCCCCCATACTGCCGGGCAAGGCCACCAATACCGCCTTCAGCACTCTGCGGCTTTAGAAGGGTGCTCGCCGAATAGATATTGGGCAGCCAAAGGGCGACCAGCACGGAGGCGACGGCAGCCAGGCCCGTAATCGCGCTGATCAGCCATTTGTCCTCCCAGAGATTCTGAACGAGCTCAAAAAGATCGATCTCGTCGTCAAACCCGTCCCCAGCACCGGCCCGTTGGAAATCATGCTCAGCCATGGCCTAGTTCCTCAGCACCGCAGCGATGGCAATACCCGTTTGGTAGGCCACCTGGGTGATGCTTGTCCAGAAATCCAAGGGGTCACGATAGGAGGCGTTCACTGGCACGACGATCGTATCCCCGGGGCGCACCTCCGAGTCCGCAAGCCCAAAGCGCAAAAGCGAGCGCTGGGGTCGATCCACCCGTCCGTTTGCCCGCACAAGGTAGATGCCGCGCTGGTCGGCCCGCTGCGTGGCTCCCGCACCCAGGGCCAGGTAATCATCGAGAGACTGGCCCGCTTCAAAGCGGAAGCTGCCGGGGCGGAAGACCTCCCCAAGCACCGTGACCGTATCGTTTCGCCGTGGCATAAAGATCCTATCCCCGTCTGCGAGCACCACATCAGCGCCCCGATCCCCCGCCAAAATGCGCGGAAGGTCAATGGCAATGCGCCCAAGCGCTTGGCGCTCAAGGATGGTCTGAATGGATTGCTCGAGCTCTTGAAAGGTCGCCCGCTGGGCCTGCTGGGTCAGGGCCATGCTGGCATAGGAGCGGCGAATCTCATCGGCAAAGCGCTCCGTCTCTGCCCGCTCCGTGGCCGCTGCCACCTCAGCCGTGTAGACCGCCCCGTAAGGGAATGCTTGAGAGGTCACTCCCCCAACCCGGTCAACGAGCTCCCCGAGCGTCTCCCCCGGCAGCAGGGCATAGGTGCCGGGGAAGCGGAACTCCCCTTCAAGGACCACCGTCTCATCGGGCTGCCAGTTGGGAATGGCCCGCACTGACACCCGATCCCGGCTTTGGAGCGCGACGCGCTCAAGGCCTAGGGAAGCTTGCGCAGTAAGCGTTCGCACCTGGGCCACGTTGTCACGCCCTAGAACTACGCGCTGAACCTCGATGTTTTCCCCAAAGGCATCGCCCCTAAGGCCTCCAGCAGCGGCAACCAAATCCGCAACGCTATAGTCCTGCCCGAGGGGATAGCGCCCCGGGGCCTGCACCGCACCCTCGATGCGCACCGTGGCCACGGGCGCCTCAGGCGAGGCCTGCCGATCAAGCTGGGCCAGCACTGGAGCGAGCAGTACCTGGCGGCTTGCGGCTTCGGCTTCGGCTTCGGCTTCGGCTTCGGCTTCGGCTTCGGCTTCGGCTTCGGCGCGAAGCGCATCCCGAGCACCGGGACGGCTAAAGACCAAAATCGTATCCCGGGAGCTTAAGGATAAATCCCCTTCTCCCTCTGGACCGGCGAAGACCGATGCGGGGGAGAATTGCCGAACGGTGATCTGTCCATCCAAGCGATCGGTGGACACCACAAGACCGTAAGCCAAGTCGGTGTTTTCCAAAACATCCACGTCTGGGTCTTTCAGCACATCGCTAAGGCGCATACCGGCGAAGTAACCATAGACCCCGGGACGCTGCACCGCGCCCTTGAGCACAACCCGGTTGGAGAAACGCTGAGAGGCGACCTGGATACGGAGCCGGTCCCCCCCTTCGGCAACAAGCTCTGCAAGATCGCCCTGATCCAGCTGCAGAATCTCTGGCCCCCCGCTGGGTCGCTCTCGCTCAAGGAGCAGCCCCTGGCTACGCCCCCGCGCCGTGGGCCCGCCGGCCATGGCCAGAAGATCAGCGAGGCTTTCCCCCTGGGCAAGTTCGAAGACCGCCGGGCGGCGTACAGCGCCGCTCACCCCAGCGAGCTTCGCCAGGGGCGGCACAAAAACCACGTCTCCATCCCGGAGCTGCACGTCCCCCCGGCTGTCCCCGGCGAGCATCAAGTCATAGGCATCGAAGCGGGCGATGGTTTCCCCGCCTCGCTTTACCTCAATGTCTCGAAGGCTTCCCACCTCCGAGAGCCCACCGGAGGCGAAAAGGGCATGGGTCACCCGGGATAGGGCGGAGAGGGATCTGGCTCCAGGGATGCGCACTTCCCCGGCAAGGAGCACATTGATGGCTCGAAGGCGCCCCATGGTCACCAGCGCATTCACGCCGATGCGCGCGGAGGAGACCCGAGTCCGCAGCGCCTCGGAGGCCGCCTCAAAGCTCATGCCGGCCACCTGGATGGTGCCAATCTCGGGAAGGGCCACGGCCCCCGTGCGGTCAACGGTCAGGGACAGCTCCGTGCTCTCCTGCCCAAGAAGCAGCACCAAGAGCTCATCCCCGGGGCCCAGGCGGTAATCCTGAGGCACCGGCGCGTTATCGACGGGGGCGAAGGTGCTGACCTCCGCCGAGAAAAAGCCAAGGCCAAAGCGCTCCGCTGGATCCAGGGGCTCAATGGCAAGGGAGGCAAGCGCTTCCTCTTCCGCATCCTCCTCCGGCTCAAGGTCCGTGCCGGGAGCTCCCGGGAGCCCCCCGAGGGGCGCAACGGGCAGCAGGGCTTGCCCTTCCTGCCCCGGCGCCGGGCCCTGGGGACCAGCCTCCCCCGCGATGGCGGAAAGATCGATCCCGTACTGCTGGGCCAGGGCCCGCGCCTGCGCTGGCGGGAGATTCTTCACCTGAGCCAGCACCCCCGGGGGAATATCCGCGAGCGATGCGCTCTGAACCGAGGCGGCACCAAGACTGAGCAGGGCCATGGCCCCCATGATATGAAGCGTTCTAACCATGGTTCTTAGCATTCCTTCCATCAGCGCTCGAGCACAAGAGCGGGGTAATCGGGATGAATGGTAAAGGAAAGGCGCGAGATTTGCCCCGCCTCATCCAAGCGAATCTCACTGGCGGCAAGCCCTTCGCAGCGCTGGGCAAGGATCAAGCCCCTGCGCTCCCAGGGGGCGCAGGCCCCGGCATAGATCTGCCGCCCACCGGCGTCAATGCGCAGCACGTCATCAGCGCCAATGGCCAGGGTCAGCACCTCTCGCCCAAGTAACCCCGCCACCCGGGTCACATTCCAGCCGTTGAAGGTGACCTCAACGCCACTTCTATGGGTAAAGACAAACTGATCGGCCACGGCAACGGGCACCACGGGCTGCGCTTCTCCTGCCCAGATAAGGCTCCAGGTGAGGGGCGCGAAATCCACCGGCGAGGCCTTGGGAAAGAGGGCCCGCACCGCCTCAAACTGCGGTGCGGAGATGGTCGTGTAGGCGCAGCCAGGGAGCCCAGCCAGTCCTCCTAAGACCAAGATAAGGAGGCGCGACCTCATTGGGGCACCATCCGCGCTCGGGTAGCTGTAAGCGCATCGGGGCGATGGCCCCGCCCTTCCCACCACAGCGTATCCCCAATGCCCTCAAGGCGAGCGCCCCCATCGCGTTGAATGGTGCGAATGATGGTTTGGTAGGCCCCCCGCGTATTGCCGGGCAAAAGGCTGTTAAAGGGCACGCGGAAGAAGAGCCCCTTATCAAAGCTCCCCTCGCCGAACTCCTCAAAAGGCACATCCGTCAGGGTGAAGAAGCCCCCCACCATCCAGCCATTCTCGAAGGTGCGCCGGACCTCAAAGGTCGCCCCTAGATCCTTGGCAAGGTAGCGCCCCACGTGAACGGCTGCATCATAGTTCGAGAAAGGTGACGCCCAGTAGACCGACCCATGCCCCGTGAGCACCTTGTAATCCTGCACGGAAAAGCGCTTTTCATAGTCCCGCTGCCAGACGTAGTTCAGATTTAGACCAAAGGCAAAGCGGCTGGGAAAGGGCCGATAGAGCACCTCACCTCCGACCCCAGCGAACATCTCCTCGAGAATCCCGCCGTAGGCCCGATAAATCAAATCGCTCGCCAGCATGCCGCGCTTCTCTAAATAGAGTGCGTCGATGCCCGTATTGCCCTCCTGAAGGTACTGGCGAATCTCTGACCGCACCCGGGGCAGCACGGAATCGGAAGTCCGACTAATCGTGTCCCAGTCGTTATAGATGTTGAGGGCCACGCTGCTCCGCAGATACCAATCGCGCCCAAGGTCAGCCCCAAGGTTGATGCGCGCCAGCACCTGATAGCGAAGCGGATCATCCGGATCCATGATCATCATGCGTTGCCCGATATTCACCCCAAAATTGAACATGGGCCTGCGATAGGCCGTGGCATAATCCGGCGCGTACACCATGGCCCGGGGCGGGAGCACGGAAATGAGGGATGCTTCATCGGTGACCGCAAAGGCGCTGGCGCTGCTTCGCGCCCCCACCCGGCGCTGGTAGCGAACATGGCTCTGCGCAATGCCATCGCTCTGCAGGATGACATGCACGGTGCGTACGGATTTCGGCAGATGGAGCTCCGCTAAGGTGAGCACCCTCCGAATGGCATCGGCCTCGTACTGGTAGCTGCCATTCTCAAGCTCAAGCCAGGCGCTTCGCCCCCGATCCCGGAGATCCCCGGACAACATCAAGAGCCCGGATCGCTCCACATCAAAAAGCAGCCGCGCGTACCAGGAATCGGGGCGGAAGTCCTCAGAGGCATCCCACCGCTCCGGCGGCTCATCCACGCTCCAGAAGGCCGGCGAGGCCTTTCGCGGCGCTTCGCTCTTCGTATCCAAGGTTGCGGAAAGGGACACGGCGAGATCCGCCCCCAGCTGATGGCTCGCCACCACATCCACCCCAGG
>JAYOYG010000063.1:9235-13133 GCA_038153445.1 Pseudomonadales bacterium
TCCTAGGCCATAGCTCCAAGGGGAAGGATCCTTCAGGGTCCCCAGCCGCGATTCCCGCTCGTAGCGATCGCTTGTGTACTCGGCAATAAAGCGCATATCGAAGGGCAGATCGAGCTCTAGGCCTCCAAAGACCCCCACATCCTCGCCGCGGAAGAAGTCCTTGAGGCTGGGCTCACCCCCAAGCCCCGTTTCCGCGCTCCGAACTTTCGCCTCATCAAAGATGAGGGTCGCGGGATTCTTAAGGCGATTACGGCCCGCAAAGCGACCCCAGCCGATTCCGCCGGTGAGATCGAGGGGCCCAAGACGCTTACTCGCGACGATATACTCGCCGCTAAAAACTCCCGTCCCGAGCATATCTCGTAGGCCCAAGGCGATCGCTGGGGAGAAGTCCCTTTCCTCTAGAAGCCGGGCCTTCACCTCAAAGCTTCGATCTCGGTTGACCTCAGAAGAGCCAAACTTTCCGCCAGGATTCTGAATGATGTAGCGAAAGGTGCCTTCGAGCCAGGGAAAGGCTTGATAGGTCACGGAATAGATATCTTCCGTGTCTTGCTGGGACGTCCCGAGCGTAATCATCCCATCGGGGCGCATGCGGGCGCTGGGAAGATCCAGGAGCCCCACCCCACCAAAATCGGCCCCGCGGCTTGCAGGCGCGATAAACAGCACGGCCAGGATTAGGGACCAAAAAAAACGGGGCGCATGCGCCCCGCTTTGCTCGTGTTTATGCGACACCTTAGGTCGAAGGCGTGCTCGGCGTAGACGGAGTACTCGGGGTACTCGGCGTCGTCGGAGTCGTCGGAGTCGTCGGAGTCGTCGGAGTCGTCGGAGTCGTCGGAGTCGTGCCGTCGGCGCCGCCCGTATCACCACCGGTATCGCCGCCCGTATCACCACCGGTATCGCCGCCGTCATCCGCCGGGGGATCATCGTCGTCATCGTCTGCTGCGTCCACGGCAACGGCGGCAACCGCTACTGCCGCTAGGCCCGCCGCAACGGCAGTCGCAAGCCCAACCCCAGCGATCGCGCCCGCAAGGCCCGTCGCTGCAGCTGCACCGGCAGCGGCGCCAGCCCCTGCTGCGGCCCCAGCGCCCGCGGCTCCAGCTCCAGCTCCAGCGCCAGCACCCGCACCGCCAGCACCCGCACCGCCAGCACCCGCACCACCGGCACCAGCAGAACCCGATCCTTCAGCAGCGGCGCCCTCGGCGGCAGCAGCAAAAGAGTTGCTGGGCACGGAGCCCATAAGCAACGCGGCTACGACCGCAGAAGACAGTAAATTTCTCTTGAGGTCCATGTGACGCCCCTGATCAATGTGTATTAACGACTCCCCGATATTAAACCAGCCAGCCGTAACCAATTGCAACATATTTTCTATCGCTATTTTAGGCGGCGCCGGCAAGGAATATGCCCTCCGCGAGGCCCCATAACTGGCCTTATCGTGCATCGCATCTATTCAAACAAGTCAAACAAGGGGGGTTCGTTTTGGAAAAACGCTGTTCCCTCTTCAGCCGCCCCTACTCTACCCTCAGGCGGTGTCACCTTCATGACCCGCCCCTAAGCATCAATCGGCATACCCACCACATCCTTAAGGCCCTTCACAAGCCCATTCGATGCCGCCTTAAGGTACCGAAGCTCAAGGCGAAGGCCCTCGGCCTGGCGCCTTAGCTTGCCCCGGAGCTCCGCCCGGCCAAGCTTGCGGAAGAAACGCGCTGCGCTCTTAAGCTCTTGCTGGCTTACGCCCTCATAGCCCCCCGTCTCCAGAGCCCGCTCCACGCGCGCCGCCTTAGCCGCCGAGCCATCATCAAAGCAAGTGAGCGCCTTCTGGAAAGGCCTTAAGCCCCTCGAGGCCTCCCGCTGAAAGGCCAAATTACGCTCAAACTGAGGGATCTAACCGGCCAGGGCCAGGGCTGCATAGCGCGGGAGCTGTTCCGTCCTCACCAGGTGGTCAGCCAAGGGCGCAAGAAACTCGCCCCACCCAGAGGACTCCAAGGGGCGAGATAGACCGTGCTTCAGGGCATTCTGAGACGCCGCCCGCGTCTCCTCGATCGTGCGCGGCCCGGTCGATCGTCCAGGATGTAACCGAAGCCCGCCAAGCATTGAAAGCTTGCGATCCACCTAGCTGCGCTTACCCTCGAGGGCCAAAAGATTCCGTTCCCGCTGCTCAATCTCGAGCTTTAGAAGCCGAAGGCGCGGCACCCGAGCGAGCCACTGTTCGAGGTTGCCTTGAAGCTTGGTGAGATTTCGATGCGTGACCTCGCTTTGTTCGTCGATTTTTCGAAGCTCATCGAAGAGGGAGACAAGCGCCGAGTTACGCAACGAGGTCAGGGAATGCCCCGCAGTCGAAAGATAGGCGTCTAGCTGCGCCTTGTTTGCCTCATCGAAAATTTCCGTCCCGAAATAGTCAGGATCTTCATGCATCTCCCCGAGAGCATCGGCAAGGTACTCGACCATCTCATCCGCAACGAGCGCCGCTTTGAGCTCGCTATTGCGCTTTAGCCACCATAGGGCGTCATAGACGAGCTCCACCAGATAGGCATCCACACCTTGGTCGTCAATCGCGAGCTCCCTCAAGATCTGGCGAGTCCCTCGTCGTACTCTTCGCGAGACTCCCCAGGAAGCACGCGATCAACCTTTCGAAGGCGACCAATCGCAGATCCGGACCTAAGCCCTTTGCTACGCCGCGTGGACAATCCCTCAGATAAGTTGCGAAGTCGAACTAGTCTTCATGCGGTTTAGACAGACGAACGCCGGGCCGGTCCTCCGGTGAGCCAATAAACTCGATGCCGGTGGCTTCCAACGCCTTCTGAATGGGATTCAAGGACTTGATCCTGCCTGACGGAACCCCATCCATCACTTCAATTCGCTGGATCGTCGCACTGCCAATACCACTCTTGCGGCTTAGCTCCGCCCCACTCCGCCCAAGCAGGGCCCGAGCCGCCCGAATCTGGCTACTTATTATCAATATATTTTACCTTTATATCGATCTTCTTTAAATCATAAAGCCGATGATCGATCAGATTCTTAAAATGCTCGAAGGCGAATACGCCGAGAACACCCTCCGAGCCTACGCATCCGACATGCTCGTATTTGCACGTAAGCTTCCCGTCAAGCGCACAACGGGATACTAGAATTTTCTACCGTTACTAATCGCTTGAACTCTGCGGGCGGGATGTTCCCTAGCGCCGCATGAGGTCGCTCCTCGTTGTAGCTAAGCAGCCATTCCCAGGCAAGCTCTCGAACCTGCCCCAGGCTGCTGAAGATATTAGCGTCTAGAACCTCGGTCCTGAAGGAACGATTGAAGCGCTCTATATGTAAGCGTTTTGGTTTGGCTTGCCGGGCTGGATATAGGCGATCTCAATGTCCTCTTCGCGGCACCAATCTACGAATAGCTGGGCCGTCATTTCGGCGCCGTTATCCACCCGTATACGCCGAGGCTTACCGTGCTCGGCGACCAACGCCTGAAGGGTTCGCACCACCCGCCCCGAGGGAAGGGAGGTGCCGATGACGATGTCTAAGGCTTCCCGGGTTCCCTCGTCGATGATGTTCAATACGCGGTACCGATGGCCGCTGTAGAGCGTGTCGCTCATAAAATCAAAGGACCAGGTGTGATTGGGTTCGCTAGGTACCGCCAAGGGCACTCTCGGCCTATCGGGTAAGCGGCGCTTAGCGCGCCGCTTCTGATTCAGCTTCATTGCGCAGTACACCCGCCACACACGCTTATGATTCCACCGGTGCCCTTCAAGTCGCAGGGCGTGAAACATCTTCCAGAAGCCCCACCTAGGGTGGCGTTCGACCAAAGCATTGAGGCCATCTACCACCGGCGCATCCGCAGAGGCCTGGCGGAGAGCCGGATCGCCCCGATACCAGGCGCGCCGTGACAGCCCAACGCAAGCGCAGGCCCTTGCGA
>JAYOYG010000064.1:0-13002 GCA_038153445.1 Pseudomonadales bacterium
GAGGGGAAAAACTTCGATGCGGGCGTTCAGTATCGGGTGCCAACGAAGAATTATGTCTGTGCGGAGCAGGCAGAGAAGGAATGGAGCGCATTCTTTCGTCGTCACCCTCAGCTGATCGGGCTATCAGGCGATCTTCCTCGCCCCGGGAGCTTTCTTACCCTAGAGGACTTTGGGACACCGGTCCTTGCCACCCGCGATCGCGAGGGCAATTTTCGCGCCTTTCTTAACGCCTGCCGGCACCGGTCCGTAAAGGTCGCGACGGCAGCGCGCGGAAAGCAAAACGTATTTCTATGCCCCTTTCACCACTGGAGCTACGCAAGTTCGGGGGAGCTGCTTTCTATTCCAAACGAGTCGCACTTTGGACCCGTGGACAAGTCCTGTAATGGCCTTATTGAACTTCCTGCGGTGGAAAGGGATGGGCTCCTTTGGGTTCATCCTCAGGTTGATGGCGATCTTGATGTGGATGCCCTCCTTGGGGCGTCGCTTGCGGGGGAGTTGGCAAGCTATGGTCTCGAAGAACAGGAATATCTCGGGGCAACGACCATCCGTGGGGATCTGAATTGGAAGCTTGCCAACGATACCTTTGGCGAGACCTATCACTTTGGAAAACTCCACAAGGACACCCTGGGGCAAATCTTCTATGGGAATAATCTCCATTTTGAGGAGTTTGGGCGGCACCATCGCTTTGTTACCGCGAGCAAGGGCATAGATGCCTTGCGGGAAGCTCCGGAGGCGGAGTGGGATATAGGGCGGGGCACCTTCGTGCTTTACCACCTTTTTCCGAACATTCAGCTGGTTTGCAGTAAGCACTCGGCGACGCTGATCCGTATCTATCCGGAGAAAGGAGAGGCGGGGCGGTCGACCTCTCAGATCAGTTTCTATTTCACCCCGGAACTTGCTGCCCACGCGCGAGCGCGCGACGCCGAAGGCTTCGATCCGGCCTCGGTCTACAGCCAAGCTCATCGTGAAACCGATCCCAGGCCAAGCCTTCAGGCTTCTCTGGAAGTCTTTGCCAGCACCATTGAGCAGGAAGACTATGTAATGGGGGCAATGCAGCAACGGGCGGCGGAGAGTGGTCAGTTGCAATCCCTACTCTTTGGGCGCAATGAGCCGGCCCTTCACCACTTCCATCAGAATTATCGGGAGGCGCTTGGAGAGCCTCCCCTCGTTCCTGAGTCCAACTAGCTTTTGCCCGGCCCCTCAAGCTGCCAATAGCGAACCGAAGCGAGGTCCGCGGTGAGGTTAATGGTCCAGGCGACGAAGTTCACCACCCCCTCGTTGGTGGCGTCGGTAAAGTAGCTTCTTAGCACCGCCCCCTCCCGGACGAAGGTGCCGCGGTGGGGGGTGGTGATATAGGTACCGTCTTCCAGGAATGTTCTGGCTTCGCCGCTAAGCGTTCCTTGTGATTCGTCCTTTGAATCGTAGACAAAGCGATGGGAAGCATAGACCGTTCCGTAGCCCTCCACCTGACCTCTAAAGTCGCAGCAAAGGCCGTCTTTTTCTACCGTAAGCCGGGTGAGGGAAAGCTCCCCCACCCCATCTGGCTGATCTAGCATGCGCCTCTCCTTTATCTGTCCCTAGCGTCTCAGTGCTTGGGATAGACTTTGAGCGTTTGGATTTGGGAGACATTGACGACCTCCCGGAGATTGCCCACTTTTTTGTTGAACTCGATATAGGCAGGGTGCGCCGAAATTTTCTGCGAAAGCGCGCCAAGCGCCTCGATCGATTGGGCGCCGGTCCAAATCCAGTGGGTAAATTTGTCTCGGCCGAAGCCAACGGCGCCCAGGCCGTAGGAGCGCAGCTCGATGTCTTCGCCGACCTCAGCCATCATCTTGGCGTACGCCTGGGCGTAGGCGGCCTGGTCCTCGGGATCTACGATGATGTCGAATTTTGCAAAGACCTCATCCTGCCCCCAGTCGTTGGCGTCGATTGGGGCGAGGCCGATGTATTGGGTGACCTGTTGCACCCCGGCTGCCTGCAGCTCCCCGAGGAAGCGTAAGCCATCGGGGCAGCTCCTAAGGACCTCCGAAGCGGTTTGCTGATCCTTTGCATTCGCGAAGGTATTGATGACGAAATGGGTGGAGCTATAGCCGCCATTGAAGACCTCTTGAAGGAGCCCGACGTCTGCGGGATAGCGCGCTCCGCACTCCGAAGCCCAGAAGCGATCCATCGCCTCGATTAAGGCTGGGGGGTTCGGCACGTTCATGTGGTAGAACGCGTAAAAGGGCCCCGCCTCCTCGTGGTGGTCTGCGTAAGCGGCGCCGGTGAGTAAGGTAAGCAGCAAAGCAAGGGAAAACTTTTTCATCGTTGAATCCTCGAACCGGGTGGTTTTCAGGGAAACCCTATTGCATGGAGTTATGCAGGGCCTCGGCGGTGTAAAGATCACGGCTTTCACAGTCGGCGGCGGCTGCCCACGCCACCATAACGTCAGCGCCCGCGCCTTCGCCGAAGAACCCTTGGAAGGAAGTGCCCATGGAAGCGAAGCTCGGCCAGGCAGTCATGAGCACAAAGCGGCCCTCACTCATGTCGCCGGTGAAGGGGGTAAAGAGCCACTGGGCAATGGGGTCTTGCCGGGCCTCACCGACGGCCTTAACCATAGCCGCGACCTGCCGTACGTCATCGAGGGTTTTTCCTTCCTTTAAGACGCAGGACCAGGTTTCCACGGGATTGCTTGGCCCGACCTCATGATGATCGGCGAAAGCGGCAAGGGGCAGAACGGTTCCTAGCAAGGCAAGCGCAAGGCGAGTCATAGCCAACTCCTCAGTCATTTGGGTGATCGCAAACCTTGATCCAGCTTGCGGGTCCGCATGAGCTTCACCAAAGGGTGACGGCTCGGTGGCGCTTGCACCCGACCATCGGTCGACAATGAAACCGGTTGTTACGGGTGGTTACACTGGTACTGTCAGAGGGTGTGTGATCGTCGGGCTTCGCGAAGGCGCATGGTAAGCCGTAGGCTCAACACAACTTTTCGGGCGGGACGGAGCTCAGAGATGGAGAAGCAATGCCGGATAACGGGGCTGTTTTCCTATGCCATCAAGGGGTGTCAGGCAACGCCGTCAAGAAAGCTAGGTATTTCGCCCTTTGGGGTCGAAGGGGATCGGGGACTTTTGGTGCTTCAGGGAGATCGACCGAGTAACCAGGTCCGCTTGCCTAGCCTCACGCGGGTTAAGGCCCGATGCCCAAGGCCTGGAACCCTAGAAATTGAAACGGATCGAGGAAGCCACGCGCTAGCTATCGTGCGCGAAGGGCCGAGAAAAGACATCGAATATTACGGCAATAGAGTTTCAGTGACTGACCAGGGGGACGCGATCTCCCTTTTTCTCTCCGAGGCGCTCGAGACGGAGGTTCGGCTTGCGGCCCTTCCGGAGCCCTACGCGCGGGCCATTCCCTTGGCGGAGTTCGCCTCTCTAGATGGAGCCTTGCAAGATCGTTTCGTGGACGTTGCCCCTGCCCTCGTGACGAACGAGGGCTCCCTGACGGACCTTAATTCTCGCTTAGAGACGCCGATCCCCATGAATCGTTTTCGCCCCAACATTGTGATCGATGGGTTGGAGCCCTATGAGGAAGATCGCGTGGTGAGCCTCGAGGGCCCGGGCTGGCGGATGGAACGGCTGACCGCATGCGAGCGATGCGCGGTCACCTGTACCGACCAGGAGTCGGGGGTGCGCCATCGCGAACCGCTTGAGACCTTAAGAGCCTACCGGCGGAGAGAGGGCGGGTATGCCGGGGGCATTATGTTCGGGGCCTACATGCGCATCCTCGGCGAAGGCGACGCCGAGGTGGGCCAAACCCTGACGGTCGCGTTGGCCCCAAGCTAGACGCCTAGGGGAGGGGGCGCGGGGCCCCCACCCTATACTGCCCTGATTCCAGGGAAGTGCCGGTTTAGGCGGCGCCGGACGCGTAGAGGTCCCTAAGCGCGGCGAAGTTCATAGTGCCGACGGTCTCAAGGTTGTCGTCAAGCACCTCGTAAATGGGCGCGTGTTCATCGTAGGGCCGTAAGCTGAAGAGAATAATGACGTCCTCGTCTCCGCCGCCTTCCGTATGCGGTTCGTCGTCAGCCTTTCCTGCGCGATAGGTCCCTGTGGGTCGGATCTCCTTCAGCGCGCCGGAGGGTTCATAAATCCGATGTTCCCCTTGAAGCACTAGGGTATTGAAGGCTGCAGTGTGGCGATGCGTGACGATTTTTTCGTTCGCCGCAAACTTGAAAAGCACATCTACGATATGGGCCTTTTCGTCTACCTCGAGTATGGACATCCCAATATGGGGGGACGGACTCCCGTCAGGTGCGGGTAGGGGCTTCCAATCGATGGTGCTTGCGTCAAACTGATTTTCCGTTTGCATGGGATACGCTCCTTTTGGGTTTTGGGTTTAGTTCGCGGTGAGGATGTACATATCGAAGTCTTCGACCCTTAGGCCGCAGCCTTTGGCGACCGCGTCGTAGCCAGCACTCCAGGTCTCATCTTTGCTTTGCCAGCGAAAGGCTTCTTCCAGGGCCTCCTGCGATCGATGGAGGTCGACGGCGCCAACGTGGCCGTCAGCCCAGATCCCGGGTGAGGAGCTGTAAGCCACGGGGCTATGAATCCGCTCGTAGGCGATCACCTTTTTGATGTTCTCGATGGCTGCAGCCTGGGCCTCCGCCGGGCATAGGCCCCGATAAATCACCATAATTTCCCCGGCCTGGGCTGGGGGCGCGACGGCAGCCTTTTGCTCCGCCCAGCCAGCTTTTGGGGAAGCGAGGTTGATAAAGATCGCCAACGTGAATAAGATCCTCTGTGTCATCGGTGATGGTCCTTAGCTTCGGGTGCGAAAGCCTGACCTTGAACTGACAAGCGTTCGCAGGCCACAAGGATCTTTTGCGGAGGGGTAAAGGGTCGACGGCGACAGCGTTGCTTACGCGATCCGTAATCATTCCCTTCGCCTTTGCCTAAGCGCTTGTTCCCGTGCCCTTTCTTGTTTTAGCGATGGTTTAGCTGAACGACAGCAGGCATTACGCTTATCCCCTGCGCCCCCGTGAAAACCGATAATCACTTTTCACGGCGTACATGCACGGTCAAACTGGTTTCCCTGGCATTTGCGGTACAAGCTCGAGGAATAGAAAGCCGATGGTGATCATTGGAAGGGGCAAGGTCGCTGGCAGTCTGAGTGTTTTCGTCGGAGCGATCTCTGTCCTTGCGGTGCTCGCAGGGTGCGGTAGCGAGACCCCTGGCGTAGGGCCGGAGACGAAGCCGAGGCCTGCGCTTGTCCATCGCGTTGCGCTTAGCTCCGGTGCGACGGAGCACCAGTTCGTTGGTCGAGTCCAAGCCCTCCAGTCCGTGCCCCTCGCCTTCGAAGTTTCGGGCGTGCTCGCTTCCTTGGCGCCTCGGGAAGGGGACTATTTCGTAGCGGGGGAGCTCCTTGCCCAACTCGATACCGAACCCTTCGTGCTCGCGCGGCGCCGGGCCCAGGTCGAGCTTGAGCTTGCGTCTCTTCGGTTGGAGCGGGCGGAGGCCCTGCGGGAGCGGGGGAGCCTTGCCGTTGCCGAAGTGGATGAGGCTCGGGCCTTGCGGGCCCTGAAGGAGGTCGCCTTTGAGGAGGCTCAAAAGGCGTTCGACGATACGTCCCTCTACGCGCCTTTCGACGGTCGGCTGGCCAGACGTCATCGGGAGCCAGCTATGCATGTCCCGACGGGAGATGCGGTGCTTACCGCTCTCGATCTTTCTCAGGTGAAGATCATCGTTCAGCTGGGTCGAGCCCGTCGTCTCGAATTGGAGGATGGGGGTCGGTTCTTCGCCGAGGCGATTTTCCCCGGCGCCCCGGAGCAAGTCTTTCCCCTTCGCCTCTTGGATAATCGCGCTGAGGCCGATCCGGGGGCGCAAAGCTATGAAGTCGCCTTCACGCTCGATCAACCGGCGGATCTTCCCTTTGTTCCAGGCATGCAGATGACGGTCCGGCTGCGCCCCGCTGCGGAAGATCGTCTCCTTGGGATTCCCGTGGTTCCCCTGGCGGCGCTGGTGTCCTTTGCAGAGAGGCGTCGCGGGTTTTACGTCTGGCGCGTAGACCGGGCCACGAATACGGTGCGGGCGCAGCCCGTGTCCCTTGGTTTGCCCACGGGGGAGGGGGTTCTTGTCCTTGGGGGGCTGGAAGCTGGGGACGAGGTCGTGGTGGCCGGAGTCACCCACCTTGCTGAAGGGATGCGGATCACGCCAAGGGATCGCCTGTGAGCCTTGAGGCCATCGCTCGTTTTTCCCTCCAGCGCCCCCTTTACGTCGCGTTTCTCGCGCTCCTGTGCCTCGGCAGCGGGCTGTGGGGCTTTGAGAAAATCGGGCGCCTTGAGAATCCCCAGTTTCCCGTAAAGAACGCCTATGTCATTACGCCCTACCTTGGCGCGAGCGCGATGGAAGTCGAGCTTGAAGTGACCGACCGGATTGAAAGCGCCCTGCAGGAACTTCCCTACCTAGAGAAGATCACCTCTCGCTCGGTCCCGGGACGATCAGAGGTGCTGGTTGAGGTGATCGAAACCTATGACGACGGAGATTTACCGCAGATTTGGGATGAGCTCCGGCGACGGGTAGGGGAGGCTGCGCGGCTGCTTCCTCCAGGCGCGGGCGTCCCGCTGGTCGAGGACGATTTCGGCGACGTGTACGGCATTCTTTACGCGATCCGAAGTGCAGGCTATCCCCCCGAATTTCTTCGCCGGACAGCTCGGACCCTAAGCTCGGGAATCAAGCAGATCCCGGGGGTCGCTAAGGTTGCCCTTAATGCCCTTCCGGAGGAAGCCGTCTATTTAGAGTTCGGCCAGGAGGGGCTGCTTTCCCTAGGCATTCCCCCGGATTCGCTTTTCGATACGATTCGTCGCGAGGCCCTCGTTTCCGACGCGGGGTCGGCCCTGGTGGACGGGGTTCGGCTCAACCTTGCCGCGGATCGCGTCTTTCACCTTGAGGAGCAGCTTGAGGGTCTCCGCTTTGGGCGCCCCGGAGACACGACCTTTCTTCGCTTAGATGAGCTGGGGCGTGTTCGCCGCGCTCCCCTCGAGCAGCCCTTTGAGCTCGTTCGTCACAATGGGGAAGAGGTCTTTATTCTTGGGGTGTCCGTGACCCAGGGAAAAAACGTCGTCACCGTGGGAAAGGCGGTCGAAACGCGGCTTCAGGAAATGCTGAGCATCCTGCCGGTGGGGATCGAAGCTTTCCCCATCTACGAGCAGCACAAGGTGGTGGAGGAGGCGGTCAATGCCTTTATGGTGAATCTGGCCATTTCCATTGCCACCGTTACCGGAGCCCTGTGCTTGTTTATGGGCTGGCGCTCGGGCTCCGTGGTAGGAGCCGCCCTGCTCCTTACTATCATGGGGACCCTCGGGCTAATGAACGCCTTTTCCCTTGAACTTCAGCGGATCTCCCTGGGGGCCCTGATGATCGCCATGGGAATGCTGGTGGATAACGCCATTGTCGTCGCCGAGGGCATGGTGGCGGGGATTGAGGAAGGCAAGATTCCTGAAGAAGCTGCCGCGGCTGCGGTGAGTCGCACCGCGTTCCCCTTGCTAGGGGCCACCGTGATCGGTCTCCTTGCCTTCGCCCCCATTGGCCTGACCGATGGAGATACGGGTCAATTCTTGAACTCTCTCTTTTGGACGGTGGCCTTTGCGCTCATGCTGTCCTGGCTCCTAGCCGTAACCGTGGTGCCGTCCCTTGGCGCACGATTGCTCAAGGGCCTTGGAACGGCGCAGGTTCGGCCGTTCTTTCTCAAGGGTAGCTATCAAAAGCTTATTGCCGTGGCCCTGCGGCGGCGTTTTTCCGCCACGGGGTTAGTGCTCCTTCTTTCCCTATCTTCAATTTATGCCTTTAGTTGGGTTGAACAGTCCTTTTTCCCGAGGACTAATTCACCGCTTTTCCATGTGGATTTCCTGCTGCCGGAGGGGAGTGATATTCGCTTTACCGCTGAGCGGGTGGAGGAAGTCGAAGCGCAGATCCTCGCGCTGCCCGAAGTTACAGCCGTGACCAGTTACATCGGCCGGGGGGCAAACCGCTACACCGCTACCCAGCGCTCAGAGCAGCCAAATCCGGCGCTCGCTCAGCTGATCATTCGGGTCGGCGTCTTAGAGGATATGGACGCTGCCATTGCGCAGGTAAGGGCGCTGCTTCCCAGGCTTCGCCCCGAGGCGCAGAGCTTGATCTACCGCCTGGAGTTCTCCCCCGGGGGAAGTTCAAAAATAGAAGCCCGATTTCAGGGGCCGAATCCTGAAGTCATTCGGGAGCTAGGGGAGGCGGCCCTGGCAATCTATCGGCGGGAAGGGCTCACAGATTTAAAGCTTGATTGGCGCCAGCGCGAGTTTGAGATTCGGGCGGACTATGACGGGGGCCGGGCGCCGGCCCTCGGGGTCCGAAACGCTGATCTTCGAGCGGCGACCGCCTTTGCCACTACAGGAATTACCTTGGGGATCTTTCGGGAGGGAGAAGATAGCCTGCCCATTGTTGCGATTGCCCCAGAAGAGGAACGGCGAAGGCTAAGCGACTTTAACGATCGTATGGTTTGGAGCCGAGAGGGCGGCCGCTATGTGCCGCTCCTTGATTTGCTCGCCGGGGTAGAGCTGGTAGCGGAGGATAATCAGATTCGACGGCGGAATCGGGTGCGCACGCTTACGGCTCAGGCAAATGCGGCCCCGGGGCAAAACCTTGAGACCACCTTTGCGGCAGTTCGGCCAGAAATCGAAGCGCTGCCGCTCCCTCCGGGCTATGCCCTTGAATGGGGCGGCGAATACGAGTCGAGTTCGGAAGCCCGAGAAAAGCTCGGGGCCACCATTCCGCCGGCCTTTGGTCTGATGTTTCTAATCACGGTGCTGCTATTCGGCACCCTTAGGCAGCCCTTGGTCATTTGGCTGACCGTGCCCATGGTCATTGGGGGCGTTGCCCTAAGTCTCTTGCTGGTATCCATGCCCTTTACCTTCCCGGCATCCCTAGGGCTTCTCAGCCTTGCGGGCATGCTAATTAAGAACTGCATAGTGTTGGTCGATGAAATTGATAAGCGAATCGGGGAGGGGGGTCCAACCCTTGCTAGCGTAAGTAGCGCCTGCGGGAGTCGACTCCGTCCGGTTCTACTGGCTTCGGGGACGACCATCGCGGGCATGGCCCCCCTCCTTGCCGATGAATTCTTCGCAGAAATGGCCATGGCGATCATGGGAGGGCTTGCCTTTACTACCCTTCTTACCCTGCTGGCGGTGCCGATTTTTTACGCTGTTTCCCTAGGGCGCCAGCTGACCTTCGAAAAGGTTTAGGGGGCTTTTCTAAAATACCTTTGGAGAGTTTTCTTGGCCGTCTTGCGGGCGGGCTCGTGAGTCCTTTGAAGCGCCTGAAGGGAGGGGGCCTGTCCCTCAAGGTTTTGAAGGGAAAGGGGCCCGATTCTCTCGTAGGACCCCTCATCCATGGCTAGGCGAGCATTGACGAGGGCGCCGTTCGGGTCTCCCATCTTTCCTGAACCAAAGTAGCCGTAGCCCTCGACCATGCTTCGCGTCGCGGTGGCCTGGAAGCCGCAGCGCCAAAGAAACTTCTCGCTGGCGTTGCGGAGGACTTCTGGGCGAACGGTGAGATGGAAGGATTCCTGTTGGCGGATAAAGGGGCGCACAGCAGAGTTGGTGATGATGTAGCGGAGATCCTCGGAGTGGTTAACGGCGCCGCCGTGGAGCACGCGTCCGTCCATGAGCATCACGGTTCCAGCAGGAGCCTCAAGGTTGATTGCCGGGGGTACCTCACCAAAGGTTCCCTGACCTTGCTCATAAAGGTGATGGGAGCCTGGGATGATCAGCGTTCCACCGTTAACCTCATTGACGTCTTGAAGGATGTAAATGGTGTTGACGAGGAAGGGCGCCCCGGGGGTAAAGCAAGGCGAAGCAAGGCCCTGGTCCTGATGGATGCCTTGAGGGTGGCACCCTGGAAAAGAGATGTTGGCAATAAAGCTGAGGTGGGACCAGTCAGGCCCAAGGGCTTCGTCGAGAAGCTGCTCAATCAGGGCCCCGGCCTGGACGGCTTCGGTTTCGTGCGCCATGCAGGCAACAAAGAGATCCCCCTTGTTCACCAACGACCACACATGCTGTTGCGCTTCCGTTAGGTAGGCGATTTCAAGGGCTCGCTCGGCAGCGGCCTGATCGCTGACCCGTTCCTGCAACGCTTTGGTTTGCTGAGGAGAGGTACCATCTTCTATGAGGCAGTAGCCCCAGCGATAGAAGTCGTCCCTTAGCTGCCCGAGGTCCTTTGTGGGCAAGGGCAGGGCTACGGTTTTCCAGTAAGGATGTTTGCGGGCAACGGTGGTGTCGTAGTAGCGCCCCTCTCCCCAGCGAAGGGGTTCGTCGCGCTTAGGAACGGAGAGCCAGGGGTTGGCTCTTAAAAGCGACCGGTAGGGCTCTCGGGAGGTGAGCTGAGCTCGGTAGGGCGATTCAAAGTCCTTAGAATGCTCTGCGATTGCTTCCGGAGTAAACTCACGAGGTAAATCCATGGTGTCCCCCCCTCCTAACTTTCCGGCCCTAGGAGCCGTGGTCAATAATTTGCGGCGGTGGCGTGAATTTCCCCCAGATCTCGAGTTCTTCATAGACGTCCGCTTCTAGCTTCGCTCGTCTAAACTGAGCGACCGCATCTTCCACGTCCTGCCCATTTAGGTAGGCGCTGCAGGCCCTTCGAAGATTCCCAAGGGCGCTTCGCAGGCTCTCCCCGTCCTCCAACCCCTCAAGCTTGCGCCAGTCGAGCGTTTCGTAGAGGAAGTCCGTTTCCCGAAAGAGCTCGAGGATAAAGTTCTTTGGCGTCATGGGCGTGCGCTAGCCGCGCTGAAATTCGCGCAGCACCTGGCCAGGACGATGGCCCGTATGCTCACAGTTTCGAACCACCACCTCTCCTGCCACGAGGGTGGCTTCGTAGCCCGTGCTCTTGACGATGAAACGCCCTCCACCATGGGGAAAGTCGTTGACGTATTCTGCATGGCGCGTTCCGAGCTTGGCGTAATCAATGACGTTGATGTCTGCGTGCCAGCCTTCCTTAAGGAGGCCACGCTCCTTGAGCCCAATGATCTCTGCAGATTTCCCGGTGATGCGGTGAACGGCCTCTTCGAGGGTATAGACCCCCCGGTCACGGGTGAGGTCGCTGAGCAAAACCGTCGGGGAGTCGGTGTCCGTAAAGAAACCAACGTGCGCGCCCGCGTCGCCTAGCATGGGGACGACGTGAGGTAGTCGCATGTATTCCCACTGATTCTCGAGGTTTCCGCCAAACATCCAGAAGTTGAAGTACTCTCGCCCTTCCGAGGCAAGGAGCCGGTCCACGTAGATCTCGACCGGGTCCTTTCCTTCCGCCTCAGCGAGCTGGGCAAGGCTCCCCTTTCGGTCGAAGTCGAGGTCGGGGCGCTCGGCTGTCCCGAAGGGGTGAAGCATGGGCGCAAGCTGTTTGAGATCTCCTGCAGCTTGCCCTTCGGAGATGAGGGCCGCCCGCACTTCGGGCTTTTTCATGGCGGCTACCCGGTCTTGGATGGTCGGCAGCGCCATGAGGTCGCGCCATGCTTTCGATTTCTTGGTGAAGGGGGATAGCTGCGCGAGGCCAAAAAACGCGCCGCTCGGACGGGTATGGCAGATGCTCGCGATTCGCTTTCCATCCTTGTTGCCGTCTTCCAGGAAGCGGCGCCAATGCCCAACACCGCCGTCCCCTTGGGCTCCCGTCCCGCCGGAAAAGAGCACCTGACAGCCCAGGCTCATGGCGTCTTGGAACATTTCAAGTTCTGTCTCGAAACGGGTGGCCATATCGTTGGCCGATTGGAAGATGGCCCCAGCGCCTCCACCGGCAATGATGGCCTCCTGGATAGCTTTCGTTTCCCGAAGGTCGGCCCAGGTTCCGGGGGTGCAGCGGCCATCGGGAACCTTATGCATGAGGAACCGCGAGGTTGAGAAACCGGCTGCGCCGGCTTCCATCGACTCCCGGACCATCTTGCTGATGTGAGAGAGCTCCGCGTCCGAGGGCTGGGCGCCCTCGTCCATGGAGCGGTCACCCATGGCCTCGTAGCGTACGGAGGAGTGACCCACGAGCCCTACGATATTGAGTGCAGGCTTTAGGGCTTGCACTGAATCAAGGTATTCACCGTAGCTGGTCCAGTCCCAGGGAAGACCGTCCATGATGGCATCGGCGGCGATATCCTCCACGGACTCCATGAGCTCCGCGAGGTAGCGGCGATTCTTGGGACCGCAGGGGGCAAAGGTGACGCCGCAGTTGCCGATCATGGCGGTGGTTACGCCGTGATAGGAGGTGGAGGTCATCATGGGATCCCAGCCAATCTGGGCATCTAGGTGGGTATGGAGGTCCACGAAGCCTGGGGTCACGATTTTCCCCGTCGCGTCGATGATCTCCCCAGCCTCGGCGTTTGAGAGGTCGCCGATCTTGGCGATTCGACCCTTTACAACGCCAAGGTCCGCTTTCTGGGAGGGTCCGCCGGTGCCGTCCACCAAGGTCCCGCCGCGAATAATCAGATCGTATTCCATGATTACTTACCTCACCCTTAAACCTTTAGAAAAAGGTATAGCACAAACCGTGTTTTCGGACCCAATCTCGGCAATCCCCGTTGCCTTCTCAGCGCCGAGGTAGACGGCTCCAGGGAACTGCTGGATTACCGGAGAACCCCAGAAATCATCAAAGGCCTGCATGAATCGTGGTCCGTCCGTCACCGTGATCGCGAAGATGATGCTCGTGGGCGTTGCGCTGGAAATATCACCAGGTTTCACTTTTGCCCGAAGGATGGCGTAGGTATTTTCCCATTCGGGACGGGCGGCCTTCCGTAAGGCGCTCTGGAACTCTTTCCAGGCAGGGCTTGAAGCGGTCGTTTGCGCCGATTGGTCCATGGCAGCGCCGTCGGGATAGAAGATATTGACCTGGTGCGTGCTGTTGTAATCGCCGTTCATGACGTTTTGCAGCAACACCACGGTGTTATTTCCCGCCTTTTGTAAGCTGCGGCTGCGATAACTGTCAGATGCATTGACCCGGGCCTGCTTGGGAGGCTTCCAGTACACTG
>JAYOYG010000065.1:0-10301 GCA_038153445.1 Pseudomonadales bacterium
TCGGCGACGCCGCGCAGGTAGGTCAAGGCCTCCCCGAGGGTATAGCCCGGGGCGAGGTTCGCGGAAATGGTGATGCTCCGGAGGCGATTAAAGCGATTGAGCGTCGCCGCATCAGCCCCTTCGGACACGGAGACGAGGGACGACAGGGGCACCAGCTCACCGCTCTTTGACGCCCGCACATAGAGGTTCTCGATGTCCCCCGGGGTGCGCCGGTCCGCATCCTCGGCCTGAAGGATCACATCGTATTCTTCGCCGCGATCGAGATAGGTCGTCACCCGCCGCGAGCCCAGCATGGTCTCGAGGGTACGACCCACTTCGGAGACGGACACGCCTAAATCGGCGGCGCGGTTGCGGTCCACCTGGATCAGGAGCTGAGGCTTCACCTCCTTGTAATCCGCATCGAGATTCAACAGCCGCGGGTTTTCCGAGGCCTTCGCAAGGAAGGCGTCGCGCCACTGGGCCAGGGCTTCGTAGGTATCGCCACCCAGCACGAACTGCACGGGTGTGGAGAAGCCCCGCTGCCCCAGCCCCCCGGGCTGGATGGGAAAGGCCCGCACCCCGGGCATAGCGGACAGGGCGGGAAACAAACTCCCGACAATTTGCTGCGTGCTGCGCTCGCGCTGATCCCAGTTTTCCAGGGAGATGATGGCGATGGAGTTATTCACCGCAGCGCCGGAGCCGAAGCGCGGCGTGCTAATGAGGACTCGGTAGGCCTCCCCCTGATCGAGCAGAGGCAGCAGCACGTTTTCCATGTCCCGGGCGTAGCGCTGGGTGTACTCGAAGCTGGCCCCCTCCGGGGCATTCATGAGCACGAAGAAGCTGGAGCGGTCCTCCGTAGGGGAGTACTCCTGGGGCAGGCTCGAAAAGAGCTGCCAGCCCGCGCCGACGATGGCAAGGAGAAACACGGACACCCAGAGGGGCCGCTGAATCAGGCCGCCCAGGGACCCGCTGTAGATCGTCGAGAAGCGCGCAAAGGCGCGATCCACCAGGGCCGCGGGGCCCGAGCGCTCCTTCGCCGGCCGCAGCAGCTTCGACGCCGCCATGGGCACCAGGGTGAGCGCCACGAGGCTCGAGAAGCACACGGCCCCGGCGATGGCTAGGGAGAATTCGGAGAAGAGGCGCCCCAAATTCCCCTCCATGAAGGCGATGGGCACAAAAACCGCGACCAGCACGAGGGTGGTGGCGATCACCGCAAAGCCCACCTGCCGCGCCCCCCGGTAGGCAGCAAGGAGTGGGGGCTCCCCGGCCTCCACCCGGCGGTAGACGTTCTCGAGCACCACGATGGCGTCATCCACCACGAGCCCGATGGAGAGCACAAGGGCGAGGAGCGTCAGGAGGTTTACGGAGAAGCCCATGGTCCAGAGCACGATGAAGGCCGCCGTGAGGGAGACGGGGACCGTAATGGCGGGCACCAGCATGGCCCGGAAGCTGCCCAGGAACAGGTAGATCACCAGCACCACGAGCCCCGTGGCCACCATAAGGGTTTTGTAGACCTCGAGGATCGCCTGCTCGATGTAGATGGACGCGTCGAAGCCGGCGACGATCTCCATGCCCTCGGGCAGCCCCGTACTCATGCGGGCGAGCTCTGCCTTGACGCTCCGAGCCGTGTCGAGCACGTTGGCCTTAGCCTGCGCCGAGACCCCAAGGCCCACCGTGGGAATGCCGTTCGCCCGCAGCTCGGAACGATCATTCGCCGGGCCCACCTCCACCCGGGCAACGTCCCCCAGGCGCACCAGGTAGCCATCGCTGCCCTGGCGCAGCACGAGCGCGGCGAAATCCTCCGCCGTGCTGTAGCTGCGCTCCACGCGCACGGTGAATTCCCGCTCAAAGGACTCCACGGTCCCCGCGGGAAGCTCGACGTTTTCCCGGCGGAGGGCCGCTTCCACGTCGAGCACGGTCAGCCCCCGGGCCGCGAGGGCCTGGCGATCGAGCCACACGCGCATGGCGTATTCCCGCTCCCCGCCGATGCGCACGCTGGCCACGCCGGACACCATGGCCAGCCGATCCTGCACAAAGCGCCGGGCGAAGTCGGACAGCTCGAGCTGGCTTAGGCGATCGCTCGAGAGGGACAGCCACATGATTTGCTGCGTATTCGCGTCGGCCTTGGCGATTTCCGGCGGGTCCGCTTCCTCCGGGAGCCGATCCACGGTGCGGGCGACGCGATCGCGGACGTCATTCGCTGCGGCATCGATATCCCGCTGCACGTCAAATTCCACGGTCACCTGGGAGCTACCATCCCGGCTGGCCGAGCTGATGGTGCGGATGCCCTCGATGCCCGCGATGGCATCCTCCACCAGCTGCGTAATCTTCGTTTCCACCACCTGCGCCGAGGCCCCGGGGTAGCGCGTCTCCACGGACACGATGGGGGGATTGATGTCCGGATATTCGCGAAGGGGCAGGCGATCAAAGGAGAGCAATCCAAAGGCGATGAGCAGCAGGCTCAGCACCGCCGCAAAGACCGGCCGGCGGACGGAGAGGTCCGAGAGCATCATGGCGCAGGCACTCCGTGGGGCCGAAGGCGGTCGGCGGCGGTCACCGTTTCCACGACCCGTACCGGGGCCCCGGGGCGCAGGCGGGCAGCGCCCTCTATGACGAGCAGATCCCCCTCCGCAACGCCACCGGTGAGCTCAACGATGCCCGGACGCCGCACCCCCAGGGTGACGGGCACGGTGTCAGCAACGCCGTCGCGCACGCGGTAGACCTGCTGCGTGGACCCCCGGGGCACGAGGGCGGACTCGAGGACCATGAGGCTTTCCCGGGCGTCGCGCACCAGATCGACGGTGAGAAGCATGCCGGGGCGGAGCCGCCGATCTTCGTTGGCGATGGCCGCTCGCACGGCGACGGCGCGGGTCACGGGATCCACCCGGGGACTTAAGAAGATGACCTCGCCCAGGAAGGGCGACTCCCCATAGGCCGCGGAGCGGGCCGTGACCTCGGCCCCCACTCGAAGCGCCGTGAGGAAGGATTCGGGGATGGAGAACTCGAGCTTGATGGGGTCGACGTCGTCCAAGGTGGTGATCACGCTACCCGGACTCACCTGAGCACCGAGACTCACGGCGCGGCGGCCGAGGACGCCGGCAAAGGGGGCGCGAATTTCCCGATCCGCGAGGCGCGCAAGCGCCCCATCCACGCGGGCTTCCGCAGCGGCCACCCGGGCCGCTTGCTCGTCGCGCAGGGACTGGGCCGTGGCGTTCGTTTCCACCAGGGCGTCCAGGCGGGCCAGCTGCTGACGTTGGTCATCCAGATTCGCCCGGGCTTCCGCCAGGGCTGCCCGCTCCTCCACCGCATCGAGACGCAGGAGCACGGCGCCGGCGTCAACGAAATCCCCTTCCTCGAAGAGGATCTCTACAACGCGGTCCGCCACGGTCGCCGTGACCGTTATGGATTCGTCCGCCCCCGCCGTCCCCACGGCGGCGAGCGTATCTTCGAAGGGCGCCCGGGCCACGGCGGAAACCACCACCGGAGTCGCGCCGCCCCGGCGCGCCGGCGCGCTGGCGCCCGCCTCGGCGCCGTCCTTCAGAAGGCCCGGAAGCCCTAGGCCATAGGCAAGCCCCCCCAGCACCACCACCGCAAGCACACCGCGAAGCCAAGCAGGCATAAGCACATCATCCGTTAAGCGAGAGGACACCAACCCTTACGGGCATTTTGGGCAGCCGGGGCGGCGATTGCTAGCGCTTCGGGGCCGGCAAAAGAGGAGAAAAAGCGCGACCTTGGGGCGCCCCCGGGGCCCTGCTAGACTCCTCGCCTCGGGCGCCCTTCCCCCGCGCTGTAAGGAGTGTTTGTGGCCACCGCCCCCGCCTGGACCCTTCGCACCGTTGATCGCATCGACGCCGTGGACCCCGCCGCCTGGGATCGGCTGGCGACGCCGCCAGAACGCCCCGCAAATCCCTTTCTGACGCACCGCTTTTTGCTGGCGCTGGAGCGTAGCGGCTCCGCCACCCGGGAGACGGGCTGGCAGCCCTTTCACCTGCTGCTCGAGGACGAGACGGGCATGCTCCGGGGGGCCCTACCGAACTATCTAAAAAGCCATTCCCAAGGGGAGTACATCTTCGACTACGCCTGGGCCGACGCCTTTAGCCGGGCCGGCGGTCAGTACTATCCCAAGGCCCTCTCCGCGATCCCCTTTACCCCGGCCACGGGCCCGAGGCTCCTCGTCGCCGCCAGCGACCCCGACGCCGACGCCCTGCGGCGCGGCCTTGCGGAGGGCGCCCAGCGCATCACCGCGGAGCTGGGCCTCTCCTCCTTTCACGTGAACTTCGTGAATGACGAGGATGCACCGGCCCTCCAGGTCGCAGGGTTTCTGGAGCGTCACGATCAGCAGTTCCACTTCACCAACGCGGGCTTTGCGGACTTCGACGCCTTTTTAGAAACCCTCAGCAGCAAGCGCCGGAAGACCGTGCGCCGGGAGCGCCGAGACGCCCTCGCGAGCGGCCTGACCATCCGCTGGGCCACGGGGCCCGATCTGACGGAAGGAGACTTCGACGCCTTCTACGCGTTCTACCAGGACACGGGATCGCGCAAGTGGGGCCAGCCCTACCTCACCCGGGCCTTCTTCTCCGAGGTACTGGAACACATGGCTGAGGACACGCTCCTGAACCTGGCGGAGCGGGAGGGCCAGCCCATTGCTGGGGCCCTGAACTTCATCGGGGGGGATACGCTCTTCGGGCGTAACTGGGGCTGCCTTGAGGACCACCCTTTCTTGCACTTCGAGGTGTGCTACTACCAGGCCATCGATTTCGCCCTGGCCCGGGGCCTCAAGCGGGTGGAAGCGGGGGCCCAGGGCGGGCATAAGCTCGCCCGGGGCTACCTACCCCAGCGCACCCGGAGCTTTCACTGGATTGCCCACGAGGGCTTTCGCGATGCGGTGGATCGCTACCTTAAGGAGGAACGGCGCTACGTCGCCGAGGAACTTCGCTTTGGGGACGCCCACAGCCCCTTTAAGGCGACCCTCGACCTCAACGCTCTCCGCGGCGGCGCTCAGTAGCCCATATCGGCGCCTGCGTCCGCCCCTGCGGGGGCCGCGGGCGTCAGCGCGTCCTTAAGTCGGCTCAAAAAGCTTTCCAGCTCTCGCCGGTTATCCGGGCCCATGCGCAGCACAAGCTTCTGCGCCGGCGCTAGGGCCTCGAGCACGGGATCGGCGAAGGTGTACATGACCGAGGGCTGCTTCAAGCGGATGGGGCCTTCCGGCCGCGGCGTGGTGAGCACCACATCAATCGCCTGGCGCACGCGCACCAGCACGTCCGGGGATCCCACCCCAAGCTCCCCATAGGCCGTCTCCATGAGGGGCACGAAGCTCTTCAGGAGCGCCGCCGTGGCCTCCGGGTCGAGGCTGGCAAAGAGCGCCCCTATGGCATTGAAGCGATCATAGCCCGTGGGATCGAGGGTGAGCATGGCCCGATCCCCCAGCCCTTCCTTCCGCACGGGGAAGGCGTCCCGGGGGGCGAGGCCCGCCACGGGCGCGCGGAGCACTTGCCCCTGAGCCAGGTTTTCCACCACGGCAGTAAGCTTGCGCAGGAGCTGGTCCGTGCGCAGGAGCGTCGCCAGCACGGCGCTGTTGCTGAGCGGCGCAGACCCATCGCGGACGAAAGCATCGGACACGTCCAGGGCCGGGAGGGGCTCCGGTTCCGGCTCGGGCGGAGGCGCGGGCTCGGGTTCCGGTTCGGGCTCCGGTGCCGGCGGGGGCGGCGCCGGCTCGGGCTCCGGGACCACGACGGGGGCGGGCGCGGGCTCGGGCTCCGAGGGCAACAGCAGTAGCGCACCTGCCAGCACCGCAAGGGCCGCGGCGGCCAAAATCATCCAATTCTTCCCTGCCATGAGCGGCTCTCCCCAAGGTTGGGTCATCATCTACGCCGTCAGCTTATGTCAGCGGCGCCTAAGCGGCATCGCTTTGCAGCGCTTTCCATTATCATTCCACCTTTGCCCAAGCTTTGCCCAGGCAGGAGTCCAGGAATGTCTAGAAGCGCCGTCGCCGACCTTCTAAGCGGAGCGATCCCCGTGGAAACCCCGGTCACCCTCGCCGGGTGGCTTCGCAGCCGCCGCAGCTCGAAGGGCGGCTTCTCTTTCCTTGCCGTGCACGATGGCTCGGCCTTCGACGCCATTCAGGTGGTCGCCGATCAGGCCCTGCCCAACTACGAGGCCATCGCTGCCCTCGGCCCGGGCTGCGCCGTGGAAATCGAGGGCACGCTCGTGGCCTCCCAGGGGAAGGGACAAAGCGTGGAGGTGGTAGCCAGCGCGGTCACCATTCTCGGAGAGGTCGACGACCCCGCCACCTACCCCGTGGCGAAGAAGGGCCACACCTTTGAGTATCTGCGCACCGTGGCCCACCTCCGCCCCCGCACCAACACCTTCGGCGCCCTGGCCCGGGTGCGCGCCACCCTCGCCCAGGCTATCCATGGCTACTTCGCCGACCAGGGCTTCCTCTGGGTAAACACGCCCCTCATCACGGCGAGCGACTGCGAAGGGGCCGGGGAGCTCTTCCGGGTCAGCACCCTCGATGCGCTGAATCCGCCGCGCACCGCCGATGGCCAGGTGGACTTCAAGGAAGATTTCTTTGGCGAGGAAGCCTTCCTCACGGTCTCGGGGCAGCTTCAGGTGGAGAGCTACTGCCTCGCCCTATCGAAGGTTTACACCTTCGGCCCCACCTTCCGCGCCGAAAACTCCAACACCAGCCGGCACCTCGCCGAGTTTTGGATGGTGGAGCCGGAGATTGCTTTCGCGACGCTTAAGGAAAACGCCGAACTCGCCGAGGGGCTGCTCAAGCACGCGCTGAAGGCCGTGCTCGACGCCCGGGGCGACGACATGGCCTTCTTCGGCAGCCGCATCGATCCCGAGCTCCTGCCCCGCCTCGAGCACGTCATCGAGTCCCCCTTCGAGCGCCTCACCTACACGGAAGCGGTGAAGATCCTCGAGGCCAGCGGCGAAAAATTCGAATTCCCCGTGGCCTGGGGCCAGGATCTGCAAAGCGAACACGAACGCTACCTGACGGAAAAGCACGTGGGCCGGCCCGTGGTGGTGACCGACTACCCGAAGGACATCAAGGCCTTTTACATGCGCTTGAACGACGATGAGCGCACCGTAGCCGCCATGGACGTGCTGGTGCCTGGGGTAGGGGAAATCATCGGCGGCTCCCAGCGGGAGGAGCGCCTGGCCGTGCTCGATGCGCGCATGGACAACGACACCCTGAAGGAACACCTCTGGTGGTACCGGGATCTGCGCCGCTACGGCACGGTCCCCCATGCGGGCTTCGGCCTCGGCTTTGAGCGCCTGCTGATGTACGCCACGGGCATGGAGAACATCCGGGACGCCATTCCCTTCCCCCGGGTGCCGAACAACGCGCAGTTCTAGGGTGAATGTGGAAGCCGGCCGGCTTCGGCGCCTTCTCCCCTGGGCCTTCCGCCACCGAGGCTGGATTGGCTATAGCCTCCTGGCCTTTGCCGGGGCCCGGCTCCTGGAGGCCAGCGTGCCCCTCATGATGGCCGAGGCCATCGACCGGCTGGCCGCAAAAAACTTCGATGTCACCGGCCCCGTGCTGGCCATCGCCGGCGCCGTGCTGCTGCGCATGGTGGTGGTGTCCAGTGCGCGCATCGCCATCCGCCGGGCGGCGGTGAACGTGGCCTTTGATCTACGCCGGGCCCTTTTTGATCGCCTCCAGCGCCAGGGCCTCACCTTCTTCGGCCAGCATACGGTGGGGGACATGATGACCCGCGCCGTCTCCGATATCGGCGTGCTGCGGCGCCTCGTGAGCGTGGGGACCATCTTTATGGTGATCCTCATCTACGCCACCACCATCGGCTTCGGCGCCATGTTCTATTTGGCCCCGGACCTCGCCTGGCTGGTCTTCCCGCCCCTGCCCTTCATCGCCGTTTACGCCCTCTTCGCCGCCCGAAGCATGCGCGCGGCCTCGGAGGCCACGCAGGAAACGCTGGGCATGGTGACGGAGCGGGCCCAGGAAACCTTCGGGGGCATCCGCACGCTCCAGGCCATGGCCCGGGAGCCCTTCGTAGAAGCGCGCTTTGGGGACGCCAACCGGGCCTATATCCAGGCCTTTTTGAACCAGGCCCGGATCAACTCCCTCATGACCGCGATCATGCCGAGCCTCGCCGCCATCGGGACGCTGATCGTCCTCGGCTACGGCGGGTCCCTCGTGCAGCAGGGGGCCCTCTCCCCTGGAAGCCTCGTGGCCTTCTTCGCCTATGTGGCCATGGTGATCCAGCCCATGCGCTCCGCGGGCACGCTGGTGAATATGGTGCAGCGGGGTCGGGTCAGCGCCCAGCGGCTTTTTGAGATTCTCGATCTCCCCGATGAAATTGACGACGCAGGCACGCACCAGGCCTCGCGGATTGACGGTGCCCTGCACTTTGGCGCCGTCACCGCGCGCTATGCCCAGGCGCCCCAGCCCGCGCTGCGCGACCTTGAGCTGACCGTCGCGCCGGGGGAAGTCATCGCCCTCATGGGTCCCGTAGGCGCAGGCAAGAGCACGCTCCTGGCCCTCCTGCCCCGGCTTCTGGAGCCGAGCGGAGGGACGATCACCCTCGACGACGTCGCCCTCGCAGACTGGCCCCTCAACACGCTTCGCCAGGCGCTGGCCCTCGTGCCCCAGGATGCCTTCCTCTTCGCCGATGAGCTGGGGGCCAACTTGTCCTACGACCGGCCCGGCCGCCCCGCCCCCACGATCCTTCAAGCGGCGGGGGCCGCGGCCTTTCGGCAAACGGTGGAGCGCCTGCCCCAGGGCCTCGACACCCGGGTGGGCGAGCGGGGCCTGACGCTCTCTGGAGGCCAGCGGCAACGCGCAACCCTCACCCGGGGCCTGATCCGGGAGGCCCCCGTGCTTCTGCTGGATGATTGCTTCGCCGCTGTAGATACGCACACGGAAGCGCAGATTCTCGACGGGCTCTTTGAAGCCCGCCAAGGGAAGACCACGATTTTTGTCACCCACCGCAGCGCCACGGCGCAGCGGGCGGACCGCATCGCCGTGCTCGAGGACGGCGCCCTCACGGCCCTGGGCACCCACGGCGCTCTGGCCCAGGGGGATGGGTGGTATGCCCGCCTCGCTGAGCGGCAGGGCACGGCATGAGCGGCCGGCCACCCCCCGCCTTCGAGGACGCCATCGCCGGACAGCGAGTCGATTTAGGGCTGCTGCGCCGGCTCCTGGGCTGGCTCGTGCCCGAGCGCCGGGGCCTCGCCGCCAGCGGCCTTCTCGTGCTGGTCACCGCCTTCTTCCAGGTCATCCTGCCCGTGATTCTGTCCGTGGTGGTCATCGACCATCTGCTGCTGGGGGAGGTGAGCCCCGCGGCGCCGGATTTAGGGCTCATCGCGCTGACGGAAAGCCTCGCCGAGGCCTTCGGCGCAAGCCCCCTGCTCATGGCCTGCGCGCTCTATGCGTTTTGCCAGCTCGCCATCGGCCTCGCGGGCCATGGCCATCGCATGCTGCTCATTGGCGCCGTGGTGAGCGCGCTTGCGCGGCTGCGGGAAGCGGTGTTTTTGAAGCTGCTCCGCCAGCCGGCAGCGTTCTGGGACAAGGTCTCCGTGGGGCGGGTCACGACCCGGGTCACCAACGACGTGGAGGCGCTCTATGAACTGCTGCGGAGCCTGGGCACCTTCCTCGGGGAATTTGTGCCCTTCTTCGTGGCCCTGGGCATCATGCTCACCGCGGACGTTCCCCTAACCCTGGCCCTGCTGGCCTTCGCGCCGATCCTCGGCGCCCTATCCCTCGCCTTCCGCCGGGCCATGCGCAACGTCTATCGCCGGGCTCGGGAGAGCCTGTCCTGGTTGAACCAGCAGATGCAGGAGAACCTCGCGGGGCTGACCGTGGTGCAGCTCTACGGCCGGGAGGCGGAAAACCTGTCCCGCTACCAGGCCACGAACGGGGAAAACCGTCGGGATGAAACGCGGGCCCTGGCCCTGGAAACCTTCTACGGCGCCCTCACGGACAGCCTGTCGAACCTGGCCCTGGCCGTCACCCTTTTCCTAGGTGCCAAAGCCCTCGGCGCCGAGGCCGACGGCCTCACCCTCGGCACCGTGGTGCTCTTCACGCGCTATATCGATTTGCTCTTCCAGCCCCTGGCGGCCCTCGGGGAGCAGTACAACCTGCTCTTCCGGGCCATGGCCAGCGGGGAGCGCATTTTCCAGGCCCTGGACTGGCCATCGCTCCAAAAGGAACCGGCCACCCCCGCGGCCCTGCCCCCGCGCCTCGCCGGCGCCCTGCGCTTTGAGCACCTGAGCTTTGCCTACGAACCGGGCACGCCGGTGCTGAAGGACCTCACCCTGACCGTGCCGGCCCGAAGCACGCTGGCCATCGTGGG
>JAYOYG010000065.1:10401-12799 GCA_038153445.1 Pseudomonadales bacterium
GCGAGCATCGATTCGGAGACGGAGGCGGAGATTCAGGCAGCGCTAAAGCGGCTTAGGACCGATCGCACCACGGTCATCATCGCCCATCGCCTGGCGACCATCGTGGATGCGGATCAGGTGCTGGTACTCGTGAACGGAACCCAGGAGGCTCTCGGCCCTCTGGAAACGGTGCTCACGGCCAGTCCGACCTATGCCCGCATGCACCGCCTCCAGTTCGAGGACCCGGAGGCCCTCGAAGACGGGGGGCCTTAAAGCGCGAAGCGCAGCCCCAGCTCAAAGCCCCGACCGGGCAAGGGGGCCAGATCCTTCAGGAAGGAGGTGGCCAGGCGCGCCTCCTCATTCAGCAGGTTGCGCCCCCGGAGGAACACCTCCCCGTGCTGCGCCCCGCGCTCAAAATGCCGGGCCACATAGGCGTTCACCATCCAGAAGCCGTCCGTGGGCAGGGCGAAGGTGGGGACATCCTCCTGATCGAAGTAGCGCTGGGCGCTCAGCTCCCCGCCCCAGCGTTGGGTGGCGAATTCCAGGGCCCCGCCCAGGCGCGCCGCGGGGATGAGGGGAAGCTCGCTGTTGCCCCCGGCGGGCGCGCTGTCGAGGCGGGCCCGCACCCAGTCCCCGGTAAAGCGCAGGTCAAGGCTGAGCCCGTCGCCCTCGAGCAGGTGCACCAGCGCCTCTCCTTCCGCGCCGTAGAAGCGCGCGTCGTCCTGGGTCCATTGGCGCAGGGGGAAGCCTTCCACCGCGACGCCCTGATCCTCGAGGTATAAGAAGTCGCTGAACTCCGTCAGATAGGTGGACGCCCGGAGCTCAACCTCACCCACCGTGCCATCGACCGTCAGGGACAGGTTGGCGGCCCGCTCTTCGCCTAGCGTGTCGTCGCCTACCTCGAAGGTTTGCGTGGCCAGGTGAGCGCCGTTGGAGTAGAGGGCCTCGAGCTCCGGGGCTCGCTCCGCCACATCGGCCTGCACTGCGAAGGACCAGCCCTCGGCCAGCGGTTGGGCATAGCCAGCGGAAAGGGAGAAGAGATCGAAATCTCGGGATGCCCCCTGGCTCGGATCGTAGTCCACGGTTTCCAGGCGAGCCCCAAGCTCCAGCTGCCCCTGGTCGAGGGACCGGGCCTGGTAGACGAAGAGGGCCCTGGCCTCCCTAACGACGGGAATGACGAAGGCCTCTACCCCTACCGCGGAGAAGCTTTTGTCTTCGCGCTGAAGGCCAAAAGCCCCGGTGAAGCCGGCGAGGGGCGCGTTGAGAAGCTCAAGGCGCGCCTCCAGGCCATCGTTCTCAAAGCGCGTCCCCACGGCCCCGGTAGGCTCCACCTCCACGTGGCGGTAGTCCACATCGGCGACGCGCAAGCGGAGCTGCTCAACCCCCGGGAAGGGGGCAAGGAGCGCCAGGTGCGCATCGACGCGGGTTTGGTCGAGGTTGATGCGGACGCCGCCCTCCTCTTCCTCCTCCGCAGGAGGCTCACCCTCCGCGTGCTCTTCTTCGTGGTGCGCATGCCCCCCGGGCAAGCCGTACTCCGTGTGGAAGCGCTCGACGGAAACGCCCACCTGAACCCGGTCCCCGAGCCAGTTGAGGCTTCCCGAGAGGGCTTCCGTGTCGAGGGAAGCGTTCGGCAAGGTGCCGCGCTCGAGATCAGAAAGATCGAGCACCTCCCCGGCCTCGGCGGCTTCTGCCACCTCCTCGGCGATAAGCGCCGCAGATTCGGTGGCGCCAGGAATGTCGAAATCGTCCGTGTCCCGCATCACCCCATCAAGATGCCCGTGCCAGGGCCCCTTCGTCCCGTCGAAGCGCAACAGGGCCGTCCGCTCGTCCGCGACGTCACCCCCGCGCACCTCACCGCGGAGGGCGTAGCCGTCCTCCCCGGCCTGCTCCGGCAGGCGACCGGTGACCGTATTCACCACGCCCCCGAGGGCTCCAGAGCCGTAGAGCACGGTGGCGGGTCCCTTCAAGATTTCGATTTGATCGGCGAGAAAGGGTTCCACGGCCACGGCGTGATCGCCGCTGGTGCTCGAGGCGTCGAGCACCCCCACCCCGTCCTGGAGAATCTTCACCCGAGCGTCAGCGAGGCCGCGGATGATGGGCCGGCCTACGGCGGGGCCGAAGTAGGAGGTCTGAATACCCGGAAGGCGGGCCACCGTGTCCCCCAGATTCGCCCCAAGCTGCCGCGCCAGCGCTTCCCCGGAAAGAATTTCCACGGGCTGGGCCACCTCGTCAGAGCGCGCCCGCACCGGGGTGGCATAAACGCGAATTTCCTCGAGCGTTGCCTCCCCATCGGGGCTGTGCACCGGAGCCGGCGCGGCCTGGGCCGTAGAGGCAAGAACGATGGCAGACGACAGCAGGGACAGGCGAAGGGACATCACGGATCCTCCTGGAAGTTTCGCAATGTTATAATATAACCAGA
>JAYOYG010000066.1:0-12557 GCA_038153445.1 Pseudomonadales bacterium
AATCGAGCGCCTCGGCCGGAGCGACGGCGAGCCCAAAGCGTGAGCGACCCGGGCCCCGATCACGCCTTCATGCGTGAGGCCCTGGCCCAGGCAGAGACGGGGATCTACCGCACCTGGCCGAACCCCTCCGTGGGCGCGGTCGTGGTGGCCGACGGGGCCATCATCGGTCGGGGCACCACGGCCCGCCCCGGCGGTCCCCATGCCGAAGTCACGGCGCTGAAGGAAGCGGGCGAGCGAGCCCGGGGCGCTACCCTCTACGTCACCCTCGAACCCTGCAATCACTACGGCCGCACGCCCCCCTGCGTGGATGCGATCCTCGCGGCGGGCATCGCTCGGGTGGTGGTCGCCGGCGGCGACCCCCACCCCAAGGTGGCGGGGGCGGGCCTGGCCCGGCTGCGGGAAGCGGGGGTCGCTCTGACCTTGGGCGTGGAAGAGGCCGCGGCGGAAACGCTGAATGCGGGCTTTCTATCCCTTCAGCGCCGGGGCCGCCCGTTTCTTCGCCTGAAGCTCGCCGCTTCCCTCGATGGGCGCACGGCCATGGCCAGCGGGGAAAGCCAATGGATTACGGGCCCCGAGGCCCGGCAGGACGTGCAGCGCTGGCGTGCCCGGAGCCCCGTGCTGCTGACCGGCGTGGGCACCGTGCTCGCCGATGATCCCCGGCTGACGATTCGCCCGGAGGCCCTCCCAGAGCTCGACGACACGGACCGCGCTGCCCTTGCGGAGCGGCCCCATTACCGGGTGGTGCTCGATCGTCACCTGCGCACCCCGCCCAGGGCCCAGCTTTTTTCCACGGCCGGGGTAGTGCTCTTCCACGGCCCGGAGGCCGATCCCGCCCGGGCGCGGGCGCTAGAAGGGGCCGGGGCGACCCTCGTGGCCCTAAGCGGAGCTGAGGCCGAGGCGCCCTTCGACGCCGTGGGCGCGTGGTGCGCCGCCCGGGATCTGGGGGATGTGCTGCTCGAGTGCGGTCCCACCCTTGCCGCCGCGGCCCTTTCGCAGAACGCCGTGGACGAGCTGCTTCTTTACCAGGCGCCCATGCTCCTCGGCGCCGACGCGAGGCCCCTCGCCGCCCTGACCCTGGCTACGCTGGCCGAGGCCAAGCGCTTCACCCTCTTTGAGCATCGCCAAATAGGCACCGATTTGCGGCTCCGCCTGCGTTATAGTGCCGACCCCACGCGGTCCTGAACCGTGATCTAAGGATTGAAGGAACGAACGCTATGGCCTTTTCCTCCGTTGAAGAGCTCGTCGAAGACCTGCGCGCAGGCAAGATGATCGTGCTCCTGGACGACGAAGACCGGGAAAACGAAGGCGATCTCGTTATGGCGGCGGAGCATGTCACCCCCGAGGCCGTGAACTTCATGGCGCGCCACGCCCGGGGCCTCATTTGCATGCCCATGACCATCGATCGGTGCCGGGAGCTGCGGCTCACGCCCATGGCCACCAGCAACCGGTCGAAGCATCACACCAACTTCACCGTGTCCATCGAAGCGGCGGAGGGGGTGACCACGGGGATTTCCGCTGCCGACCGCGCGAAGACCATCGCCGTGGCCGTCGATCCGGCCACCACCGCCGATGACATCGTGACCCCGGGGCACGTCTTCCCCCTCATGGCCGAGCCCGGTGGGGTGCTCAGTCGAGCCGGCCATACGGAAGCCTCCGTGGACTTGGCGCGCCTTGCAGGCTGCGCCCCGGCGGCGGTGATCGTGGAGATCATGAACGAAGACGGCACCATGGCCCGCCTCCCCGATCTCGAAGCCTTTGCGGAAGAACATGACCTGCGCCTCGGCACCATTGCCGATCTGGTCCACTACCGTGCCCTCCACGATTCCACCGTGGAAAAGGTGGGGGAGAAGGAAATTGAAACGGCCCACGGTCCCTTCCAGGTTCACGCCTTCCGGGACACGCTCCACGGCCAGGTGCACCTGGCGCTCGTGCGCGGGGAGGTGAATCCTGCCGATCCCACCCTGGTGCGGGTCCACGTGCCCAACACCCTGCTGGATATCGTGGGGGCGAAGCGCCCCGGCCCCCCCAGCTGGTCCCTGGATCAGGCCCTGGCTCGGGTGGCGGAGGAAGGCACGGGGGTGGTGGTGCTCCTCGCCGGCGGCGACCGGCCGGAAGACGCGCTGGAGCGCTTTGAACTCTTTCCCGCCACCCCAAGCTATAATCGGAGCCTTCGGGCCGACGGATCGAGCGTGTATCACTCCGTGGGCCTGGGGTCGCAGATTCTGCGGTCCGTGGGGGTGAAGCGCATGCGGCTCATGTCCTTCCCCACCCGCTACAACGCTATCTCGGGCTTTGACCTCGAAATTGTCGAGTACGTCATGGCCGATGGCACGATTCGATCGGCGGAGGAGGGCGCAAAGGACGCCGCCGCCCAGGGGGAAAAGGCATGAGTGGATCGGTAACTTTTGAAGGGCGCTTCGACGCCCAGGGCGCGCGCTTCGCCATCGTGGCGGCGCGCTTCAACGCCTTCGTGGTGGATTCCCTGGTGGCTGGGGCGGAAGACGCCCTCCGGCGCCACGGCGTCGCTGCGGAAAATATTGCGCACTACAAGGTCCCCGGCGCCTGGGAACTGCCCCTGGCGGCGAAGAAGGTGGCCGAGCAGGGCAACTTCGATGCGGTGATCGTCCTCGGTGCGGTGATTCGCGGTGGCACGCCGCACTTTGAATTTGTTGCCGGGCAGGCCGCCTCCGGCCTCATGGCCCTTCAGCAAGCCACGGGGATCCCCGTGACCTTCGGCCTGCTCACCACCGACAGCATCGAGCAAGCGGTGGAGCGCAGCGGCACCAAGGCCGGTAACAAGGGCGCCGATGCGGCCATGACGGCCCTGGAAATGGTCAGCTTCCTGCGTGCCCTGGACGGGAACGCCTAAGCCGTGAGCGGATCTGAAGAGGGCGCCTCCGCGCCCGCCCCCGCCAGTGGTGCCGACGCCCGGCTCCGGGCCCGGCACTTCGTGGTGCAGGCCCTTTATCAGCAGCAAATGAACGACACCTCGGCCTCGGCGCTCACGGCGCAGTTTCTGGCCGAGCAGGATTTCGCCCAAGCCGATCGGGGCTACTTCCAGGATGCGCTGCTGGCGATCCTGAAGGACCTCCCCACGGTGGATGCGCATTACGCGCCGGCGCTTGATCGCTCCCCGGCGAGCTTAGACCCCGTGACCCGCGCGATTCTGCGCTTGGGCAGCTGGGAGCTCGCCGAGCGCATCGATGTCCCCGTGCGCGTGGTCTTCGACCAGTGCATTACCCTGGCCCACCGCTTTGGGGCCAGCGAAAGCCATCGCTTCATCAATGCCGTCTTAGACGGCGTCGCGCGCCAGCTCCGCGCCCCGGAGATGGGCGCCCAAAGCAAACGCTAGGGCGGGCCATGGCCTCGGAATTCGAACTGATTGCGGCGCTGCGCCGCCGCCTTCCCGCCACCGGGCCCACCGTGCTCCTCGGCCCCGGCGATGACGCCGCGCTGATTCAGCCGCCGCAAGGTCAGGGGCAGGTCCTCTCCACCGATACGCTCGTGGCCGATCGCCACTTCCCCGCCGATCTCGCCCCGGCCTTGCTGGCCTGGCGGGCCCTCGCGGTCAACCTTTCTGATCTGGCGGCCATGGGCGCGGAGCCCGGCCCGCTACTGATTGCCCTCACCGCCCCGGACCTCACCCCCGCCTGGATCGACGGCTTTTGCGATGGGGTGCTCGCCTGCCTGGCGCGCCACGCCCCCAGCGCGACCCTCGTGGGGGGCAACCTCGCCCGAGGCCCTTTGCAAGTGTCTGTCACCGTGACGGGCTGGGTGCCCCCGGCCCAGGCGCTGCTCAGGAGTGGGGCCAAGGTGGGGGATCGGATCTTTGTCAGCGGCACGCTGGGGGCGGGCCTGGCCGGGCGGGAAGCGCTTGGCGCCTCAGGCTTGGCGCCTGGGGAGCTGACCCTGTCCGGCGTTTCCGCCGCGCTGGCGCCCTATCTCACGCCCGAGCCCCGGGTGGCTCTTGGGCTCGCCCTCCGCGGTAAGGCCACGGCGTGCATTGATATCTCTGACGGGCTGGCGGCCGAGCTGGGTCACCTCGCGGAGGCTTCCGGGGTCGGGATGCGGATCGATCCCGAGGCCGTGCCTCGCGGGGGTACCCTCGAGGCGGCGTTCTCCGGCGGCGATGACTACGAGCTCCTCTTCACCCTACCCCCGGCGGAGGCCACGGCGGAAAAGCTGGCCGCCTTGGCCGCGAAGGGGGGCGTAGCGATTCGCGAGATCGGCGTCTGCGAGGCTGAAGCGGGCCTTCGCGGCCTACCGGCCTTGGGGCAGGCGGGCTGGGATCACTTTTCCCAGCCCTAAACTGGCTTAGCGGGCGCCTAGCCGCGCCTCGACGGTTTTGACGATGCCATCCCGGTCCAGCCCGAGCTCCGCGAGCACCGTTTCCGGGCTGCCATGGGGGAGCCAGCGATCGGGGAGGCCCAGGGTGAGGCACGGTGGGGCTTTGCCCAGCGCACCCAGGACCTCCAGCACCGCAGAGCCCGCGCCTCCGGCAATCACGTTCTCTTCCAGGGTCACGAGCAGCTCGTGCTTTTCCGCCAGCTCGGCAATGCAGGCCTCATCCAACGGCTTCACAAAGCGCATGTTCACCACCGTGGCATCCAGGGCTTCTCCCGCCGCCAGGGCTGGCTGCACGAGGGGGCCGAAGGCCAAGAGTGCCACCCGGGAGCCTTCCCGCAGCACCTCCGCCTTGCCGATGGGCAGGGCCGTGAGCGCTTCATCGATGGGTGTGCCCGGCCCCGTGCCCCGGGGATAGCGCACCGCCGCGGGCCCGGGATGCTGATAGCCGGTGGTGAGCATGGCCCGGGTTTCGTTCTCGTCCGCCGGCACCATGATCACGAGATCGGGGATACAGCGCAGGAAGCTCAAATCGAAGATGCCCGCGTGGGTGGGGCCGTCTTCCACCAGCCCGGCCCGGTCCAGGGCGAAGAGCACGTCCAGTCCCTGAATGGCAACGTCGTGAATCAGCTGATCGTAGGCGCGCTGGAGGAAGGTGGAGTAGATCGCCACCACGGGCTTCGCCCCTTCGCAGGCGAGCCCCGCGGCCAGGGCCACGGCGTGCTGCTCGGCGATGCCCACGTCGAAGTAGCGCTCAGGGAAACGCTTCGAGAAGGCGATGAGATCCGAGCCTTCCGACATTGCCGGGGTAATGCCCATGAGCTTGGGATCTTCCGCGGCCATATCCACCAGCCATTGCCCGAAGACGTTGGCGTACTTCGGCCCGTTGCTGGCGGGCGGGCTGCCCTTGGGCTTCACCTTGGCTAGGGAATGCATGCCGTGGGGATCCTGCTCCGCCGGCTTAAAGCCCTTCCCCTTCTGCGTAATGACGTGGAGGAACTGGGGCCCCCGGAGGTGCTTTAAGGTGCGGAAGGCCGAGAGCAGCTCTTCTAGGTTATGCCCGTCCACCGGGCCGATGTAGTTAAAGCCGAGCTCTTCGAAGAGCGTGCCCGGCACCACCATGCCCTTCATGTGCTCCTCGGCGCGGCGGGCCACGCCGCTGGCCCCGGGAATGCGCTTCAGGACCCGCTTGCTCCCCTCGCGTACGGAGGCGTAGAGCCGGCTGGCGAAGATGCGGGCGAAGTAGCGCGACAGGCCGCCGACGTTTTCCGAAATGGACATGGCGTTGTCGTTCAGAATCACGAGGAGGTCTTCGTCCACCTCTCCGGCGTGGTTCAAGGCTTCGAAGGCAAGGCCCGCGGTCATGGCCCCGTCGCCGATCACCGCGATGGCCCGGCGATCCGAGCCGGCCCGGGCCGAGGCCAGGGCCATGCCCAGGGCGGCGCTGACGGAGGTGCTCGAATGGCCTACGCCGAAGGTATCGAAGGGGGATTCGTCCCGCTGGGGGAAGGGCGCCAGGCCGCCGTATTGGCGGATGCTGGGCATGGCTTCCCGCCGCCCCGTGAGAATCTTGTGGGGATAGGCTTGGTGGCCCACGTCCCAGACGATGCGGTCCTCCGGGGTGTTAAAGCTGTAGTGCAGGGCGAGGGTGAGTTCGACCACCCCGAGGCCGGCGCCGAAGTGGCCGCCGCTTTGGCTGACGCTCCAGGCCAGGAAGTGGCGGAGCTCTTCGGCCAGCGCCGGGAGCTGTTCCGGGCGCAGGCGGCGCAGCGCTTCCGGGCCTTCGATGCGATCGAGAAGCGGGGTAGCGGGCCGCTCGCTGGGAATGGCTTCAATCATGCCGTGCCTTAGACCGGTGCCGCAGTGTTCTGCGGACGAATTTGACTGTTTACTTTACCTGACACTTTCCCGGCCGTCCCATTAAAAGCGGCGATTCCGCACCCAGTTAAGGGCAGCTGCTAAGCGGTTGCCGTGGGGTAGGGGCGAAAGGGCCTCAAGACCGGCTTCAAGAAGGCTGTCGGCCCGCGCCTCGGCGCCTTCAAGACCAAGGATCGAAACATAGGTGGCCTTCCCCAGGGCGGCATCAGCCCCTGCGGTTTTCCCCAGGGTGGCCGTATCCCCTGTGGCATCAAGGAGGTCGTCCGTCACCTGGAACAGTAGCCCGAGGGCCTCGCCGTAGGCCTCGAGGGCCTCAAGGTGGGCCGGGGAGGCCTCCGGGGTGGTGAGGGCGCCCAAGGTGAGGGCGGCGCGAATGAGGGCGCCGGTTTTTCCCTGGTGGAGGGCGCTGAGGGCGTCTTCCGTAATGCGCTGCCCCGTGCTGGCCATATCCAGTGCTTGCCCCCCCACCATGCCCGCCACGCCGGCGGCGCGCCCCAGGGTGCGCAGCATTTGCAGGCGCTGGGCCGGGGGAAGGGGCTCGAGCTCCGGGGCGCTGGCCAGGTGCTCGAAGGCGAGGGTGAGGAGCCCGTCCCCGGCAAGAATCGCCGTGGCCTCTCCGAAGGCCACGTGCACCGTGGGCTGACCTCGGCGGAGGGCGTCGTCGTCCATAGCAGGGAGGTCATCGTGCACGAGGGAATAGGCGTGGATCAGTTCCACGGCCACCCCGGCCATGAGCGCCGGCTCCGGGGCGACAGCAGGCGCTAGGGCTTCCTGGGCCGCGAGGGCTAGGGCCGGACGAAGGCGCTTACCGCCCAGCAATACGGCATGCGTTAGCGCGTCCCCCAAACTTTCCGTCGCGGCCCCGGCCCGGGCTAGGACGGCCGTGAGCGCGCCGTCGATGGCCGGGCGCTGCGCCGCCAGCCAGCCGTCGAAGGGTTCCGGGCTCAAGGGGCGTCGCTAGGGCTGAGGGGTTCGGTGCGCAGGGCGCCGTCCTCCTCAAGGAGGACGCGGACCCGCTGCTCTGCGACGGAAAGCACCTTCTGGCACTGGCGCGTCAGGGCAATGCCCTGCTCGAAGGCGCCGAGGGCGGCCTCGAGGGAAAGATCGCCGCTCTCCAGCTGCTCGACCAGGGCCTCGAGGGCATCGAGGGTCGTTTCGAAGTTGCCCAGCGCATCGGCGCTGGCGCTGTGCTCGGCGGCGGGGGATTCGGTCCCTTCCGACATGGCGCGCAGTCCTTGGGTAAAAAGAAGACGTTACCCCGCCCCCGCGGCCCTCGCAATCGGGGCTTGCGTTCTCCCTCGCGCTGGGCACACTGAGGACGTAAGGAAACGCCTTATCCCCCAGCATTTTTAGGAGATGCACCATGGCATTTTTTCAAGCTCGGCCCCTTCGCGCAGCCATCCTGTCCGCGGCCCTTCTGGCCAGCGGCGCTCAGGCCGCGGACGAAGGTGCGGCGGAATATCGGGAAGCGATCTTTGAAGCCATCGGCGGCCACATGAGCGCCATGGTGGGCATCATCAAGGGCGAAGTGCCCCATCAGCAGGATCTCGCGCTGCACGCGAAGGGCATTGCGGCCCTGGCGCCGGTCACCCAGCACATTTTCCCCGCCGACTCCTACATCGAAGGGGGCCATGCCAAGGCAGAAATCTGGAGCGATCCGGAAACCTTCGCTGAGCGTCGGCAGAACTTCCTGGAAGCTGCCGCGGCCCTTGGCGCCGTGGCCGATAGCGGCGATCAGGCCGCCTTCATGGGGGCTTTTAAAACCCTAGGGGGCGCTTGCAAGGGCTGCCACGATAGCTTCCGCGCCAAGTAAGCCCCCGGTGCTGGGGGCCTAGGGCAGGTAGGTCAGCACGGCCCACACCACCCCCGCCGCCAGCACCATCAGCCCGCCCCCGAGGAGGGGGCGGCGCTGAATATCCTCCCCCGTGTGCTCCGGCCGACGGCCACTCACCATGGCGCCAAGCAGGCGTTCCTTGAACACGCCGCGATGCACCGCGAGGGCCAGCAGATGGAGACCCACGACGCTGCCTACGGTCCAGGGGCCCAGCCCATGGATTTGGTTAGCAAGCCGTGCCCAGCCCTCGCTCGCGAGGTCATAGAGGGGCCCCTCCACAAACAGGTCGTCCGTGGTGAAGAGGCCCGTCACGCCTTGGAGCCCTACCACCAGAAGGATGAGCACCACGGCCCAGCCGCCAAGAGGATTGTGCCCCCGGCGCTGGGGCGCCTCGCCGGGGCTTAACGCCCGGACATAAGCGAGCACCGTTCCGGGCCCCCGGAGAAAATCGCTAAAGCGCGCCGTCGCGGGGCCGGCGATGCCCCAGAGGAGGCGAAAGAGCACGAGGGCCAGGACAGTGAAGCCGCCCCACTGATGCCAGTCCATGGCCTCGAAGCCGCCGAAGAGGCCCGTGTAGATGCATACCCCCACGGCAATTGCTAAGGCCCAGTGAAAGAGGCGTAGCCAGCCATCCCAAACCAGCGTGCCCTTGCGGGCATGGTTCGTTTCATCCGTAGGCTTATTCAAGCAGCAGTTCCTTGCGTTCGTAGGCCAGGAGGGCCCGCTGAAGAGGTTGGGGGTCGGCGGCGGAGGCCAGCGCGCGTTTCTGCCAGCGCAGGGCTTCCGCAAAGTCTCCGCTGGCAGCGTGGGCCGCGGCCAGCACGGCCAGGTGGGAGGCCGTGGGTGCCGCCTGGGCGAGCGGTTCCGCAAGGGCCCGGGCGTAGGCGCCATCGCGAAGCTCGGGATTCGCGGCGGTGGCCAGGTGCCAGGCCAGGGCGCGCTGGGCGTCCTGGTAGCCGGCCGCGCTGGCCTTCCGTAGCAGCGTGAGGGCCCCGGTTTGATCCTGGGCTAGGCCCTGCCCGGTCCACTTAAGCCGCGCCAGCGCCGTTTGCGCGTAGGGGTCGTCCTTGGCTGCAGCCCGGGCGTACCAGCGCAGGGCCTGGGGCAGATCGCGGCGTCCAAGGCTTCCGCTTTCCAGGGCCCAGGCCAGGCGGCGCTGCGCGCCCTCATGGCCCACCTTGGCCGCGGCCTTGAGCCATGGCAGCGCCTCCGATCCCTTCCCGGACGCCTCGAGCTCGGCTGCGAGTTCGAATTGAGCTCGGGGAACCCCAGCGGTGGCGGCGCGCAGGCGCCAGGCCCGGGCTTGCGTCGCGTCCCGGGGGCTCCAAAGGATGGCGAGCACCGCCGCAGCCTCCCCGAGGCCCGCTTCCGCGGCGGTGGTGAGGAGGGCTTCGATGGGCGCGGCCAGCGCTTCCGGCGCCTGCCCCTGGGCGAGGAGCTCCCCTGCGCGGAGGAGCGAGGGTTCATGGCCCTGCTCCGCGGCATCGCGATAGAAGGCAAGAGCCCCGGCAAGATCCACGGGGCCCCCAAGGCCCTGCTCCCGAAGCACGGCTCCATTAAAGAGCGCTTCCTGATGGCCCTGGCGCGCCGCCCGCACATAGAGGGCACGGGCCCGGTGAGGATTCGGTGCCACTCCAAGTCCCTTCAGGGACAGCCAGGCCAAAGCGTTCTGCGCCGGTGCAAGGCCCGGGTCGAACTCGAGGGCGCGCTGATAGTCCTGGGCCGCGGAGACAAAGAGTTGATCCCGGTAGAACAACAGGCCCCGAAGGAAATAGGCAAAGGCGCGCTGTTCTCGGGAGAGGCGCGGCCGATGGAGCAGGGGGTCGAGGGCGAGCCGCCCCTGAACCGTCTCGCCGGCCTGGGCGGCGCTCAGGGCCCGTTCGTAATACTCGGAAGCCGGGGGGCGGGGGATAGCGGCGGCGTTGAGGCTCGTGAGCAGCAGGGCCAAAAGAACACCGGCCGAGCCCAGGTAAGCTCGGGGTCGAAGGGGGTAGGGCAGGCGCCGTGCGGCCATGGGCAATCCCCGGCGAAGCAACGCAGATTAGGGTGCCACAGTACCGGGCGCCCTGCAGCTGTCCGCGGGGGGCTCAGGGGCCCTTCGCGTTGTCATCCCCCGGGCGCTTGCCCAGGGTCCAGTAGGTGAAGGCCAGCACTTCCGCGACGGCGCGGAAGAGGGCCGGGGGCACCTCATGGCTGGGGGGCACAAGCGCCAGCAGGGGTGCCAGCTCCGGGTCAGGGTAACGGGGCACGCCGGCGGCGTCGGCGCGGCGAAGGATTTCCTCGGCGATGGCCGCGCGGCCGCTGGCCACCACCTCCGGGGCGCGCTCCCGGGTGCCTTCCCATTTCAGGGCGACGGCGACGCTTTGCCCGCTGTCCTGGCGGCTCATCGCGAGGGCTCCACCGTGGCCACGCGCAAATGCGCGGGGGCCTGCCCCCGGTGAACGCCCAACTGGTCCACCACAAAGCCTTGCTCCGCGAGGTGCGTGCGCAGGCCGCCGAGGGCGGCCCCGAGCCGGGCCTCCGTCTCCGGCGCCGCACACCAAAGGCGCCCGCTTAAGTGCATGCCCTCCAGGGTAATTTGCCCCTCGATGGCGTTGGCCGTTCCCGGCTCCACGGCCAGGCGCGCCATCCAGCGGGCGCTCCCTTCGAGCGTGTCTCGCCGAGGCGCCTCGCGGCGGATTTGCACTTGCCAGAGCTGCTCTTTGTCGGCAAAGGCGATGGGCAGTTCCAGAAGCCAGCTCGGCTGCTCCGGGGGCTGGCTTAGGCTGTGGTGCTGAAACAGGCGCAGGCGCGCGAGCCCCTGGTCGATCTGCCGCTCCAGGCGCTTCAGCTTTGCCGTGTCTTCGGCGAGGGCCCGTTCCAGCTCCAGCAGCGGGGTCTCCCGAGAAGCGCCTTTTCCCTCCGTTTTTCCCGGCGCTTGCCCTGCTTTCCTCCGGCCCTCCTGCCTTGCTGCCGGGGTCAGCTGAGGCGCTTGCAGTTCGCTCCCGAGGCGCTGGGCGGCGCCGGCTCGGGAGGGCTGGCTTTGCGGGGATGGGGGGTTGGCCTCTCGGCGCTGGGCCAGGGCTTCCTGAATCTCCCCCCGCAGCTTAAGGAGCACGCCGCGCTGATCTCGCGCCGGCGCCTGCCCGGCCTTGAGCTTGCCCTCGAAGAAGATGCCGCTTTCCTCCAGGGCCGCCTGCAAACTGTTCGCCGAAAGGGCGTTCAGGGACAGGGCCGGGAGCTGGCCCCCGAGGGCGCGGAGGCCCTGGGCCAGCCCCTGGAGGCGAGGATCGGAAAAGGTGCTTTGGGACGCCTGCTGATTCACCGTGCGAGGGCTTTGATCGCGCCCCGCAGCGCCGCGCCAGAGCCGATCGAGGGCCGTCTGATTAAGGCTCTGTCCCTCCTTTCGGAGTAGCTCTCGTACCTGCAGGGGCTGGCCTTCACCGCCCCCTTCCACCACCAGCTGATCCCCGGGTTTGAGGGCGGGCGCACCCTGGAGGGAGGCCTGAAAGCGCCGGCTGCCCAGGGCGAAGGTGCCCTGGCTACCCTCTTGGAACAAAAAGGTGGCGACCTTTTGCTGACCGGCCGCGGGGAGGGCGCTGCTGAGCGCGGCCTTTGCGGAGGCAGGAGTACTTTGGGGCGCTGCAAAGGGCAGGCGCGGGCTATCCACCATAGTAAAGCGTCCCTTCCCTGGGCTGGCCCCGGGGTCACCCTAGGGCTATCGGCCAAGGGTGCCCTAGCTTAAGGGCGTGGGGCGACCCCCGGGCTCCGCCGTCTTAGAGCAACCGACAGGCGGGGCTTCGCCCCGCGGCCCGGGCCTGGTCGTAGCGGGCCTGGGCCCCCGGGAGGGCCTGGCGCAGGGCGGCCAGGCGCGTGGTGGAGGCCGGATGGGTGGAAAGGAGCTCCGGTGGGCGCTGTCCGGCCCCGTCCTGGGCGCCCATGGCTTCCCACAAGCGCAGGGCCCCCGTGGGATCAAAGCCCGCATCGGCCATGAGGCGTAGGCCCAGGAGGTCCGCCTCGCTTTCCTGCTGGCGGGAGAAGGGCAGAAGGATGCCTACCTGGGCCCCCAGGCCCAGCGCCGCGAGCAGATCATCCCCGCCAGGGCGGCTCTGCATGCCGCTCACGGCGGAAAGGACCTCAAGCCCCGCCTGGGTGGCCATTTGCGTGCTCACCCGAGCGTTGCCGTGGCGGGCCAGCACGTGGGCGATTTCGTGGCCGATAACCGCCGCCAGAGCGTCCCCATCCTGGGCGACGCCGAGGAGCCCGGTGTAGATTCCAATGTGGCGCCCGGGCAGGGCGAAGGCGTTCACATCGTCGCTTTGAAACACCCGCACCTCCCAGTCGCCCCCTACCTGGGCCGTCAGGGGGGCCGTGACGCAGCGCACGTAGGCGGTGACCTCCCCCTCGGGGAGAAGCTTCTCCTGCGCTTTGATCTCCTCGAAGCTTTCGTCTCCCAGCTTCGCCATGTCCTGCTCCGAGAACAGGAGCAGCTGCTGCTGCCCCGTGGGGCTGGTGGTGCAGC
>JAYOYG010000067.1:0-12195 GCA_038153445.1 Pseudomonadales bacterium
TCACCGCTTCTGCGCCCCTGCGCAGCGCGGCGCTGTGCGCCCTACTACGACTGCCGGCGCTGCCGGCACTCTAACTCGCTCCGGGGCCGACGGCCCCCTAAAACCTCCCGATCGATTACACTTTAGCCACCTCGCGCGGGCGCGGGGAGCTTAGGAGCGCAGCCATGAGTCGCAGTAGCTATTCCTTCAATCGGGCCGGTGGCCGCAATGCCGCCATGCCCTTTCAGAAATACCGGCCTTTCCAGCCCATCGATCTGCCCGATCGTCAGTGGCCCAGCCGGACCATCACGAAGGCGCCGCGGTGGTGCAGCGTGGATCTCCGGGATGGTAACCAGGCCCTGATCGATCCCATGCGGCCCGAGGAAAAGCTCCGCTTTTGGAATCTGCTGCTGTCCCTTGGCCTTGAGGAAATCGAGGTGGGCTTCCCCGCGGCGTCGCAAACGGATTTTGATTTCGTTCGCAAAATCATCACGGAGAATCGCATCCCCGAGGCCGTCACCATTCAGGTGCTCTGCCAGGCGCGGGAAGAGCTGATCGCCCGCTCCGTGGATGCCATTGCGGGCGCTAAGCGGGCCATCTTCCACCTCTACAATTCCACCAGCACGCTTCAGCGCCGGGTGGTTTTTGGCAAGTCCCGCCAGGAGATTATCGATCTCGCCCTGGAGGGGGTAGAACTGGTGAAGCGGGAAGTGGCGCGCATCCCGGAAACGGAGGTGATCCTCGAATACTCTCCGGAAAGCTTCACCGGGACCGAGCTCGATTTCGCTGTAGAGGTCTGCTCCGCCGTGGCTCAGGCCTGGGGCGTGGGCCCGGATCGGCACATGATCATTAACCTGCCGGCGACGGTGGAGATGGCGACGCCGAACATCTACGCCGACCAGATCGAGTGGTTCTGCCGCAACCTTCCGGAGCGTCCCTACGTGGCGGTGAGCCTCCACACCCACAACGACCGGGGCACGGGTATTGCGGCCTCCGAGCTGGGCTTGCTCGCCGGCGCGGACCGGGTCGAGGGCACGCTCTTCGGTAACGGCGAGCGCACCGGCAACGCGGACCTCATTACCCTGGCGATGAATATGTTCTCCCAGGGGGTGGATCCGGAAATCGACCTCTCGGATATGCGCCACGTGCGTTCCGTGGTGGAGAGCTGCAACAAGCTTCCGGTCCACGAGCGCCATCCCTACGCCGGTGATCTGGTCTTTACGGCCTTCTCCGGAAGCCATCAGGACGCGATCCGGAAGGGCATGAATCAGGTGCAGGAGGACCTCTGGGAGGTGCCCTACCTGCCCATCGACCCCGCGGACGTGGGCGGCCATTACCGGGAAACGGTGCGGGTTAACAGCCAGTCCGGGAAGGGGGGCGTGGCCTTCGTGCTCGAAAACCATTTCGAGCTGTCCCTGCCGCGCACCCTGCTCGTAGAGTTTGCCAAGGTGGTGCAGGGGGTGACGGACGAGCGCGGCGGTGAGCTCCGGGCATCGGATATTCGCGGCGTCTTCGATCGCACCTACCTGGAGGTGGAAGGGCCCTACCAGCTCGACCGCTACTCCCTAGAGCAACACACCCTGGACGACGGCTCCGAGGGCACGCGGTGCCAGGTGTCCCTGCTGGTCTCGGGCCAGGCCCTGAGCTCCGAGGGGGAGGGTAACGGTCCCATCGAAGCCTTCGTGCATGCGGTGGAGCGGGCCATCAATGAGCGCTTCGCCGTGGATCACTACCACGAGCAGTCCGAGTCCTCCGGTTCCGGCGCGTCGGCGCTGTGCATTGTCGGTCTGAAGGACAGCGAAGGCGGCCTCACCTGGGGCGCGGGCAGCAGCCGTAATACGGTAACGGCCTCCTTCGAGGCCGTGCTGGCGGGGCTCAACCGGCGCTGGAAGGAAGGCTAGGCGCCGGCCGGCGGGGGGGGCAACACGCGTACGCTGCGCACCGTGTTGTCCTTCACCTGCAGGATCTCTAAGCGGTAGGCCCCGAGGCGGAGGCAGCAGCTGGCCTCGGGGATAAACTCCAGATGCTCGATCACAAGCCCGGAGAGGGTCCGGGGACCGGCCGTGGGCAGTTCCCACTTCAGGCTCCGGTTGATATCCCGGAGCAGGGCCGTCCCCTCGATAATGAAGCTGCCATCGTCTTGAGGGTGGATTTCCGGAATGCGGGCTGCCAGGTCTGAGGTGAACTCCCCCACGATCTCCTCGAGGATGTCCTCCAGGGTCACGATGCCCTTCACCTCGCCATACTCGTCCACCACCAGCGCGATGCGTCGCTGCTCCTTCTGGAAGTTCAGCAGCTGGGTGTGCAGCGGCGTGTTTTCCTGCACGAAGTAGGGCTCCCGGGTTTCCTGCATGAGCGCGGCCTTCGTGGGCTCGGGGTTGCGCAAAAAGCGGCTGGCATTGCGCAGGTGCAGCATCCCCACCACGTCGTTGATGCTGCCTCGGTATACCGGCACCCGGGTATGGCTGCTGGCGCAGAGCTGCTCGACGATGGTGTCGACATCGTCTTCCAAGTCGATGCCGAAGATATCGGCCTTCGGCACCATGATGTCGTCCACCGTGGCGTGCTCAAGATCCAAGATCGACAGCAGCATGCCCCGGCGTTTAAGGGGGAGGTGGGCGCCTTCGTGGAGCACGGTGCGGAGTTCCTCCGGGGTGAGCTTCTCTTCCTTGCCGTCCCCCGCGTCCTTAATGAACGGCCGCACAATGGCGTTGGCCGAGGCGTTGAGGATCCACACGAAGGGGTACAGCAGGCGCAGCATCGGGCTCAGGATGTAGGCCGACGGAAAGGCGATGCGCTCCGGGGCATGGGCGGCGATGGTTTTCGGACCGATTTCCGCCAGGATCAAGAAGACGAAGGTCAGCACGAAGGGGGCGACGGCGAGCCCTACCTCTCCGAACTGGCGTAGGGCGATGAGCGTGGCCACCGTCCCCGCGAAAAAGTTCACCACGTTGTTGCCAAAGAGGATGATGCCCAGGAGTCGGTCCGGGCGCTTTAGGAGCGCATCCGCACGCTTGGCGCCCCCCTGGCCCGCCTTCACCAGGTGCTTCAGGCGATAGCGGTTGAGCGCCATCATGGCGGTCTCGGAGCTGGAGAAATAGGCCGAGAGCACGATCATGATGGCAATCAGACCGTAGAGTACCGGCAGGGAAAGGGATTCCATGGCAGGTGCCTCCTAGGCGCCGAGGATCACTTCAAGCACGACCTTACTTCCGAAGTAGGCGAGCACCAGCAGGAAGAAGCCGCTCAGGGTCCAGCGGATAGCCGTGCGCCCGCGCCAGCCCAGGCGGTGGCGACCGAGGAGCAGAATAGCGAACACCACCCAGGAGGCGATGGACAGCACGGTGTGGTGAACCACCTGCTGGGCGAAGAGATCTTCGAGGAAGAGCATGCCCGTGCCGAGGGTTAGGGTAAGGAGCAAAAGCCCCAGGGCAACGCACTCGAATAGGACCGTTTCCATCGTTTGTAAGGGCGGCAGGGCCTTTAAGACCCAGCGCGCCTGGCGGCGCCGAAGGGCCCGTTCCTGCCAGGCGAGAAAGAGGCTCTGGGCCGCCGCTACCGTGAGCACGGAGTAGGCCAGCAGGGCCAGGATGACGTGGAGGGCGAAGCCTGGGGCGGGATCGCTGGGGGGCACGTAGCGGCTTTCCACGCTTAGGGCAGCGGTGAGGGACAGGGCCGCCAGGGGGAAAAGCACCACAAAAAGCGTATGCAGCGGGCGCCGGAGCCCAAGCACCACCATGACCGCGACCATGGTCCAGGCCATCAAGGTGGCGATTTGGAACACCCCAAGATCGAGCTGGCCCCCGGGAAAGAGCAGCCCCGCCGCGGCGCCGCCGTGGGTCAGGAGCGCAAGCCAGGTCAAAAGGGCTCGGCGCCAGGGCGGGGGCGCCTGCCCGCGGACGAGCTCGGCGAACTGTTGAGCGGCCCCAAGCAGATAGAGGATGACGGCCAAAAGGCCGAGGATCGGGACGCTCATGCGCCTCCCTCGTCGCAAGTAGGTCTGCAGTGTGCCATGGCCTGCGGGTTTCGGGCAGAGGGCAAGGCACCGGGGGTGGGGCGCTGCTATACTCCGCGCCTTTCCCCGGTTGAAGGCCCCGGCCCATGTTCGACTCCTTAACGGAACGCCTCAGCACTACCCTGCGCGCCCTTGGGGGTAAGGCGAAGCTCACGGAAGACAATATCGGAGAAACGCTCCGGGAAGTCCGTCGCGCCCTTCTCGAAGCGGACGTGGCCCTTTCCGTGGTGCAGGGTTTCCTCGATGCCGTGCGTACCCGGGCCCTGGGGATGGAAGTGTCCTCGGCCCTAAGCCCGGGGCAGGCCTTCCTAAAGATTGTTCACGAAGAACTGGTTCGGGTCATGGGCGCGGAGCGCGCGGAGCTGAACCTCGCCGTGAAGCCGCCGGCGGTTATTCTCCTGGCCGGTCTCCAGGGGGCGGGGAAAACCACCACCGCCGGGAAGCTCGCCCAGTATCTGAAAACCCGCGAGAAGAAGCGGGTGATGATGGTCTCCGCAGACGTTTACCGCCCTGCGGCTATCGAGCAGCTGGCGGTGCTCGGGGCCCAGGTAGGGGTGACGGTACATCCGAGCCAGGCCCTTTCTTCCCCAGAAGCGATCGTGCGGGATGCGGTGGCCGCGGCGAAAACCCAGCTGGCGGACGTCCTGATCGTTGATACGGCCGGGCGCCTCGCTGTTGACGACGCCATGATGGCGGAGATTAAAACCCTCCACGAAGCTCTGGCTCCGGCGGAAACGCTGTTTGTGGTCGATGCCATGACCGGGCAGGACGCGGCGAATACGGCGAAGGCCTTCGCCGATGCCCTTCCCCTAACCGGCGTGGTCCTGTCCAAGGCCGACGGCGACGCTCGCGGTGGCGCGGCCCTGTCCGTGCGCCAGATCACGGGGCGACCCATCAAATTCCTCGGCATGGGGGAAAAGCTCGAAGCCCTTGAGCCCTTCCACCCCGACCGCATGGCCAGTCGCATTCTGGGCATGGGGGATGTGCTTAGCCTCATCGAAGAGGCGGAGCAGAAGCTCGATCGCAAGAAGGCCGAGCGCCTGGCCACGAAGATCAAGAAGGGCAAGGGCTTCGATCTTGAAGACTTCCGCGATCAGCTTCAGCAAATGAAGTCCATGGGCGGCATGCAGGGCATGCTCGAAAAGCTCCCGGGCATGGGGCAGATGGCCAAGGCCGCGGAGCAGTCCCTCGACCAAAAGCGCTTTGTGCATATGGAAGCGCTGATCTGCGCCATGACCCCGAAGGAGCGCCGCTTCCCCGATCTGATCTCCGGCTCGCGCAAGCAGCGCATCGCCCGGGGCTCGGGGTTGCAGGTGCAGGACGTCAATCGCCTGCTAAAGCAGCACAAGCAGATGCAAAAAATGATGAAGAAAATGGGCCAGAAGGGCGGCATGCAGAAGATGATGCGCGGCATGGGCGCCCTCATGGGCGGAGGGGGTGGCATGCCCCCCATGCCCCCGCCCGGCGGGCTTCGGCGTCGCTAGGCGCCTTTTCCTCTAAAAGGTGTCAAAGGCGGTTCCCAAGGCGTAAGGGTTGGCGTAGACTACGCGGCCTTTATCTCCCAGGGCTCTTGAAAAATTCAAGAGCTGCAACACGTTACGGTAGCGAGCGCGGTATGGTCACGATTCGTTTGGCCCGCACGGGGGCGAAGAAGCGTCCCTTTTATCACATCAATGTTGCTGACAGCGCCGCTCGGCGCGACGGCCGCTTCATCGAGCGCCTCGGGTTCTTTAACCCCGTGGCCCGCGGTCAGGAAGCTCGGCTGCAGGTGGACCTTGCCCGGGTCGACCATTGGCTGGCTGTGGGCGCAGGCACGAGCGATCGCGTCGCGCAGCTCCTGAAGGAAGCGCGTAAGCAGGGCGAGGCTGCCGAAGGCTAGTGGCTGCCGCGGTGGAGGCCCCGGTGGTGGTGGGGCGCCTCACGCGAGCCCACGGTGTGCGGGGCTGGCTCCGGCTTCAGTCCTTCACCGACCCGGAAGATAACCTTCTCAGCTACCGGCCTTGGCTTCAGCAGCGGGGCGATCAGTGGGTCAGCTGCGACGTCGAGCAGGTGATTCCCCAGCCGAAGGGGTTTTTATGCAAGCTGGCCGGCTGTGATAGCCGGAACGATGCAGAAGCCCTCGCGGGCACGCTGCTTGCGGTGGCGAAGGACGTGCTCCCCGCCAGCGAACACGAGATTTACTGGATCGACCTGATTGGCCGATCCGTGGAAACCCCCGAAGGGGTGGGCCTGGGTCGGGTCGACCGGGTGCTCGAAACCGGCGCGAACGATGTGCTGGTGGTGGTGGGAGACCGGGAACGGCTCCTACCCTTCATCGAGGCGGTGTTTCCAGAAATTGGGGCGACGGATGCGCCGCTGGTGGCGCACTGGGACCCGGAGTTCTAGGTGGAGATCGCGACGGCCGAAGCACCCTTTCACGCGGTGGTGGTCACGATCTTCCCCGAGTTGATTGAGGCTGTGGCCTCCGTAGGGGTATTTGGTCGGGCTGTGGAGCGAGGCTTAGTTCGCCTTGAGACCATCAACCCCCGGGCCTACACGGAAGACCGTCACCAGACGGTGGACAGCAAAGCCTACGGCGGCGGTCCAGGGATGGTGATGAAGGTGGGGCCCCTGCGGGCGGCCTTGCAGGAGGCGCGGCGACGCTGCCCCGAGGCGAAGGTGATTTACCTGTCGCCGCAGGGCGCGCCCTTCGTGCAACAGAAGGCGGAAGCCTGTGCGGCCCAGGGGCAGGTGATCTTGCTCGCTGGGCGCTATGAAGGCATCGATCAGCGCCTCATCGATCGTGACGTCGATGAGCAATGGTCCCTCGGGGACTACGTGCTGTCCGGCGGTGAATTGCCCGCCTTGGTGGTGCTCGATGCGGTGGCCCGGCTGCGGCCGGGGGTCCTCGGAGATGAAGGCTCCGCCGAGGCAGAATCTTTCAGTGCGGGTTTGCTCGATTTCCCGCATTATACGCGCCCCGAGGAGATCGACGGGCAGCGGGTACCGGAGGTGCTGCTCAGCGGCGATCACGGTGCCATAGCGGCCTGGCGACAGGCCCAGGCGGAAGCGGTAACCCAGCGCCAGCGGCCCGATCTTTGGGCACGGTGGCAGGAACAACAACAGCGCGCTGAGAAGCGCAATGGTGGCAGCGGAGACGGCAGTCATGAGTAAGAATCGGATTATCTCGGCCCTTGAGGAAGAGCAGATCCAGCGCGAACTCCCGGATTTCGGGCCCGGCGATACGCTGGTCGTGCAGGTGAAGGTGAAGGAAGGGAACCGGGAGCGTCTCCAGGCCTTCGAAGGTGTGGTCATCGGTGTGCGTAGCCGCGGCCTCAATTCCGCCTTTACCCTGCGGAAGATCTCCCACGGCGTTGGTGTGGAGCGGACCTTCCAGGCCTTCAGCCCCATGATCGATAGCATCACGGTGAAGCGCCGCGGCGACGTGCGCCAGGCCAAGCTCTACTACCTCCGCGAGCGCTCTGGCCGGTCTGCCCGGATCCGCGAGAAGCTCGGGGCCAACGCAAAGGGTCAGCGCGATACCAGCGTGGATATCGTGGCCCCCGTGGTGGAGGCGCCGGAAGCGGCTGGGGAAGAGGCCGCCGCCGAGGAGTAAGCTTTCGAGCTTCCTGTTCCTTCGGGACAGAGAAAAAAACGCCCAGCATTGGCTGGGCGTTTTTTTTGCCTGGAATTTAAGGGGCCGGCCCACCGCGGCCGCTAGGGGAGGGGGAGCGCGTAAACGCCGCGGTGGACCGACGGGTACGATCAGGGGAGAGACGGCCTGCGTACCCGCTGACCTAGGCCAGCGTCTTACTCGAAGCAGGGAACGTGCCAGGATTTTCTGGGCAATCGGCGGAAAAATCGCCCCTTTTTAGTGCATCGACCGCGCCGCGGGGTGCGCTATGGCGCGTGGCTTTGCGGCGGGGGTACAGTGAGGCCATGGGAAGCCACGATCTTGCCAGCGCGCCGGATGGGGAACGTATCGATGCGTTCCTGCATGACCTATGGCTTCAGCGAGGCCTCTCCGAACACACGCGCAACGCCTACCGCTCCGACCTGGCGGCGGTGCAGCGTTGGCTGGGCCCCGACCAATCCCTTCCCCGGATTGAACGCTCTAGCCTCTTTGCCTACCTCGCAGCCCGCTTTGAGCAGGGCTATAAGCCGCGTTCCACGGCGCGGCTTCTGTCGGCCCTTCGAGCCTTTTTTCGCTGGCAGATCGAGCGAGGGCTTCGGGAGGATGACCCCACTCGGGAGCTGGCCAGCCCTCGCCTCGGCCGGCCCCTGCCCGGAAGCCTGTCCGAGGCAGAGGTGGAGGCGCTGCTTGCCGCTCCCGATGTCAGCACGCTGCTAGGCCTCCGAGATCGCGCCATGCTGGAAGTGCTGTACGCCTGCGGCCTGCGCGTCTCCGAACTCGTGTCCCTAACGCCGGCCATGGTGAATCTGCGGCAGGGGGCGCTTCGGGTGCTCGGGAAGGGGCAAAAGGAGCGTCTCGTTCCCCTGGGCGAGGAAGCCCACCAGTGGATCCGACGTTGGGTAGAGGAAGGAAGCGTCCAGTGGCCGGCGCTGGCCCAGGGTTCCGTGCTTTTTCCAAGTCAGCAGGGCCGGCCCATGACCCGGCAAACCTTCTGGCACCGCATTAAGCGCTATGGGCAGCAAATCGGCTTGCAGCGGCCCCTCTCCCCGCACACCCTGCGCCACGCCTTTGCGACGCACCTGTTGAATCACGGCGCCGATCTGCGCGTGGTACAGCTGCTTCTGGGGCACGCGGATCTGTCGACCACGCAGATTTACACCCACGTGGCCCGGGCCCGGCTGCAGGCCCTCCATGCCGAGCATCATCCCCGGGGCTAGGCGAAGAAGACTTTCTGAACTCGCCGCCGGGAGCGCGCACTCTCGCTGGGGCTGTGCGAAAATGCGCGCCTTGCGAGGAGGTTCGCTATGTCTTGGTTATTTCGTGTGCCGGTGCTGTTGCTGGTGCTGCTCACCGCGCTCGGTGCTCGAGGCGAGGCCAGCCTAACGGGCCCCGCGGCGGCGGAAATTTATGCCCGGTTGGATTCGGCCCGGCCCGGTCTGCCCATCCAGTCCATCGCGCCGGCCCCCGTGGCTGGGCTTTATGCCGTGGCGCTAGACGACGGCACCATCCTCTATGCCACGGAAGATGGACAGCATCTTCTAGCCGGGGACCTCTACGAGATCAGCGCCTCGGGCCTGCGCAACCGTTCCGAAGACGTGCGCTCCGTGCGGCGCCTGAGCCTCCTCAAGGCCGTGCCCGAGGACGACATGATTATCTTCCCGGCAACGGGGGAGCGCCTCGGGGTGGTCAACGTCTTCACCGATGTCGACTGCGGCTTTTGCCAGAAGCTGCACCAGGAGGTGCCGGCCTTGAATCGCATGGGTATCGAGGTGCGCTACCTTGCCTTCCCTCGGGCGGGGGTGGGTTCGAACGCCTTCGATAAAATCGTTTCCGCCTGGTGCGCGAGCGATCCCAAGGCGGCCCTTACCCGCCTAAAAGCCGGGGAGCCCGTGGAGCCGAAGCGCTGCGTGAACCCCGTAGCGGATCAGTACCGCTTAGGGCAGCAGCTGGGCGTTCGGGGCACGCCGGCGCTCTTCCTAGAAGATGGCCGCTATCTGCCGGGCTATTTGCCCGCCGATGCCCTCGCGGCGGAAATGGGCCTGGACGGCTAAGGAACGCACTTCGTGATGACTACGCCCTTGCGCATCGGCATTTGTGGATTAGGAACGGTGGGGCAGGCCGTGGTACGCCTGCTTCGGGAAGAGGGGGAGACCCTCGCGCGCCGGGCACCCCGGCCCCTGGAAATTACCGCCCTGGGGATGCGATCCCCGAAGGCGGGCTTCGACCCCGGTGCCATCCGGGTCCATCAGGACGTGCTTGCCGTAGCCCGGGATCCCGCCGTGGATGTGGTCGTAGAGCTCATGGGGGGCACGGAGGACGCCAAAACCCTCGTGGAGCTCGCCCTCGCCGAAGGCAAGGCCGTGGTCACCGCCAATAAGGCCTTGCTCTCCGAGTACGGTGATGCGCTCGTTGCGGCGGCCACGGCGAAGGGTTTGCCCCTCGCCTTCGAAGCGGCCGTGGCCGGGGGTATTCCCATCATCAAGGCGCTCCGGGAGGGCCTGGCGGGGAACCGGATCGAATGGCTTGCGGGCATCATTAACGGGACGTCGAACTTTATTCTCACGGAAATGGCCAGCGCTGGCCGTGCCTTTGACGATGTTTTGAAAGAGGCGCAGGCCCTGGGCTACGCCGAAGCGGACCCCACCTTTGACGTAGAAGGCATCGATGCGGCGCATAAGCTTTCCCTGCTGGCGTCCATGGCCTTTGGGGTGCCCATCGCGTCGGCCAGGGTCTTTAGCGAAGGGCTCGCCCGCGTCACCCCAGAGGATTTCCGCTACGCCGAAGCCTTTGGCTATCGCATCAAGCCCCTAGCCCTGGCTCGGCGCCGGGCCGCGGGGCTCGAGCTGCGCGTTCACCCTGCCCTGGTGCCCGAAAGCACGCTCTTTGCCCAGGTGAACGGGGTGCAAAATGCGGTGATGGTGGGGGGGCACGCCGTGGGGCCGACCCTGTACGTTGGGGCCGGCGCCGGCGGCGACGCGACGGCGTCGGCCGTGGTGGCCGATCTCATGGATTTAGCCCGAAGCACGCTGGGCGCCATGCCGCCCCTGGCCTACCGGGCAGAGGCGCAGGGCTCGGCCCTGGCCCTTCCCAGCGCCGCCTTCCAGGCGCCGGCGTACCTGCGCATTTGGGCGGAGGATGCCCCGGGGGTGCTGGCCCAGGTGGCCACCCTGCTCTCGGCGGAGGGCATTAATATCGAGGCCCTCATGCAGAAAGCCCAGGATAGCGAGGCGGCCGACGGTGTGACCTACGTGCCCATCGTCTTGTTGACGCGCACGGCGGAGGAGGCGGCCATCGATCGCGCCATTGCGGCCCTGGAAGCCCTGCCGGCGGTGCGCGGTTCGGTGCTGCGCCTACGCGTCGAAAGCTTCGGCGCCTAAAGGAGATCACGATGGAAGACAGCAACGCCGTGCGCGAGCGGCTGGCGGATCTCCGCCAGCGCAGCGAAGCGCTCTGGGGGTATCTTTGACGTCGCTAGCCAGCAGGAACGGCTAGAAGAAGTCGAGCGGGAGCTGGCCGAACCGGGCGTCTGGGAGTCCCCGGAGAAGGCCCAGGCTCTCGGTAAGGAGCGCGCCAGCCTCGAAGCCGTGGTGGGGGTGCTCGTGCCCCTGCGCCAGGGGCTTGCCGATGCGGAAGAACTCTTTGCCCTGGCCCTAGAAGAAAGCGACGCGGAAACGCTGGACGAGGTCAGCGCCGAGCTAGCTCAACAGGCCGGCATCCTCGAAAAGCTCGAATTTCGCCGCATGTTCTCCGGGCCCATGGATAGCGCCGACTGCTACGTGGATATCCAGGCGGGGTCCGGGGGTACGGAGGCCCAGGACTGGGCCGAGATGCTCCTGCGCATGTATCTGCGCTGGGCCGAGCGGCGCGGCTTTAGCACGGAGCTCATTGAGCTGTCCGCCGGGGAAGTGGCGGGCATCAAGGGGGCGACCTTCGCCCTCCGTGGCGATTACGCCTTTGGCTGGATGCGCACGGAAACGGGCATTCATCGCCTGGTGCGTAAATCCCCCTTCGATTCCGGGGCTCGGCGCCACACCTCCTTCGTCTCCGTGTTTGTATCACCGGAGGTCGATGACGACATTGAGATTGAGATCAATCCGGCGGACGTGCGCACCGATACCTATCGCTCCTCCGGCGCCGGGGGGCAGCACGTCAACACCACCGATTCCGCGGTGCGCTTAACCCACGGCCCCACGGGCATCGTGGTGGCCTGCCAGTCGGAGCGGTCTCAGCATCAGAACCGGGATAAGGCGTGGAAGCAGCTGCGCGCCAAGCTCTACGAGTTTGAGATGCAAAAGCGCCGGGCCGATGCCCAGCAGGTCGAGGACAGCAAGGCCGATATTGGCTGGGGGCACCAAATTCGCTCCTATGTGCTCGATCAAAATCGCGTGAAGGATCTGCGCACGGGGATCGAAGTGAACAACCCCGATGCGACCCTCGACGGGGATCTCGACCCCTTTATTGAAGCCAGCTTGAAGGCTGGGCTCTAGCCCGGCGCCCAAGGAGCGATGAATCACCATGACTGAGCACGGTAAGGCCCCGGGGTCTAGCGAAGCGGAGCAAATGGCCTGGCGCCGGGGCAAGCTGGAGG
>JAYOYG010000068.1:0-11961 GCA_038153445.1 Pseudomonadales bacterium
GGCCTCGAAGCCGTCGGCGATAACCAGTATTTGGAAAGCGGCGCCAGCGGTGCGCCGCAGATCGGCACCCCTGCCCTGACGGGCCTTGGGTCCCTGGTACAGGGCGCCCTGGAAACCTCCAACGTCAACACCGTGGAGGAGATGGTGAACATGATTGAGACGCAGCGGGCCTACGAAATGAATTCGAAGGCCATCGCCAGCGCCGACCAGATGTTGCAGACGCTGAATCAGCGTCTCTAAGGAGAGCTTCATGATTTCGCGCAGCAGGGACGCACGCGAAGGCTCCGCTCAGCGGAGCCGACCTATGACCCCCGTGGGCCTTCGGGCCCTGGCGGGTATCCTCGCCGCGGCGGTGCTGGCTTCCGCCTGCACGGCGGTTACGCCGCCCTACCGGGGGCGGGATTTTCGCCCGACCCTCCCGGCACAGGCGCGGCCCGCGGTGGAGAACAAGGGGGGGCTCTACCAGGAAGGCCATGCCCTGCTGCTCTTTGAAGACGCCAAGGCCCGCACCGTGGGGGACACCATCACGGTGATTCTCCGGGAGCGCACGGATGCCACCAAGAGCTCCAATGCGAGTGCCGGAAAGTCCAGTGCCATCGCGGGGTCGGCTTCGGGCTACCTAGACGTGGATGCCCAGGCCATCAACGGCTCCGTAGATTTCCAGGGATCCGGGAGCGCCGACCAAAGCAATGCGCTGAATGGCGAGATCACGGTCACCATCGCGGACATTCTCGCCAACGGTAATCTGGTGGTACGCGGGGAAAAATGGATCGGTATCAATCAGGGTCGAGAGTTCATCCAGCTGGAGGGCATTGTCCGTCCTGAAGATGTGCGTCCCGATAACACCGTCCTTTCCCAGCGCGTGGCCAATGCCTACATCCACTATGGGGGCGAAGGCATGTTGGCCGACGCCAATCGGGCGGGCCTCCTCACCCGCTTCTTCCAATCTCCCCTTTGGCCCCTGTAAGGCCCCTAGGAGCACGTGATGACCTTGCCTTCCTTTATTCGCGTCGCACTGACCCTAGGGCTCCTTAGCTTGGGGGCGTCCGCCGGCGCCGAGCGCATCAAGGATCTTGCGGGCATTGATGGCATTCGAAACAACCAGCTCGTGGGTTACGGCCTGGTGGTGGGCCTCGCGGGTACCGGGGATCAGACGATCCAGGCGCCCTTCACGGTCCAGAGCCTGCAGAACATGCTCATCCAACTCGGCATCACTGTGCCCCAGGGCACGCAGCTTCAGTTGAATAACGTGGCGGCGGTGATGGTGACGGCAGATTTGCCGCCCTTTGCCCGCCGTGGTCAGGCCATCGATATCACCGTGTCGTCCATCGCCAATGCTAAGAGCCTTCGCGGCGGCACGCTGGTGATGACGCCCCTGAAGGGGGCTGACGGCAAGGTCTACGCCGTGGCCCAGGGTAACCTGGTGGTGGGGGGCTTTGACGCCGAAGGCGCCGATGGCTCCCGCATTACGACGAACATTCCTTCCGTGGGTCGGGTCCCTGGGGGAGCCACGGTGGAGCGGGATCGGGCCCTGGCCTTTACGCCCAATGGTGCCCTGACCCTCACGCTTCACCAGCCGAACTTCACCACGGCGCTGCACATGGCGGACAAGATCAACGAAACCTTTGGCCCGGACACCGCGGTGCCCGTGGATGCGGGCGCCGTCGAGGTGAAGATTCCGGAGACGGCGCCGAGCCCCGTGGCCTTCGTGTCGGCGCTGCACAGCCTGCCCGTGCAGCCCGGGGCCGCGCCGGCGCGAGTGGTCATCTCGGCGCGCACGGGGACCGTCATCATCGGTCAGGACGTGCGTATTACCCCGGCGGCCGTATCCCACGGTTCCTTGGTGGTAAAGATTTCCGAGCAGCTTTCCGTGAGCCAGCCTAAGGGGTTCTCGGAAGGCGAGACGGTAGTGGTGCCCCAGAGCACGGTGGAAGTGGAGGAGCGCGGGGCGGGCAGCATGTTCACCCTCGATCCGGGCGTTTCCCTCGATAGCTTGGTGGAGGCGGTGAACCGCGTGGGGGCCGCTCCCAGCGATTTGGTGGCCATCCTTCAGGCGCTTAAGCAAGCCGGCGCGCTTCGCGCTGAGCTCGTGGTGATCTAAGGAGCTCCGCCATGGCAGACCACGACATTGCAATGGCTCGCGCCGTCCACGACCCCAAGGGCCTGGCGGCGCTCAAGTTGGCGGCCAAGGGCCCGGAAAAAGACGGCGCCCTGCGGGAAGCCGCGGAGCAGTTCGAGGGCCTCTTTATTCAGCAGATGCTGGCGGCCATGCGCAAAACCGTGCCGGAGGACGGGCTCTTCTCCAGCAGTGAGGAGGGGACCTTCCGGAGCCTAGCGGATCAGCAGCTGGCCCAGGACCTTGCGCGAAGCGGGGACTTTGGCATTGCCGATGCGCTGGTGCGACAGCTGGGCTCATCCGAGGGGCAGACGACCGATCCTGCGGCGCTAGGAACCCAGCTTCGCCTTCGGCAGGCCCAGGGAGCCATGAAATGAGCGGACTCTTTGGCATCGCTGCTTCGGCCCTACGGGCGAATCAGCAAGGGCTCTCTACCGTGAGTCAGAACATCGCCAACGTGAACACGGAGGGCTATGCGCGGCAGCAGTTGGAGCTGCGAACGTCCTTCGGAGGCGCAGGGGTCGATGTGGCCCAGGTGCGCCGGAACTTTGATGCCTGGTCTGAAAGCGCCCTGGGCGAAGCGCAGAGCCAGTTCGGCGCGGCCAGCGCCAGAAACGAAGCGCTTGGCCGCTTAGAAAGCAGCTTTAGCGTTGGCCAAGGTAGCCTCTCCGCCGCCTTTGGGCGCCTGCAGGATGCCTTTGCGGCCGTGGCCAGTGCGCCCACGGTGCGCGGGGTGCGGACCACGGTACTCGAGGAAGCCCGCACCGTGGCGGCGCGTTTCCAAAGCCTGGACCGTCAGCTTTCCAGCTTGGACAGCCAGCTATCTAAGGAGATCGGCGCGACGGCGGAACGGATCAATACCCTAACGGCCCAGCTGGCGGAGCTGAATCAGTCCCTTCGCAGCAGCGGTGAAAGCTCGAGCCTTCTGGACCAACAGAATCGTCTTATTTCGGATCTTTCCCTGGAAGTCAGCATTCGCTTGAATCGGCAGGAAGATGGCACGGTCCATGTGCTGTTGCCCTCGGGGCAAGCGCTGGTGCGGGGTACGGAGGCGAGGAAGCTGGAGTCGCCCCTGGGGGCCGCCGGGCCCTTCGCGCCCCAGCTGTCCCTCGAGGGCAGCCCCCGGGATCCAAGCGGTTCCCTTACCGGCGGCCGTTTGCAGGGTCTTATCGAAGCCCGAGCGGAAGCCCTCGCGCCGTTGCGCCGGGATCTTGATCGCCTGGCCGTGGGCTTTGCGCAGAGCATGAACCAAGCACAGGAGGCAGGTTTCACCGCCGCGGGCGTCGCGGGAGGTGCCCTTTTCTCTGGCGTTGATGGGGCCGCCCAGGCCTCGGCTGCGCCGGGAAATAGCGGCAGCGCCACCCTAAGCGTTGCGCCGGAAGCCGGTGCTGCCCTCCTGGCGTCCGCCTATGAGCTGACCTTTGACGGCGGCGCCAACACGGTAACCCTCAAACGCCTGAGCGATGGCGCGGAGGTTTATGCGGGCGATCCTGCGAACCTTGGCGCAGACCTTATTGATGGGCTTCGCTTTTCTCTGGACGATGCGGCGCTTTTAAGCGGCGGCGACCGCTTCCGCTTTGACCCCCTGGCCGGTGCGGCGGGGCGCATTACCGTGGCCTTAAGCGATCCCGAAGGCTTAGCGATAAATCGCGCAGCCTTAGGCGCCTCGGTGACCGACGGCGGCGGTGCGACGCCATCAGACCTGGTCCTTTCCCTGCCTTCGCCCCAGACCCTGGCAGCGCCCCTGCCGCGCACGGGGACGAACGCGCCCGTGCTCGAAATCGTCGATGATGGATCCGGTACGCTAGTTCTCGAAGACGAGGATGGCGGCCAGTATGCCTTTACCCTCGGCAAGCCCCTCACCCTCGAGCCCTATGGTTTGGAGCTCACCCTCTCGGGAACCGCGGCAGCCGGGGATAGGATCACCTTGAGTTTTGCCAGTGCCGGACCAGCTGACGGCGGTCAGGCTCAGTTATTGGCCGCAGATCGCGCTCTTTTTTCCGACGGCGCTACGGCAGTGGATGAGTACGCGTCCCTTCTCGGCACGGCTGCCGGTGCAGCGAACCGCGCCAGCCTGGCCCAGGAGGCCGGGGCGCTGGTGCTCTCCGATGCCCAGCTGCGCCGGGAAGCGAAGGCCGGGGTCAATCTTGATGAGGAGGCCGCGGATCTTTTGCGCTACCAGCAGGCCTATCAAGCCGCAGCCCGGGTGGTTTCCGTGGCAGACACCATCTTTCAGTCCGTTCTCTCCGTGGTGAGATAAGCATGCGCATCAGCACATCGCAGTTCTTTCAGCGCAGTAGCCAAGGCATGGGAAGTAGCCAAACTCTGCTTTTGGAAGCGCAGCAACGCCTGTCCTCTGGGGAGCAGCGGCTTCGGCCCAGCGACGCTCCCGGGAATGCCCAGGCCAGCGTGCGCTTATCCGCCCGCCTTGATCGTCTTGATCGCCTCTCCAGCAATCAGGATGCGGCGGAGGCCACGCTAAGCGCAGAAGAAACGGCGCTTGCCGGCCTCAGTACTAACCTTCAGCGGGTAAAGGAGCTGGCGATCCTGCTGGGGAACGGCGCCCTGACGGAGGACGATGCGCTCGGCATTGAGGCTGAGCTTCGATCTCTCAAGGAAGAGGCGCTTTCCTTGGCGAATCGCCCATCTCCTACGGGGGAGGCGCTCTTTGGGGGCACCAGCGATGGCGCTCGGGCCTTCGGCTTGGAGACCGATGGCTCGGTCACCTACGAGGGCACGGCCTTCTCCCGCGCCCTCCCTATCGGGGAAGGGCGCAGCATTGCCCTGGGGTGTTCTGGGCGGGAGCTTTTTCAGGAGATTGCGCCCCTGGCCCCGGTGGCCCTTGCGGTGGACACAGGGAATACGGGGGACGCCGTCTTTGCTGCCCCAGAACTGACGAATCAGACCACCTTTGGCGCTGCGGTCACTCCTCTGAGGGTCACCTTTAACGGGGACGGTACGGCGGACGTGCTGGATAGTTCGACGCCGCCGAACACCACCACCGTCGCGATCACCGACCAAACCTTCACCATCGAAGGGGTCGCCGTCAGCCTTACGGGGACCCCCGCCGTGGGGGATGCGGTGACCCTCGCGCCGGCGGAATCGGGAGATCTCTTCGCCGTCTATGACGCCGTGCTAGCGGCGGCCCAGGCGCCCAGGAGCAGCGCTTCCGAGCAGGCGGCTTTTCAGAACCAGCTTCAGCGGGCTCAGGATGGCTTAGCGGCTGCGGAGACACAGCTGGGCCGCGCCCGGAGTTCCGTCGGGGCACGCCTCGCTGCCGTGGACGGCGAGCGAGATTTGGTGGAAGAAACGCGTCTTGCCGTGGAAAGCCAGCGATCCCTGATTGATGATCTCGATTACACGGAAGCGATCACGGCTTTTCAGCAGCAGCTGACCGCCCTGCAGGCTGCGCAAAGTGCATTCTCTCGCCTTTCCGACCTCAGTCTCTTTAATTTCCTCAGGTAAATTAACTCCTTAAAACTCCCTTCGCCCCCCCTCCGGGGGCTTCTTTCCCGCCCTTAAGTTTCCTCCGCTCCGGCCGTTAGCTGGAGTAAGACCCTCCCCCAAGTTCGGCCCAAAAGCCGGGCTTAAGAATCGGTCCCGGCGGCCGACAACAGGGGGGAAGGAAGCCTGCGCAAGGATGCGCAGCTAGGAGGAAAGCATGGACAGCAACGCTTTATCCCCGCTATCGCCCCAGGCGGCCATTCGCGCGCTTACCAATGACGGCGCCGGTGCATTCAACCGCGCGGCGCAGGACGCCGCGCCGATGCAAACCCGCATCGCGCCGCCGCCCGTGGAAGCCGTGGCCGCCGGAAAGGCAACGCTCGTGGATAACCGCGAGCTCCAGGAATCCTTCAACCGTCTGGTCGACGCCGCGGCATCCCTGGATCGCCCCATCAGTCTGGCTAAGGCCAGCGACGAGCCCGGTGCTCAGGTTGCCGTGCGCGACGGGGAGTCGGGAAAGCTTCTTCGGGAAGTGGATCAGGCGGAAATTCAAGCTTTGAGTGAACGGCTCGTGCGCTTCCAGGAAGTGGCCGGGCTCTTCGTCGACGAGAAGGCCTAGGAGCGCATCATGGGTGGCATCTCCTCTCCAGGGGTGGGATCGGGGCTCGACACGGCCTCCATCGTGCGCCAGCTGGTTAGCGCGGAGCGCGCTGGCCCGGAGCGCCGCCTGCTTCGGGCAGAAACGGAAACGAGCACGAAGCTCTCTGCCTACGGCAGCCTTAAGGCACAGGTGGCCGATTTCACTGACGCCCTCGACGGCCTGAAGGGCATCACGGGCACGAAAAAGGCGAGCCCGACAAATGCGGACGCCTTCACCGTGAGTGCTAAGGCCGAAGCACCCCTTGGCACCTGTAATGGCGAGGTCACCCAACTCGCTCAGCCCGAGAGCATCGCCAGCGCCGTATTTGCAAGCCGGGAAGAAGCGCTGGGGACCGGAACCCTCAGCCTGGCCGTGGGGGACGACGCGCCGGTGGAGATCACCCTAGCAGAGGGCTCGAACACCCTCGCCGATCTGCGTAGCGCCATTAATGAGGCGGATTTGCCGATCAGCGCCAACATCATCAATGACGGCGCGGGGGAGCGCTTGGTACTCCAAAGCAGCCGACCTGGCGCCGCCGAAACGATCAGCCTTACCGTGGCTGACGACGATGGCGATAACGCGGATGGCTCAGGCCTTTCCCGCCTCGCTGAAAGCACCTTCGAGACCTTGGTGTCGGCGCGGGATGCGGAGCTCAAGCTCAATGGCCTCGCGATCACGCGAAGCACTAATCAAATCACCGATGCCATGGAAGGCATCACCCTGACCCTGAAAGCCCCTAGCGAGGGGGCTGCGGAAACGGTCGCCGTCACCTCGGACAACAGCAGCACCAAAGCCGCGCTCGATAAGTTCGCGAAGGCCTACAACAGCCTGAATGACTTCATCAGCCGGAACACCGCCTATGACGCCGACACTCAACAGGGTGGCCCTCTGCTCGGAGACAGCACGCTCCGCAGTCTGGAAAGCGCCTTGCGTAATACGCTGCTGGCCTCCTCGGAAGCGGTGGCCGGGGCGCGGAGCCTCGTAGACCTTGGTCTTAAAACCTCCGCCACGGGCACGATCTCCCGTGAGGGAACGGCCCTGGATGATGCTCTCGAGGTGGATCCGGATGGGGTCAACGCCCTGCTCGAGCGCCTTGGGGAAAGCATCGAGAGCCGCTTCGCGCGCTTTGATGGCGCCCAGGGGCTCGTCGCTGCGCGCATTGACGGCCTCGAGGCGCGGCTAGACGGCATCGATGACCGCCGCACGCGGCTGGACCGCCGCATGGAAAGCGTGCAGGCGCGCTATCAGCGGGAATTCAGCGCCCTTGATGGACTCATTGCGGGCATGAACCAAACCAGCAGCTACCTCAGCGCGCAGCTGAGCAGCCTCGGGAGGGCATAGGGATGACGGGAATCTCACAGGGCCCCTAGGCCTCCACCGAACATCACGATTTTTGGAAGTACCGCGCGGTCCGATCCCGCGCCACAGGGACGCTTTGCCTTAAAAAACTGCCGGCCGGGACGCCGGTACTTGGGACCAAAAACAGGAGATACGACATGTCCTTTGCCATGAAGCAGTACGCCCGCATTGGGACGCAGGCGAGCCTTCAGGACGCATCGCCGCACCGACTGATCCAGATGCTCTTTCGAGGCGCGCTGGATCGCATGGCCACGGCCCGCGGGGCCATGGAGAACGGCGACGTCGCCCGGAAGGGGGAATTCATTGGTAAGGCCATTTCCATCGTTGGCGGCCTTCGAGATGCGGTGATCGAGGATGGGGGCGCGCTGTCCCAAAACCTCGACGCCCTTTACGAGTACATCTCGAACCGCCTGGTGGTGGCGAATCTACAGAATGACGTGCAGATCCTGGAGGAATGCGTGGATCTGCTCACCCCCATCGCGACCGCGTGGGACGAAATCGCGCCGGAGCGGGTGAAAGATGCCCCCGCGAGTGCGTAGGCATGGCGCGGGCCTGGCGTCGACCGCCGGCAAGCTACTGCCGAGCGAAGCCGCAGAGACGAGCGCAGGAGGGCGTTCCCCTGGCCTTTCTCGATGCGCGACCGGGAATCTGGCCGCTTCGGGACCAGGTGCTTCGCGCCTTACTTGGTCGCCGCGGTGCCGGGCTGCTGCGGGTGCGCAGGCCCGCCTCGCTGAGGCTTCTCTTCAGTGCAGGCTCGGACACGAAATGAACAGTGATATTCAGCGCGGCGGAGCCGCAAGGGAGACCGGGAATGTCTAAGGCCTTAAGCACCTACAACGCCATGGCGGCGCACGCGGCCCTTGAGGACGCTTCGCCCCATCGCATTACGCAGCTGCTCTACCAGGCGGTTTTCGATGCCCTAGGCAATGCGCGGCGGGCCATGGATCGAGGAGATACGCCGACCAAAGGCGCCCAGCTCTCCTATGCCATCGACCTGATGGGTGCGCTCCTCGATGGCGTGAACCCGGAGGCCGGGGAGCTCGCGGATCAGCTCACCAAGCTTTATCGCTACGTCACGCGGCGCATTGTGCTGGCGAATCTGCACAACGACCGGGACGGGCTGAGTGAGTGCGTGGATTTGCTCACGCCCATTGCTCGGGCCTGGGACCGACTGGCGCCGGCAGCGGCAGCCCTGGAAGAAGAACAGGAAGGCAATGCGCCGCCGGTGGTTGAGGCAACCCCGCAGTCGGCCGCAGCGCGAGCCTACGGCAGCCTGAAGCCTGGCGCCTACTAACAGAATTCACTGCTAATGGGAGACCACCAATGGTCATTCAACTGAATCGGGCTGAGGAAGCCCAAGGCGTTCCACCGCCGGAGTGGCAAGCCGCGGACGCAGCGGCCCTTGTGGGGCGGGTGCTCGCGGAAGTTGCCGCGGCCCGGGAGGCGGCGGAGGAGGGCGACGTTCGGGGACGCGCGAAGCGCATCGCCGGCGCCATGAGCACCTTGAGCGCGCTGCAATGGTCGGCCCAGGCCGATGGCAGTGCCCTGGGGGATCAGCTCGCTGCCCTCTATCGCTACGCGGCGGAACGGCTTCTGGCCGCTCATTTTGATGAGGGCGAGGGGGCCTTCTCCGAATGCATCAGCCTTCTGGTGCCGATCTTCGATGCCCTTAAGGCCTCCGCACCGCCGGACGTGACGCCCCCGGGTTACGGACACCTTAAATCAGACAACGCGGGTTGAAGCCCCTCGGCGCAGCCGACGGCCAGGCCCCTAAGGAATTTATGCACTACCCAACTTAACCACAGCTAAGGAGTGACCCCATGGTCATGTCAGTCAACACCAACGTGTTATCGCTCACGGCTCAACGGAGCATGATGAGCACCCAAAAGGACCTCAGCACCTCGATCGAGCGCCTGTCCACGGGCCTTCGGATCAATAGTGCTAAGGACGACGCCGCTGGCCTCGCCATCGGTGAGCGTTTCACTTCGAGCATTCGCGGTGGCACGGTCGCCCAGCGCAATGCCAACGACGGGATTTCTTTCGCCCAAACGGCGGAAGGGGCCCTGGACGTCATCGGCTCTAACCTTCAGCGCATCCGCGAGCTGGCGGTGCAGAGCCTTAACGACTCCAACACCGACGCTGACCGCGCCGCCATCGACCAGGAGGTGAAAGCCCTTAAGGCCGAGGTGGACCGGATTGCGAAAGACACCACCTTCAACGGCCGAAACATTCTGGACGGCTCCCTGGGCACCATGAAGTTCCAGATCGGCGCCGAGCGCGGTCAAACCCTGGACATCAGCGGAAAGAATGCCCGGGCCACCGAGCTAGGCCAAACCTACAGCGTCACTACCAGTGACGACGCTGTCACCGACCAGGACTACACCACCGTCGGCACGGCAAACGATCTCACCTTGAATGGTGTCGCTGTTGACCTCACAGGAGTAACCACGAAGGAAGGGCTTGTTGACGCCATTAACAACGTCATGAGTGATTCAGGCGTTCAGGCCACGCTATCGGCTACGAACGAACTCGAGTTATCTGACGCATCGGGCACTGCGACGACCATCGCGGGCACCGCAGCGCTTCTCGCAGCGGTAGAGCTTGATGCAACCGATGGCGGGGTGGACGACTTCCGGAGTGTTTCGGAGGCTTCCGTAGCAACTCGCGATACCGCCAACACGGCGCTGGCCGCCATCGACACGGCCATTGATCAGATCACTGCCATGCGCGCCGACTTGGGCGCGACCCAAAACCGCTTCGAGAACGTGATCGAAGTGGCGGGGGTTCAGAACGAGAACCTCTCCGCCGCCCGGTCTCGGATCCAGGATGCGGACTTCGCCGCGGAAACCGCCAATCTCACCCGCTCGCAGATTCTGCAGCAGGCGGGCCTGGCATCTCTGGCGCAGGCGAACTCTTCGCCCCAGGCAGTGCTTTCCCTCCTCGGGTAACGGGGATCAAGGCGCCGGCTCACTTAGGTGAGCCGGCGCTTACTCGACGCTGAGGTTTAGGCGAAGGGTGGATCGAAAACTTTTAGGGAAAACGAGTGGGGGTTGGCGCAATGACAATGTCCCAAGCATCCAAGGTTAGTTCGCTGGCGACGCAGCGGGCCCGGAAGGGTTCGGGGCGGGCGTTGGGCGACACCGTGGAGCAGCTCGCACAGGAATTCTTGCCCCGGGGGGCCGCGGCCGTCAGCGCCGCCCCCTTGGGGGAGGGCGGGGCGCAAGCTCTGCCCAGCGCGCTCACCCTCAATCTACGGGCGGTGAGCGATGGAATCTCCCTCGCTCAGACCATCAACGCAACCCTCAGGAAGCTTTCTGAGGGACTCGCGGATCTCGCGGATCTCGCTCGGAGAAGCCTAGGGTCGGCGCAATCCCGGCAGGAGCGCCTGGCCTTGAATGAGGCCTTCACCGAGCAGCGTCGTGAACTCAACGCGCTATTAAATGCTGCCGCCTTCGCGGGGCAAAAGGTGCTTGCAGGGGCAGGCAGTCCCCCTAGCGCCACCTTCCAGGTGGGCGAAGGCGCCGGGCAGACGGTGACGGTCAGGGCGTATGCCATAGATTTAGAGAGGCTTGGGGAAACCCAGTGGCAGGTCCTGATGGGCGGGCGTGCTCGTCCGGAGGCATCTGGGGCGCGGCAGGGCCTGGATTATGTGGCCAGCAATGGGGGCTTGGACGACCTCGAGATTCAGGGCGTTTCAGTTTCTATGGAAGGGGTGCGCACCCTTGATGGCGCGCTGGGCGCAATCAATGCCCGCGCCGAAACAACGCAGGTGACGGCGACGCGAGCCGAGGGAAACCCCCTTTGGCTGTGGCGTCCGAAGGCTGCGGATGCGCCGCCGATGATTGGCCGCGGCTCGGGCATCGCCTTGGCTCTTGGGCTGGGAAGCTACCGCTCCGATCCCCACTATTCGCTCCCCTTTGGGGAGACGACGGTGGCGACCTGGGGGGATGCGCAGCACGCTTTAAGCGCCGTACGGCAGGCTTTGGAGGCGGTCGCGTCTATGAAGCGCGACGCCGTGGCAACGGAGGGCCGCTTCGAAGCCCTTGTTGCCTTGGCGGAGGAAGAGGCCCAGCGTCGTCCAGGAAGCCGTCGCCTCAAGAACATCGCGGTGGTACGTCCGGTCCTCGCCAACGCGTGCGAGGAAATACAAGGCCGGCCTGGGAAGGCCTTGGCGGTGCAGGGCAACAGCGCGCCCATGATCGTCCTTAAGCTCATGGAGGCGCGCTAGCCATGCCCATGAGCCTCAACACCAATGTGCTTTCCCTAAGTTCCCAGCGGAACCTACGCAACACACAAGCGTCCCTTGCGGAAACGGTGAACCGTCTATCCACGGGGTTCCGTATAAATAGCGCGAAGGATGACGCGGCGGGGCTCTCGATCACGGAGCGGATGACCACGCAGA
>JAYOYG010000069.1:0-3025 GCA_038153445.1 Pseudomonadales bacterium
GCATCGCCGAGGACGTGACGGCGGAGGCCCTTCTAGCGCTGTGTGAAGGAAAGACCGTCGCTCTCGTGGTGACAGCCATTAGCGGCCAGGGCCATATCTTCGGCCGGGGCAATCAGCAGCTGTCTCCGGCTTTTCTGCGCCGCTTGGCATCGGACCAATGGCACATCGTGGCGACCCGCAGCAAGCTATTGACCCTTGAGGGGCGCCCCCTGCAGGTGGATACGGGGGACCCGGCCTTAGATCGGGCGCTTTCCGGCTATCGCCCGGTGATCACGGGCTTCGAAGATGAGGTGGTATACGCAGTCGGCGCGCGCTAGCAGGCGCCTACCGGTGATGCCGGGCGAGGAAGCGCTCAAAGCGCCCCAGGGCATCCCGCAGCTCTTCCTGCCGGGGGAGGAACACCCAGCGCTGGTGCTGGCGGTCCGGCAAGTTGAAGGCCGTGCCCTGCACCAGCAAGAGCTTCTCCTCGGTCAGCAAATCGAGCACGAACTTCTCATCGTCTTCAATGAGGTAGTGGTCCGGATCCAGCCGGGGGAAGAGATAAAGGCCGCCAAGGGGCTTCACGCAGCTCACCCCCGGGAGGGCCGTGAGGGCGTCATAGGCGAGGGCTCGCTGCTCGTAGAGGGCGCCACCGGGGCACACCAAATCGTTGATGCTCTGGTAGCCGCCCAGGGCACCCTGCACGGCGTGCTGCGTGGGGACGTTGGCGCAGAGGCGCATGGAGGCGAGGATTTCCAACCCCTCTAGATAATCCCGGGCCCCCCGAAGATTCCCGGAGCACACCATCCAGCCCGTGCGGAAGCCCGCCGCGCGGTAGTTCTTCGAAAGACCCCCGAAGGTCAGCACGAGGGCCTCCTCCGTGACCGAGGCCAGGGGCACGTGCACGGCGCCGTCGTAGAGAATGCGGTCGTAGATTTCGTCGGCAAAGAGCACGATGTCGTGGCGAGTAGCAAAGGCGCCGAGGGCCTCCACCATGGCGCGCTCGTACACCGCCCCCGTGGGATTGTTCGGGTTAATCACCACGAGGCCCCGGGTGCGTTCGGAGACCTTGCTTTCGAGATCGTCCAGGTCTGGCTGCCAGCCCGTGCCCTCATCGCAGCGATAGTGCACGGCCTTGCCCCCGGCGAGGGTGACCGCTGCGGTCCAGAGGGGGTAGTCCGGGGCCGGCACGAGCACCTCGTCGCCGTCGTTGATGAGGCCCTGCATGGCCATGACGATCAGCTCGGAGACGCCGTTGCCGATGAAGACGTCCTCCACGTCCACGCCCCGGATCCCCTGCTGCTGGGTGCGCTGCATCACCGCCTTCCGCGCGGCGTAGAGACCCTTGCTGTCGCAGTAGCCCTGAGCCTGAGGCAGGTTGCGGATAACGTCCTGAAGGAGCTCGTCGGGGGCTTCGAAGCCGAAGGGGGCGGGGTTGCCGATGTTCAACTTAAGAACTCGGTGCCCTTCTTCCTCCAGCCGCTTCGCTGCCTTCAGCACCGGGCCTCGAAGGTCGTAGCAAACGGATTCGAGTTTTCGAGACTTCTTGATGCTGGCCATGGGGCGCCCCGGTGTGTTGACAGACGGCTGGGCCGAAAGCCTAAGCTAGACCTCCGGCGATCAAAGGGTCGCGAGCATAGCAGGGAGCATGGCCATGGGTAAGGTGTCGAAAACGGATGCGGAATGGCGCGAAATGCTCACTCCCGAGGCCTACAAGGTCGCGCGAAAGGGGGGCACGGAGCGGGCCTTCACGGGGGCCCTTTGGGACGAAAAGCGCGAAGGGCTCTACCGCTGCGTATGCTGCGACCAACCCCTCTTCGAGGGGGCCACGAAGTATGACTCGGGCACGGGTTGGCCGAGCTACTGGGCGCCCGTGAACGCTGATGCGGTGTGGGAACGGGAGGATCGGGGCCTTTTCATGGTCCGCACGGAGGTGCTCTGCAGCGGTTGCGATGCCCACCTTGGGCACGTCTTCCCCGATGGCCCCGCGCCCACGGGGCTTCGCTACTGCATGAACTCCGCTGCCCTCACCTTCGCGGCGGCGGAAGACCCTACTGCTGCTGCAGAAGGTTAACGGGGGCGTACTGGTCCGTTAGCAGCCGCGTGTCCTCGGCGAAGCTCGGGGCCACGTTGAAGTTTCGGGCCAGCGGCAGGGGATCGGAGGCAAAGCGGCGTAGGGGACGGCGAAGGGCTTCCGCCGCGGCTTGCCGGTCCTCGGCGCTCGGGAAGGGCCGCTTCTGCGCCACCAATATCCGATTCAAGGTCTCATCGAGACGCACCTCCGCTAGCGCGGGGAACACCGCGGCGTAGGTGGCCGTTTCCGCGTCATAGAGGGCGCTGGAGGCAAAGGTATTGGCCACCAAAACCCCGTCCTCCGTCAGCGCCGCACTCACCTCCTCTAGAAACTCCCGGGTCATGAGGTGCTCGGGGATGTAATCGCCGGTGAAGGCATCAAGCATGATGTAGTCCCAGGTGAGGCCCCGGGCTGCCGCGCGCTTCAAAAAGACCCGGGCATCCTGCACGTGCACGGCCATCTTGGCCGTGGGCGTGAAGTTGAAGTAGCGCTTGGCAACGGTGACCACGGCCTCGTCGATTTCCACCAAATCCTGCTGGGCCTCTGGGGTGAGGGCATTGAACACCTTAGGCAGGGTGCCGCCCCCGAGGCCCACCATGAGGATGCGCTTGGGCTCCGGGGTCACGAGCAGGCCCGAGAGCATCATGCGGGCGTAGGGGAAGATCAGCCGGTCCGGGTCGTCTAAATCGAGGCAGCTCTGATTACGGTTCGAGCGGCGCACGGTGAACAGCAGGCAGCGCTCGGAGCCGAGGTCGCGAACCAGGATGTTGCGGTAGAGGGAGCGTTCCTCGTGGATGATCTCGGCGCGCAGGGCGGGCGCAAGCACGAGCAGCAGTAGGGCAAGGGCGCGAAGCATGATCAGGCCTCCTGGTGGGGGGCGAGCAGGGCGAGGGCGCCGCAGGCGAGGAGGGCGCCGCTGAGGAGCAGAAGAATCGTATCCACCTCAAACCAGAGAATGAAGTAGAAGGAGGT
>JAYOYG010000069.1:3125-4904 GCA_038153445.1 Pseudomonadales bacterium
AAGGCGAGGAGGAAGATCAGTTTCCGGTCCAAGGGGGGCTCCTAGGGTTTAGGCGGCGTGGGGCACGAAATGCCCGGTCCGCTGACGCTCGGCGAGGAGCGTCGAAAAGGTGGATTGGGCGCCGTCTTCCGCCGCGGCGGCCAGCATGATTTGGACAAAAAGGTCGCGCTGGGCGTGGGAGCCCCCTAAGCGATGGAGGATCGGCAGGAGCGCCTCGATCCCGCGCCAGCAGGCGCCATGGGCACCGCGGTGGAAGGCCAGGCAGGCCTCCCCTAGGGGCACGGCCAGGTCCCGGTAGGGCGCCGCGTCGGGGTCGCTCTGGGTGCTCCGGTCCCGGAGCCCCGCCAGGACCGCTTCCGCGTCGTCGAAGCGCTCGGCAGCAGCGAGCCCCAGCACCCAATGGGCATCGCAGAAGGCCAGCATGTGCTCCCCGAGGCGCGGGCCCAGGCGATCGGCCACGGCCTCAAAGGCGGGCTTCACCGCGAGGCCCCGGAGGGCGAGGCGCTGAAGCAGGGCAATATCGTTGCAAAGATCGAGGTATTCCTCGCTGTCCCCGACCTGGTAGCGCGTTGTGAAGTCTGCGAGCACCGCTTCAGGCCCCTCCGTTTCCAGGGCGAAGAGGGCGCGATGCCAAGCCAGGTGGCCGGTCATGGTGCCCGCGTTCGCCCAGTGGGCGCCGTGGTCATCGACCCAGGCCAGCCCTTCAGCGGTGCGTCCTTCCATCTCGAGGCAGTGGGCCACGGCGTGGATGGCCCAGGGATCTTCGGGGTCGAGGCTCACGGCGCGTCGGCCCAGGGCCTGGGCCTCGTCATAGGCGCCGTTTTCCTCCAGGGCAAAGGCATGGATGCCCAGGAACTTTCCGTAGCGGGGCGTGGCTTCGGACCACTTCGGCGCGAGGGTGTCCATGACCGCGCGCATGGGGGCGCCGCCGCCGGCGTAGAAGTGGCTGAACTGGGACAGCTTCAGGGCGAAGAAGTCCTGGGGGTGATCCTCCAGGATGGCGTCCCAGAGGCCCCGGGCCTTGGCTTCGTCATGGCCGACCCAGGCGGCCAGGGCCTCGGCGTGGGCTTGCTCTCGCGCGTTCCCCTGGGCCGCGAGGGCCTGGGCCTTGGCTGCGGAGGCCTCTGCGACGGAGCGAAGCTCGCCCTTGCCCGACAGCATCATGAGCGCGCCCCGGGCGCACCAGGCCAGGGGCATCTCCGGGTCCGCCTCGAGGGTCGCCTTCAGCGCGTCCGGGACCGTGGGGGAAAAGCGCCCGTAGGCGTCTAGGAAGCCCTCGTAGGCATCCACGGCTGCGGTGCTCGCGGCGGTCATGAGTTGGCCGGAGTGGTCGAGCATGGGTTATCTCCCCTGTCTAGGTTCGGGCACGAAGCGCAGCACGAGCCCGCCCCCGGCGATGAGGAAGGCCATGGAGGCATAGAACACCGCATCGTAGCCCAGGGCCGTGGCCAGGGCACCGCCGAGGAGGGGGCCGATGGTGCCGGCGAGCTCCGAAGCGGTGTTTGCCAGGGCGATGCGCATGGGGAGTTCGTCGCGATGGCCGAACTCTAGCGTCAGGTTCATGGAGGCGGCCTGGAAGCCTTGGAAGGCGGCGCCGATGCCGATAAAGACGAGCACCGTGAGCAGCAGGCCGCTACTGACCATGAGCGCCGCCGTGGAGGCGACCCACAGGCCGATGGCCCCGAGGAAGGCCAGGCGGAAGCCGTGGCGATCGGCCAGCGCCCCCCAGGCCAGATTCGAAAAGGTGCCCGACAGGGTGAAGGCGGCCGTGAGGATGCC
>JAYOYG010000069.1:5004-9063 GCA_038153445.1 Pseudomonadales bacterium
CCCAGGCCAGATTCGAAAAGGTGCCCGACAGGGTGAAGGCGGCCGTGAGGATGCCCAGGGTTTGCCCCGTCAGCCCGAGGCTCGTGCCCGCAAAGAGAATGTAAAAGGGCGCGGCCATGCGCCCCATGGTGGCGAGGCCCCGGGCACCAACGTAGCGGGCAAAGGCCGGGTCCTCTCGGAGCAGGCCGGGAATCTGCTTCAGCCGGCTGCCGAGGGCCGTGGGGGCGCGCACCGTGGGGGGCTCCGGCTCCCGGATCACCACGAGCATGGCCAGGCCAACAGAGGTCAGCACGAAGGCCATGATGAAGGTGTAGGAGTAGCCCTCTACCGTGGGCGTTTCGCCGATGAAAAAGGTGCCCCCCAGCCAGGCCACGGCCGCGGAGGTGAGCCCCGCTAAGAAGTTCCGCAGACCCGTCAGCCGGCCCCGTTTTGAGACAGGGATAACCTTTGACATCAAGAAGTTAAAGACAACTCCTTGAATACCCATGAAGAGACCGAAGGCGAGAATAAAGACCCCAATGGCGAAGAGGGCCGCAGACGGTGGCAGAAAGAGCCCGGCCAGCCCGATCAGGAGCACGGTGCCGCGCATGATGCCCCCGGTGACAAAGCCCACGGGGAGCACGCGGCGTCGGTGTTCGATGAGATTCGCCCCAATGAGGGGAGTGATCACCATGCCAAGGGCCTGGAGCGACAAAATCACCCCTACGGCAAAGTTCGAGCCTCCGGAAAGAAACATTACGTAGGCGGGCAGGAAGGTGGGGGCATTCAGCAGCCGAAAGCCCGTCTGCCCCAGCAGTCCATGGGCCAGGTGGCCCAGGTAGTTGCGCGTTAAATGCCGTTCTACGAAGCGGTTATAGGCGGCCTCCGCGGAGGCCGCCGCTTCATCTGAGTGTGCTCGGGGTTCGGACCCCTCGGGGGTGGTCATGGTGCGGGGCGGGGTCCCTTAGCAGCCTTTCCAGTTCGGGGAGCGCTTCTCCGCAAAGGCCTTGGGCCCTTCGATGAAGTCTTCGCTCTCCACCATGGCTTTGACGCCGGGATAGGTGGCGGCCATGGCCTCCTCGAGGCTGGCATGGGACAGGCCGTTGTAGGCCACTTCCTTGCTGGCTCGGATGGATAGGGGCGCGCACTCACAGATCATGGCGGCCCAGGCCCGAGCCCGGTCCATCAGCGCTTCCGGTTCCGTGACCTCGTTCACAAAGCCCAGCTGGAGCCCTTCCTCCGCGGGGACATGGCGCCCCGTGAGGATCATGCCCATGGCGGCCTTGGTGCCGATTTGCCGCGGCAGGCGGTGCAGACCGCCAGCAAGGGCCGCGAGGCCGACCTTCGGTTCGGGCAGGGCAAAGCGCGCCGTCTTTGAGGCTAGGATGATGTCGCAGGCGAGGGCAATCTCGAAGCCGCCGCCCATGGCCACGCCGTTCACGGCGGCGATCACGGGCTTGCTCATGTTGAAGCGGCTCGTTAAGCCCCCAAAGCCCAGGGGCATGGGGCCCCGCTTGCCCCCTTCGGCCTGGTAGCGCAGGTCGTTGCCGGCGCTAAAGGCCCGGTCCCCGGCGCCGGTGATGATGGCTACCCAGAGGTCCGGGTCCGCGTCAAAGGCATTGAAGACCTCGCCCAGCTCCAGGTTCGCCGGCGGATGGAGGGCGTTCATGCGCTCCGGGCGGTTGATGGTGACGGTTAGGATGTGGTCCTTCGCTTCCGTGGTGCAAAACTCATAGCTCATGCCGGTCCCTCCCCAAGGTGTGCGGTCATGTTGAATTGGCGCAGCTCCGGGGCCGGCGTAAAGCACAGCTCGGAGACGGCGCAGTTGTTCTTATGCAGGGTCGCCCAGTGGTGGTCCGGGCTGGCAAGCAAGCGCGCAAGGCCCAGGGCCAGGGCGGCGCCGTGGCTCACCACGACGATCTCTTCCCCGGCGTGGCGCGTCGCCAGCGCGTCCAAAATCTCGTGAATGCGCTGTTCCACTGCCTCCCGGGCTTCTCCGCCTTCCGGGGCCCAGGCGCCGTCGCTGAAGATGCGCTCGAAGAAGCCGAGCTCGTCCTTCAGGGTGGTGAAGGGGGTGTCCTCGAGCACGCCAATGCCGTACTCCCGGAGCGCGGGCTCGGGCTGGGTGGGGAGGCCAAGGGCGTTGGCAATCCCCGCGGCGGTGTTAAAGGTGCGCTGCAGGGGGCTGGCGTAGACCGCCGTGATGGGGCGCTCCTGAGCCTTAAACCACGCCCCCGTGGCAGCCACCTGGGCTTCCCCCGTGGCGGTCAGCGGGCTATCCGTGCTGCCGTGCCAGCGCCCATCGACGTTGGCCTGGATTTGCCCGTGGCGCACGAGCCAAAGCCGGGTGGTCATAGGCCAAGCACCGCCTTGCTGATGATATTGCGCTGCACCTCGCTCGAGCCCGCGTAGATCGTGGCGGCCCGATTGTTCAGGTAGAAGGGCACGGTGGTGAGCCCCGCTGCCGGGCCCACGGGGGCCACGTTGCTCTCGAAGGCCAGGGCCTCGGGCTGGTGTACAAGGCCATAGGGGCCGAGGGCTTCCACCTGAAGCTCCGTGAGGGCTTGGCTCAGCTCCGTGCCCAGGAGCTTCAGCATGGAGGCGCCGGGACCGGGCGAGCCGCGGCGCTCCGTTTCCGCCAGGGCTTGGAGTTCCGCCATCTCGAGGGCTTCGATGCGCGAGGTGAGGGCATGGAGCCGCTGGGTGAGGGCGCCGCGCTCCGCCTCCGGGAGGGTCTCGGCAAAGGAGTGGAGATCTTCCACGCCCTCCAGGAGCCCCGGGGCCGAGGCGCCGCCGCCGCGCTCGAATTCGAGGAGGTACTTGGCGACGGTCCAGCCGTCGTTTTCCTCGCCCACGCGCTGGCTCGCATCCACCCGTACGTTGTCAAAGAACACCTGGGCCTGGGTGGCGGCGCCGGAGACAAAGCGAATGGGGGTGATGGTGATGCCTTCCGCATCCATGGGCAGGAGCAGGAAGGTGATGCCCTTCTGCGGGCGGTCGAAGGTGCCCGTGCGCACGAGGCAGAACATGTGCGTGGCGTACTGGGCGTGGGTGGTCCAGATCTTCGTGCCGTTCAGGAGGTAGTGATCTCCGTCTCGCACGGCGCTGCACTGGAGCGTGGCCAGGTCCGAGCCGGCTTGGGGCTCGGAGTAGCCCTGGCACCAGTAGTCTTCCCCGCGAAGGATGCGCGGGAGGTAATGCTGCTTTTGCGCTTCCGTGCCGCAGCCCAGCAGCGCCGGGCCCAGCATGGAGAGGCCCATGGGGGAGAGGGCCGGGGGCTTCGCCCGGGCCCGCTCGCAGGCAAAGATATAGCGCTGGGTCAGGGACCAGTTGCAGCCGCCATATTCCTCAGGCCAGCTGGGCACGAGCCAGCCCTGGTCATAAAGAATCTTTTGCCAAGCCAGGGCGTGTTCCTTGCTTGAGTACACGCTGGTCATGTGGCGCCCGGCGTGGGCCAGCTCCGGCGTGAGGGCCGTGGCGAAGAAAGACCGGACCTCCTCGCGGAAGGCGTTCTCCTCGGGGGTGAAGGCGAGCTTCATGGCGCGCCCTCCTTAGTAGCCGGCGAGGGCCGCGTAGCGGCTGCGGTGGAAGGTTTGGTTCCCCAGCAGCTGCTCCTGTACCCGGGCGCGCTTCATGTAGAAGCCGATGTCGAACTCGTCGGTCATGCCGATGCCGCCGTGCATTTGCAGGGCTTCGCAGCTTACGGCGTAGAGCACCTCGCCGACCTTGGCCTTGGCCAGGGCTACGGCAAGGGCCGCCTCGTCCCGGCCTTCGTCGAGGGCCGCGAGGGCATCCAGCACCGTGGAGCGGGCCAGCTCAATCTCCCCAAAGAGATCGGCGGCGCGGTGCTTCAGGCCCTGGAAGCTGCCGATGACCTGGCCGAACTGCTTGCGCTCTTTCAGATAGGCGATGGTTTGGTCGAAGGCGGCTTGCGCGCCTCCGAGCATTTCCGCGGCCAGGGCAGCCCGGCCCCGGTCGAGAACGGCGTCCAGCAGGTCGGCGTCGCCGAGGCGCTGGCTGGCGTCTACCGTGGCGTCGATGGTGAGGCGGGCGTAGGCCCGATAGTCGGCGAGCTTCTCG
>JAYOYG010000069.1:9163-11782 GCA_038153445.1 Pseudomonadales bacterium
GGTGATGCCGGTCCAGCCGAGCTCCACCATGGCTTGCCAGGTGTCCAGGTCATAGCCCGCGGGGCCAGGATTCTCCCGGAGGGCTCGGAAGGCCGTGGTGGGAGCCTTGCTGGCGCAGAATTCTGCGGCGGTGGCTTGGATAAAGGACTGATCTTCGTTCAGTACGAGCGCCATAGCGTCTTCTCTCTCCCCGGGGTAAATGCTGCGCCTAGTCTAGCACCGGACCTTGCCCCCGCTAGCCCTCGGGGGTGAGGACTTCGCGAAGAAAGGCCGTGGCGCTGGCCCAGCTTCGCCGATCGGCCTTCGCGTGGTAGGCCACCCCGGCCTCCGGGGCGTTGGCCTCGGGCACGGTAAAGGCGTGAAGGGCGCCGCCGTAATCGTGGAGCTGCCAATCTCGCTGGGCCAGAGTCATTTCCTCGGCGAAGGCGAGAACGGCGCTGGGCGGGACCATGGGATCGTCGTGGCCGTTGAGCACGAGGATCGACGCGTCATCCCCAGCGCCCAGCGGTTGGTCCGGGGCGTGGAGCAGGCCATGGAAGCTCACCACGCCCCGGAGCTCTGCGCCGCCCCGGGCCAGATCGAGCACGCAGAGGCCGCCGAAGCAGTAGCCGATGGCCGCCACGGCGTCGCCGCAGTCGGGCTGGGCGCGCAGGGCCTCAAGACCCGCGGTGAGGCGGCGGAAGAGGGCGGCTCGATCGGCGACGAGGGGGGCCATGAGGGCCTGGTTCTCCTCCGGGGTGGTGCCGCGAACCCCCGCACCGTAGGCATCGAGGGCGCAGGCTAGATAGCCCTCGGCGGCGAGGCGTCGGGCGATGCCCTCGGAGAAGCTATCCCGGCCCCCCCAGGCGTGGCACACGGCCACGGCGGCCTTCGGGGTGTCTGAGGCCTCGGGGCGGACCAGGAGGCCCTCGAAGGCCTTGCCATCGACTTCGTAGGGTAGGGGCGCTTCCAACATGACGGTCTCCTGTAGCTAAAGCAGTAATTTTCCACCACCTTCGCTAAGGTGGCGCCCGCGACCCCTGGGCGATGGGCAGGGCAGGCTTGGGAAGGAGAGTAGCGGTGAACGGCACGCTTTGGATACGCACCCCTTGGCTACGCAGGCTTGGGATAGGCACGCTGGGGCTCCTGGCGGTTCTTGCCTTGGCAGCCTGCGAGGGCGCCCCGGAAAAGGTCACGCTCCAGGGACAAACCATGGGCACCTATTGGCGCGTTTCCTATCTTGCGGCGGACCGGGCACCGGCTCCGGCTGCTTTGGAGTCCCAGCTGGAAGCGGCGCTCGTCGCCGTGAACGCCAGCATGTCCACCTGGGACCCCCAGGCCACCATCTCCCAGTTCAATCGAAGCGAAGGCCTCACGCCCTTTGCCATTGAGCCGGCCTTCGCCACCGTGGTGGCCGCGGCCCAGGCCGTGAGCACGGCGAGCGGCGGGGCTTTTGATGTCACCGTGGGGCCCTTGATTGATCTCTGGGGCTTCGGCGCCGGGGGCGAGCGACGCCTGGCGCCTCCGTCGCCGGAGGCTATTGCCGCTGCGCAGGCGACGGTGGGCTATGAAAAGCTGGTGGTGCGCGCCGATCCTCCGAGCCTTCAGCGCACGGCCCCAGGGGTCGAGGTGGATCTCTCGGCCCTCGCCAAGGGCTACGGCGTCGATGTGCTGGCCGCCGTGCTGGGGACAGCGGGGCTTGGGAACTACCTCGTGGACATCGGCGGGGAGGTGCGGGCCCGGGGGGTGAATGACCGGGGCGTTCCCTGGCGCATTGGCGTGGAAGTCCCCGATCCCTCGGCCCGGGGCCTGGTGCAGGAGGCCTTGCCTCTAAGAGATCTGTCCCTGGCCACGAGCGGCGACTATCGCAATTTCTTCGAGGCCGACGGCGTGCGCTACTCCCACACCATCGATCCGCGCACGGGCTATCCGATCCCCCAGCGCGTGGCCTCGGTTACCGTGGCGCACCCGGAAGCGCTCTGGGCCGATGCCTGGGCCACGGCCATGAACGTGCTCGGGCCCGAGGCGGGCCTGGCCCTTGCGGAGAGGCAGAAGCTCCCGGTTTTGTTTATCCTTTACGACGGCGATGGCTTTGAGCGCCGCGCCAACGCGGCCTTCGAGGCCCTGGGAACTGACGAGGGGTAACGCGCCCATGTTCGAGCTGGTCTTCGCCTTTCTGTTCATGCTGGCCCTGGTGGCGGCCATGGCCGTGGGGGTGACCTTTGGCCGGGCGCCTATTGCCGGCACCTGCGGGGGCTTAAACAAGGTTGATGGCGCGGGCACCTGCAGCCTCTGCGGCAACGATCCCAGCCGCTGCGTGGAAAAAACCCCGGTGAAGGCCAAGGGGGTGCGCAGTGGCCAGGCGGCGGAGCTTGGCTACGACGCCTTCGATCAGTCCTAGGCGCTTGTGAATCTTCCGCGCTTCCTCGCGGCCCGCTTTCTTCGCCCCGAGGGGGCCTTCCTATCCTTTGTGACCGTCGCTGCCGCCGGGGGCATCGCCCTCGCCGTGGCCGTGCTGGTGCTTGTTTTATCCGTGGCCAATGGCTTTGAGCGCGCCCTTCGGGAGGAGGTGCTCGGGGCCGTGCCCCAGCTGGTGGTGACGGGCTACGGCGTGGATCCGGCGGATTACGCCCCTGCGCT
>JAYOYG010000070.1:0-7165 GCA_038153445.1 Pseudomonadales bacterium
GCCGGGGCGGGCGCCTCCGGTGCCTGGGCGTCCAGGCGAGCCGGGATGGCAAGGGTGGTGAGATAGCTTAGGGCGCCCACGGTTCCCCGAAGCGCTGGGCCCTGGGCCTCGAGCCCTGCCCATAGCCGCGCGCCGCTCAGGGGTTGAAGGGATTGCCCAAGCCCCTCGGAAAGATGTGCAGCAAGGCCCGGGAAGCGGCCGAGGCGCTCGTGGAGCCAAAGCGTGCCCTCTGGCAGAGGCCGGGCGCTGAGCGCTTCTAGGAGCGCGTCATAGCGCCCCTTCACCTTTCCCATAAGCGTGCTGCCCTGGAGCCTTAGGGCGAAGCGTTGTCCGTTGACCGTTAGGGCGGCCTCCGGCGCCTCCCCTCGGCCTAGGGCCTCAAGCCAGCCCGGCAGGGCATCGAAGAGCGCCTGTTCGCTGGCGCCGGTGTGGAGGGGATCAAAGCGCGTTTCCGCCACAAACTGATCGGCTATGGCGCTGAGCCAGCAATCCTCAAGGTCCGTGAGGGCTGCCGCAGGCAGGGGCGAGACCGCGGTGCGCTCTAGCCGCTCAGGGTGCTGGGTAAAGGTGCTCACGAGGCCCTGATGTAGGCCGCCGTCGATGACCGCATGGTGCCCGGCGGCGAGCGGGCTGGCCCCCGCCAGGGTGAGCAGGGCGCTATCGATCAGCCCCACGGCGTCAAAGGCGCAGGCGTCGGCGATGCCCAGGAGCAGGGCAAGCTGTTCCCGGTTCCAGGTCCCAGGTACGGCGAGGAGGGCTTCCCCGGAGGGATCGGCGCCGGCCTGCCAGAGGTCCTGGAGCTGGGCATGGATGAGATCAGCGTGGGTACGCGCCCGTTCCAGGGGCTGGGGCAGGGGGTCCGTGCTCAGCCGATGGAAGTGCTCGTTCATCACCTTCGCGGGCTCTCGCCGGACCCAGGCCGCTGCGGCGCGCCCAAGGCGCAGCTCCTGCCCCTGGGCGAGGGCTAGCCCGGGCTCGCACTGCTCTTGCCCGTCTCCGGTGCGTAGCCGAAGGCCGCCGTCGTTGAGCTCAAAGGCGGCGAGGGTCATGTGCGCACCTGCAGATGCTGGATCAGCTCCCGGTCCGCGTAGCTGTGCGCCTCAAGCACAAGGCGCTCCTGGAGCAGCTGCAGCTGGTGGACGAGGAACATGATGAGGATGCTGATCAAAAGGGCGACAAAGGTGGAGTTAAAGGCCACCCCCAGGGCCTCCGTGACCCCCGTGATGTCTCCTTGCACGGCCTGGTTGGCTTGGCTCAGCGCATCCCCGATGCCGCGGACGGTGCCAATGAACCCGATGGACGGAATGGCCCAGGCAATATAGCGCACCATGGACAGTTCGGAGTCGAGGCGCTCGCCCTCGGCGTCGCAAACGTTGCGCACCGCCTCCGAGACGTCTTGGACATTTCGCGTGGCCGCGAAGCGCTGGAGGGCCGCGCTCAGGGCTCGGGGGAGTAGGGCTCGCTGCTGCGCCGGCTCTAGGTTCTGAAGGGGGCGAAGGTAGGTCCGCACGTCCTCAGGCAACACGCTCATGCCCGGGGTGACGGGGAGGAGCTTTTGCTCCAGCAGCGCCCGTTCCCGCAGCCCCGATCGCGCCTTGTAGCCCATGATGGCCATGGCCCAGAGCATGAGGATAAAGCAGGCCTCCTGCTCGAAGTCTCGCAGCACCACGGCTAGGTGACGTTCCGGGACGTAGTTTTCGTCCGCGACCGCTGCGGCGCGCTGCTCCGCCAGTAAGGTCTCCGCTTCCGGGCGAATGGCCGTCACGTAGATGGCGTGCACGAAGAGCGCCGCAAACAGCAGGGCGAAGAGCTGGTAGGCAAATTCACTGCGTAGCGTATCTCGCATGGGCGGTCCTAAATGTCCTTGGGAAAGGCCACGGCGCGGTCTTCCGAAACTTGCTCCGTAGGGATAAAGCGGCGCGGCGGGGCGCTAGGAGGATTCGCCGATGGGGCCGGCGCCGCCGCCGCGGGGGCCGGGGCGGTTTCCACGGCGGGGGCCGCGCCTTCCGCGCGGGGTTGGCCGCCGGTCGCTGCCGGAGCGTCTTCAGCCCGAGCGCCCTGGGCCAGCGCCGTAAGCGCGAGCATCGTCAGCACCAAGCTGCGCGTCAGGCCGGCCTGAAACCTGCGGAACGGTGTCACGGCGTAACCTCCTGAGGCTCGAACCACCGGGCAATGCGGAAGCCCAAATCCTGCCGCCCGTCTTCTCCGTAGTCGCGAAAGGCGAGGCGCAGATCCACCAGCTGGCCGTGCATCCAGCTGGAACCGCGGATGACATGATAGCGCCCCCGGCCGGGGCCGAGGGGATCCTGCCCCTTCGCGCCAAGGACTTCTTCCGTCGCGCCGTAGAAGTCGTTGATCCACTCCGCCACGTTCCCGCCGAGGTCGAAGAGGCCAAAGCCGTTAGCCTTAAAGGTGCCCACGGGAGCCGTCGCGAGATGGCCATCGAGGTAGCCCGGAATGGTGCGGGCGAGGAGGTGGCGCACCGTATCGTCGGCATAGTTGCCCTGACGATTGGCCTCGGGGCTGCGGCTGTCCCCCCAGGGGAAGCGGCGCGGGGGGCCACCTTCATCCATACGCGCGGCGAAGGCCCACTCAGCCTCCGTGGGCAGGCGATAGCCCGTGGCGTCGGGATCAAAGCCCGTCACCTCGTCGCCCTCAAGGGTGTAGACCCGGGGGAGGCCCTCCTGGTCCGAGAGCCAGTTGCAGTAGCGCACGGCGTCGAGCCAGCGGACCGAAACCACCGGGTACTCGGGCTCCTCAAGGGTGGTGCCCTCAAAGTCCCCGGAGCGGTGCTTGGGGTCAAAGCGCTGGAACTGGGCATTGGTGACCTCGTGGATGCCCAGGTAGAAGGGCCGAGTCACGGTGACCTCACGCAACACCTCGTTGGCGCGGCGCCCGGGCTCCCGACGCGAAGCGCCCATGGTGAAGGCGCCGCCCTTCAGTAGCTGGAGCGTTTGTCCGTCAGGGGCCGTGAGGGTCGGCTTCATGGCCGCCCGTCGCGCTTCGGCGATGGTCAGGAGGGAGACCTCCAGAGCCTGGGGAAAGCCGGGCCGGGGAGTGACGGTGCGCTTGAAAGGCACGTAGCCGGGCTTGCTCACTTCGATGGTGACGGGGCGCGCCGGCAGCTGGAAAAGGGGGCCGGTGTCCGCGGAGGGCATCCCATTAATGCGCAGGGTGGCGTCCGCTGGGGCAAAGCTCAGGCGGAGCTCGCCCAGCTCTGGTTCCAGCACCAGCTCCCGGGTCACCGTTCCCCGGGCCGGTGCCGTGCCCGCCTCCCGGTGAGGCCCGTAGCCCGCCTTGAGCACCTCGAGGCGGTAGGGCGCCTTGGGCGTCAGGGCCAGGGTAAGGGGCGTGGCCCCCACGGGGCGCCCGTTTAAGGTCACCGCCGCCCCGGCCGGTTCGCTAGCTAGGCGCAGCTGCACCGGGGCCGGCGTGAGGGTCAGGGGCGCAAGCGTTTGGTCCTGTCTTGGCGCTGTCAGCACCGCAAGGCGCCGGGGGCTGTAGCCGTCGAGCTTGAATTCCAGCGTATGGGGGCCGGGGAGGACGGGCAGGCGCGTTGGCGTCTGGCGCCCCGCCGGTTCTCCGTCGATCCAGACCTCCGCCCCATCGGGGTCCGTTTCCAGAGCCAGCTCGGCCCATCTTCGCTCCAGCTGCACGAGGGCAGTCTGGGCGCGGCCGCGCCCGGCTACGGTGAGGGTGAGGCTTTGGGGCTCGTAATCCTTTGCGCGCACCGTCAGGGCCTGGGGGCCGGCGGGGAGGGTCAGGGAGCCTCCGTCGGCGCGCAGGTTGTGCCCGTCGGCAAGCTCGATTTCCGCGTTTGGTAGGGCCGTGCCGGACACGCCCTGGACCGCGATGGTCACTTCGCCGGCCGCAGGCTGGAGCGTCAGCCGGACCTGCGGTGGGCTGCCGGCTTCCACCAGTAGGGGCTGGCGGTAGGGTTCATACCCGGGCGCCGTGGCTCTAAGGGTGTAGGTGCCGGGTAGGACCAGATAGCGGTCTGCCAGCGGGAAATAGGGGCCGCCGCTGAGGCTTACGCTGGCTTCCCGGGGAGTGACCTGCACCGTGAGCCCTTGGGCCAGGAAGACGAAGGCGAGCGGCAGAAGCAAGAGCGCTGCAAACCAGGGCCAGCGCCGGCGACGCCGCGACGGCGCCGGGGGCGGGGGCGCTGCGCCGGGAACGTAGGGGCTGGGGGCAATGGGCTCGGTGGTCATGCTAGATGCGGTCTCGGCAAACCACGGCGATGGCCGGAGGCGTCGCCTCGAGGGGGACCGTGAAGGTGACGCGAACGTCGCGATAGCCATTCCGGGACCCCAGCGCCACATAGTCCCCCGGGCGCAGGGCCAGCGCCTGCTCCGTGAGGGCGCCGAGGTGACGCACCTTTAGAACCTGAACGGTGGTTTTGCCATCGGATTCGAGGTGCACGGTGCGGGGCGTTTCCGCTGCGATTAAGCGGGTCCGAAGGGCCTCCACCTGTTGCGCGAGGCGTGGCTCGGCGCTGAGGAAGGGCCCCGCAAGGGCGAGGGTTTCCCGGGCATGGCGAAGCACGGCGTCACTCGGATCCTTCCCGAGGGTGCGCTCCGCCTCGGTGAGGGCGCCCGCGAGGGCCAGCCGGTCCGTCATGGCTTGCCGCCCGGCCTGGGCAAAGGCGAGGGTGCCATCGAGGGCTAGGGCGGCTTCGTAGTGGGCCAGGGCGTCCCTAAAGGCCCCGGCCTTCCGGGCGGCCTCGGCCTGATCCCGGAGTGTTGCAAGGCGCGCCTCAAGGCGCTGGGTGGCGACCAGCGCCAGCCCTTCCTCCGCTGCGGCGGCGCCGCCATCGAGCGTCAGGGCCTTCTTAAAGGCGCTTTCTGCGCCGGTGTAATCCTGGCGGGTGAGAGCGTCATAGCCCTCCTTAAGGGCGACCTCCAGGGCCTGGCGTTTGCGCTCGCGGTTAAGCGTCTCACTCACGGCGGCCACGCCGGGGGCGTTCCCATCGAGGCCCCGGGCCTCCTTGAGGTAGGTATCCGCCGCTGACCAGTCTTCGTTGGTAAGGGCCATTTCAGCTCGAGCGAGGGCGGCCAGAACGGCGGGTCGCTGCTCGGCCCGACGCAGGCCGCGCTCGGCGTCCTCCCGAAGCGCCGTGTTATCCCCGGCCATGGCCCGAAGCAGGGCATAGGCGGCTTCCGCCTCGGCGACCTCGTTCGCTGCGAGGCGGGCGGCGGCGGCTTCCCGTTGCGCGGTCTGCCGCTCGGGGAGGGTGGCCCAGAGGGCCTCCGCCCCTTGCAGGGCCGCTTGGTAGGCACTCAAGGCAGCGTCAAGCTGGCCAGCTAGAAAGGCGGCGTCCCCCGCTTCCGCTTGCGCGGTCATGGCAGCCAGCTCGTCCTTGCCCCAAAGGGCGGCGCCGTGATCCTCAAGTTCCGTCCGCCGATTAAGGAAGCGGCGCAGCGTGCCCTGAGCCGCCTCCCGGGCCGCCTGGGTGGCGGCGTCGGCAAAGGGGGCAGGACTGGGCGCCAGGGCTTCGGCGCCCCCGCCTGCAGCCTCCGTAGCGGGCCCATCCTGCGCCTGGGCGGGGCCAGGTGCCTCAGGCGTTGGGCTGAGCTGTCCGAGTAGGAAGAAGCCGCCCACCCCAAGGGCCAGGGCCAGCCCTGCAAGGACCGGCGCCGAGGGACCGGAGGGTCCCTGGCTTTGAGCCTGGGGTCCTTCCGGCTGCGCCCCGGCAAGGGTGACGGGCGCTGGGCGGATGGGGTCTTCCGGGGTGGGGCGCTCAGCCATTAGGGCCCCGCGGTCCCGAGTTCAGCGCGATAGAGCTCCCCCAGAATCGTTCGCCACTTGTCGTATTGCTCATCTACGGTGCCCGTCAGGGTGTAGGTTTGCTCATCCAGGGCAAGGACCTGGGGGGCCACCACGGCCTCGAGATTGCTTGCCAGCTCGCGAATCGACTCCAGGTGCATGGTGGCTTCGACCCGTTTATCAAGGCCCGATTTTAAGGTCACCGCGCCCCCGGCAACACCCAGGGCCCCGGCGTAGCGCGTAGCGCCATCGTCGGAGGCCATGGCGGCGATGCCGCCGAGCACGGCCACGGTGCCGATGATCGTTCGATTGCGCGCCTGGCGCTGAAGTTCCGCAAGGGCTAGAGCCTCCTCATAGCTGAAGGCCCGAAAGTCCTGATAGGCGGGGGCCATAGCCGTCTCGAAGCCCCGGTAGTACTGATCGAGCGTGTCCAGGAACAGATACTCCCGCTCTCGCACGCGATTAATCCGGGTCATCATGCTATCCCCCTCCGCCGGGAGGCGCCGCAGGGTGCTCCGCCCGTCGGCGCTCGTGCTGAGATAGGTCTCAAAGCGTTCCGGGGCAAAGCTTTGAGCAAAGCGCATCTTGCTGAGGAGGCGAAGTCGCTCCAAGCGGTCGTCGCTGCGCTTTTTGAGGCTCGCAGCCAAATCATTGGCAAAGCGCACGTAGAGGGGCTGGAAGGGATCCTGCCCCTGGGGTGCATCGGGGTCGTAGGCGTATTTGCTCGTCCGATAGCTGTAGGTGTTTTCCACCCACACTTCGCCGCTGGCGTCCGTAGCCTTAAGGGCCAGGCTCAGCGCTTCCCCATCGGATTCCTCGATCTTTCCCTCGATCACCAGGTCCACGGCCCGGCTTTCCCGGGGGATGAGGCGCACGGCCCCCCAATTGCCGCTGTTCTCAAGGGTGTTGCGCAGGACGCCGGGCAGGTAGCGCGCCTCGGCCTTGCGCACGTCCGGTTCGATGCCGAGCTTTTCTCGTTCCTCAAAGCCCTCGGGGATATTGGGATCGAAGAGGAAGATGCCCACGTCGAGGAGAACGTGTTCGGCGCGCTCCGCTACCTGGAGCTCGGGCCGCTCAACCCGCTTCACCGTGGTCGATACGCAGCCGCCCAGCACGAGGAAAAGAAGGGGTAGGGTTAGAAGGCGCATGAGGGCTCCTAGGCTCCGTTGGCTTTATAGCGTCGATATTCTTCCCACAGCTTCTCCCGAAGCGCGGGATCTTGCTCCGCCATGGCCGCTTCCCGCAGCTGTCGGGCAATCACGTCGTCATCGGACGCATCGGCGAACTCCTCCGGAACCTCCACGGGGCCCGTGGGACCCGTGCTGGGGGTGTCTTCCGGCACATTGCCGCCGCCGCCCTGGCCGCCCCGGGGCTGCTCTGGGGGTAGGGGGGCGGGGCG
>JAYOYG010000070.1:7265-11732 GCA_038153445.1 Pseudomonadales bacterium
GACGAACTGGACGAACTGGACGAACTGGACGAACTGGACGAACTGGACGAACTGGACGAACTGGGCGGGGAGGGCATCCCCGGGGGACGAGGTAGGGACGGGATGGGGGTTTGAATGACCACGCCGCTGTTTTGTCCTGGCGTGAAGACATCAAGGACGCGGTCCAGCACGCCGTCGACGGTCATGCCTCCGCCGGCCTTGCCGTCAGTTGTCGTTGCACCCTCCGAGCCATCGGCATTCCCCGTACCCTCCGCGGCGTCTACAGCGTCGTTCAGCACCTCAAGGGCGCCCTGGGCTTCGGGGCTTGGCGCAGGCGCCGCGGCTGCGGTTTCGGTGGGCGCAGGGGCATCGGCGGCGGCCGGCGCGTTAGCACCGAGGGTGCTGGAGGTGCTCAGGATGGCTGTGATGAGGACCAAAAGGCGCCGGGCCGCGCTTGGGGTCGCAGGGGGCTCGCTTCGAATCATCACGCAAACTCCTCGCTACAGAGACGTCTGACTTTGCCCGGTGGGAATGAAGCTGGCCTGAATCATGGGGTCTCTTCGGGAAGGGCCTCGTCCTCGCTGCTGGAGAGGGCGTCCCCTTCCTCCTCGGGCTCAGCCTCCGGCGCCGGGGGCGGACCCAGGAAGGGGAATTCGTGACGTGCCTCCAGCCAATCGGAATCCACCGCCTCTCCGGCCACCATGATGGGGCGGAAACGGGCCTCCTTTAAGGCGCGCTTCAGGCGAAAGTTTAAGAGGTCCTCGGGGCCAAAGTTCGTGATTTCCACGTCAAAGGCCCGGCCCCGGGTGTTGACCCGGTAGCGGTAGTCGATGAAACCCAGCTGGGGCTCCAGGCCCGTGCGGTCCGAGGGAGCGCGGGTCTCGGGAAGGTGGAGAATCACCGGCTCCGGAGCGGCGAAAAGCGCGTCCACGGCGGGGGGCTCCCACCCCGCTTCCAGCAGGTGGGTCTGGGCTTGCCGATAGCGTAGGGCGGCCGCGGTCCATTTATCGAAGATAAGGTGCCAGTCCCCGAGTTCGATCAGCCCGTCGGCGTAGAGCTTAGGCTCCACCGACGCTTGGGCCTCGTAGATCTCGAGGATCCGCTGTAGCGCGCTCTCGCCCTGCCCGTAGCGCCCGAGCATCATCCGCTCGTCCTCGATGGGCAGGTTCTGACGGTTTGGGCCGGTGGTGGTAAAGGTAAAGGCCGGCGTGTCGTTCTGTCCCTCGGCGGGGAAGCGCTCCGCGCGGAAGGAACCGGCGAGGCCCTTGAGGGCCGGGATCAGGCGTAGATCCGTTTCTCCGTAGAGATCCTCGCTCAGGTCTAGCGCCCGTTCGTAGAGGGTGCGAGACGCAAGCACGTTACCGCTTGAGAGATACCAGGCGCCGAGGTTGTAGAGCGCAGGAAGGAGCGCTTCGCTGTTTTCGCCATGAGTGCGTTGCTGAATGTAGAAAGCGTATTCCTGCAGGGTATTGCCCTGGTCGAAATCGCCCTGGCGCAATGACAGCTGGGTGAGTTCGGCGAGGATGGGCAGCTGGGACAGGTCATGTAGACCGAGGTTCATGCGATTAAGGTATTGGGCCTGGGCTAGGGCCTCCCCGGCGCTTTCTAAGTCACCTAGGGCCTGCTCCGCTGCAGCGAGAATGCGCAGCCCAAGCACCTGCTGCTGATCCCAAGGGCCAAAGCGAGCGCGAAGGTCCTCCAGCGTGTCGGATACGGTATTCCGGGCTTCGAAGGCCCGGCCTTCCTGATACTGGAGCAGGGCCAGGCGGATCTGCCGCGCGAACTCTTCCCTTTCCGGGTCGCTCTCCACCGGCGCCATGGTGAGTTCCGGGGCTTCGGGGGTTTTCGAGGGAAGGCCTTGCGCCGGGGCACTCAGGGTCGGGAGGGGAAGCAAAAGCGTCAGGGCGAGCAGGGTTGCACGACGGGCACGGCAGAAGCGCCCCCGGACGGTCCTTGGCTGGATATTGCCTCGACGCACAACTGCCCCCTGTCCATGGCCCGCGGTCCCCATTGATGCGGTCCCTTGGCGGGAAGTCAAGGGCCGCCGTTGACGGCTTCGCTTACCGTGGACAGACTCGCGGTCCCAATGCGGAGTTCGCCCCCATGTCTGATACGCCGATCGTCCTTGATGCCTCGGGCCTTCGTTGCCCTGAACCGCTGATGCTGCTGCGCCAGCGCATGCGTCAGCTGGCCCCGGGGGATCGGCTTGAGGTGCTAACCACGGACCCGGCATCGGTCCGGGATTTCGAGCAGTTCAGCCGCTTCGTGGGCCACCCCATCCTCGAGCAGGAGGAGGCTGAGGGCGTGTTTACCTTCCTCTTTGAGTGCGCCCCGCGGTGAAGGACCCCTGGCCCTGCGGCGCGGACGCCCTCTGCACGCTGTTTGATGGGCTTTTCCTCGAGGCGGAGGGCACACAGCTTCGCGGCGGCGCCTCCGAGCCCCTCTTTTGCCCGGGCTTTGGCGCGGCACCGGCGGTGATCTACTTTCGGCTCGACTATCAGGCGAGCGCATTGCACGAAGTGGCCCACTGGTGCCTGGCCGGGGCGCGGCGGCGCCAGCGGGTGGACTATGGCTATTGGTACGCTCTGGAGGGTCGGGATGCCGCGCAGCAGGCCGCTTTTTTTGCCGTGGAAGCCGCGCCCCAGGCCTTGGAATCGCTGTTTTGCGAGGCCCTCGGGGTGCCCTTTGCGCCGAGCGTGGATAACCCCGGAGCCCCGGCGCCGGATCTCATCCCTTTTCTGACGGCCCTGGAAGCGCACCGCCAGCGCTGGCGGGTGAAGGGCCTTCCGCCCCGGGCGGCGCGCTTCCGGGACGCGCTCGCGGCCCTCAGGCCGTCGTGACCCCGCCGAATGCCCTCTGGCTGATTGATGCCAGCGCCGTCATTTTCCGCAGCTACTTTGCGATGGCTGCCCGGGGGCTTGAGGGGCCAGGCCTGCCCCCGCCCGTGCGCCTCGCCTGGCTCCGCTTTCTGGTCAAGGTACGCCGGCAGCTGCCTGGGGCCGCGCGCCTTGGGGTGGCCTTCGATGAAGCCCTCGGGTCCGGTTTTCGCCACGCCCTCGATCCCGCCTACAAGGCGCAGCGTCCGCGCCCCGACGACGCGCTGAAGGCAAGCTTTCGTGAGTGCCGGGCGCTCACCCGCGCCCTGGGCATTCCCGAGGCGGCGAGCCGTCGCTATGAAGCTGATGATTTGCTCGCCCTCGCGGCGCGCCGGGGCCGGCCCCGCCCCGTGGTGCTCGTGAGCACGGATAAGGATTTACTGCAGCTGCTGCGTCCTGGGGACGGTCGCTGGGTGCCCGGGGCGCCGGCGCCGCAAAGCTACCGTGAGCTTCGGGAGGGCCTGGGCTTTCCGCCCGAAGCCATGGCGACCTACCTGGCCCTGACCGGCGATGCGAGCGACGGCATCGCTGGCGTGCCTGGGGTGGGGGCGAAAACTGCAGCGCGGCTCTGTGCGCGCTTCCCCGATCTGCCTACGCTTTATGGGGCCCTGGAGGCTGGGGGCCCGGAGGCGTTGGGTCCCGTGGCTGGCGCGGCGGGCATCGCGCGCAAGCTCCTGCAAGGCCGCGAGGCCGCGTTTCATGCCCTGACCCTGACCCGTCTTTCCGGCGCCGTGCCTCGGCGTTTTGATCCGGCGGCTAAGGCCCTACCGCCCCTCACCGAGACCCGCTTAGAAAAGGCCCTAATCGCTGGGGGACTGGTAGGCTATGCGCTCTAGCGTTTCCTAAGGATTGCGCCTGTCGTGAAGCTGCTTGTGGATGAAAACCTGCCCGAGGCGGAGCGTTTCTTCGCGGAGTTCGGCGTCCTTACGCGCGTTGCCGGACGCGCCGTAACGCCCGCGCAGGCGCAGGCCGCGGACGTGCTTCTGCTGCGCAGCCAAACGCGTATCGACGCGGCCCTGCTGGGGGAGGCTCGGCCCCGCTTCGTGGGCACGGGCACGGCGGGGGTAGATCACGTGGATGAGGCCTTTCTGGCGGGGCAGGACATTCCCTTCGCCCATGCGCCGGGGTGCAATGCGGACCCCGTCGCCGATTGGGTCATGGTGGCCACGGCCCAGGCCGTGCTGGCCGGCGCCTTGGCCGAGGGGGCCCGCTTTGCCGTGGTTGGGGGCGGAGCCGTGGGCGGACGGGTTGCGAAGCGTCTTGCAGCTCTGGGCTTTGAGGTGGGTATTTACGATCCTCCGCGGGAGGCCCAGGGCCTTCCCCTTGCGGCGCCGGCTTGGTCCCGTGAGGCCGTGCTCGACGCCGACGCCATCACCTTCCACGTGCCGGCCATCAAGGGCGGGCCCCATCCCACCGTGCCCTGGCTCAGCGCCGAGGCGCTCCTCGCCCTTCCGCGAGGGCGGGTGCTATTGAATGCGGGGCGGGGCGGGGTGGTGCCCGATGGGGCGCTCCTCACGGCCCTGCAGCGCGGCGATGGGCACTGGGTAGCGCTGGACGTCTTCGAGGCGGAGCCCGCGCCGCCCCTGGCCCTGCTGGAGGCCGTTGCCCTGGC
>JAYOYG010000071.1:0-11454 GCA_038153445.1 Pseudomonadales bacterium
CTGCCCGCTTGCGGAATCTTTTTCCTAGGACTAATGTTCCACCCATAGGTTCGCTGTTCCTAGCGACGGGAAGGGGAAAGGAGTAGAACAATGAAAAAAACGATCTCGATGAAAGCGGTGGGTCTGGCTGTCGCGGCGGCGCTGTCCGCGGGCTGTGCAACCACCCCCCCCGCACTGGAATCCCAACTGACCCATGAATGGGTCGCGGAGAGTCGCGCGGCGGCCGTCAATTTCGATGGCAACAATCAAGCCTGCGTCGAGAAAGCCCAGAGCCTGGCCGGCTACGAGCAGTGCATGCAGGCCCGCGGCTACGCGCTAGCTCAGCAAGGCGAGGAGCTCCGGTTCTTCCCTTCGGCACTGCCTCCGCTCTAAAGCATCAACGCCAACGCCGCTTCCCTTACGGAAGGGGCGCTTGAAAAACCCCCGCGGCCCCTGAGGTCCCGGGGGTTTTTTATTCGTCAGGGAAGAGGAAAAGCCCCGCTTCGTAGCATGCCCAGGCAAAGGCCCACTGCGCCTCGCTGCCCAGGGCCTCCTTGCGCAGGGGGGCGAGGCGAAGAAAGGGCGCGCGCTCTTCTTCATCTAAGGCGCAGGGTAAAGCCATCTGGTCACTAATCAGCCAGCCCTGGCCCGCCTCCTCAACCCACTGCCAACGTCGCCCGGGAGCCGGGAGCAGGGCCGCGAAGCGCTCCCAAGCCTTGTAGAAGGCAGGCTTATCCCGCCGGGTGTCGAGCTCCGGGGCCTGACGCGGCGGTCGGGTGAGGGCCGACGCGAGGGCTCGAGTGGGTGGGCCTGCTCCCCATAGCGCATCGAGGAGGGGACCCGCGAGGGTCTCCCGTAGCGGCGCAGAGGCCCCCGGAGGATGGCCCGGCAGGGCTCCGAAGGTAGGGAGCAGGGGCAGGGGCGTCGGATTGGCCCCGCGTTCGAGCGCATTATCTAGGAGCGCTTCAAGAAGTTCCGTCGCCGTGGGCGTGCGGATGCCTAGGGAAAGGGTCAGGCAGGGCTCTTCTGCTACTCCGTGATGGCCCCAGCCCGGGGGAAGATAGAGCACGTCCCCGGGGTGGGCCTGAAGCGTGGTGGTGGGCTCGAAGGGATTCAACAAATCCAGCCCATCCACCGTTTCGTGGTGCTCTGGGTGAGCAGGGCCAGGAGCCAGGCCCCAGCGGCGCACGCCCTCAAGCTGCATGAGGAACACGTGGTAGCGATCCTCGTGGGCGCCCACCGAGCCACCGACGGTGGCGAAGCTCACCATCAAATCATCAATGCACCAGTTCGGCAGGAAGGGGACCGCTTCAAAGACCGTTGCCAGCCCCGGAAGCCAGTGGTCAACGGCGTTGACCAGGAGGGTCCAGGGGCGCTCGAAGCAGAGGGCTTCAAGATCTTCGTCTGCAAAGGGGCCCTGGCGCAGCCTGAGCTTTGGCGCTGCGCCTTCGATAAGCCGGGCTTCCGCCGCGGGCTCGCAGGCCAGGGCCGCGAGCTCATTCCCATCCAGGGGCAGGCCTCCCGGGAGGGCCCCGGGAAGAACGGCGGGCCTCCGCCCCCAGTAATGCTCAAAAAAAGCCGCCTCCTGGCCTTCCGTGGTTCTCGCCCCCTCGGGAAAGGGCGCGGCGGAAAACAGATGGGGACGAGGCGGCGGTAGGGTCATCAGACGGAGCGCGCGAGCGTTTCCGCAAGGCCAAGGTAGGTGGCCGGGGTGAGGGCTTGAAGGCGCGCTCGGCCCTCGGCGGAAAGGGGAAGGGCTTCAAGTAGCTCGGCCACGGCCTGGGCATCAAGATGCCGACCCCGGGTGGCTTCCTTCAAGCGCTCGTAAGGTTGATCCACCCCCTCCTGGCGCAAAATGGTCTGGATCGGTTCGGCCAGCACTTCCCAGCTGTTATCGAGATCCTGGGCCATGCGCTGGGGATCGGCCTCGATCTTCCCCAGGCCCCGCAGCGCCGCGGTAAGGGCAATCATGAGGTGGCCCAGGCCGACCCCAAGGTTGCGCAGCACGGTGGAATCGGAGAGGTCCCGTTGCCACCGCGACACGGGCAGCTTGTCCGCCAGGTGGGAAAGCACGGCATGGGCAAGGCCCAGGTTGCCCTCGGAGTTTTCGAAGTCGATGGGGTTTACCTTGTGGGGCATGGTGGAAGACCCGGTTTCCGTGGCCACGGCACGCTGCTTGAAGTAGCCCAGGGAAATGTAGCCCCAGAGATCCCGGTTCATATCGAGCAGCACCTGACCAAAGCGTTGAAGCCCGTGGCAATAGGCGGCGATGCCATCGTGAGGCTCAATTTGCGTGGTATAGGGATTCATGGTGAGCCCAAGCCCCTCCAACACCCGCGTGCTGAGCGCTGGCCAGGACACCTCCGGGGCCGCCACCAGGTGGGCGTTGAAATTCCCCACGGCGCCGTTCAGCTTGGCCGGCAGGGGCAGGGCAGCGAAGGCGTCGCGCTGGCTGCGAAGGCGGGCAACGAAGTTCGCCAGCTCCTTACCCATGGTGGTGGGGGAGGCCAGCTGCCCGTGGGTTCTCGACAGCATGGGCACGGCCGCAAGGCCGTCGGCCAAGCTCTTGAGCTTTACGAGCACCGCATCCATGGCCGGCAGAAGGGCTTCGTCCCGGGCGTGCTTCAACATGAGTGCATGGGAGACGTTGTTGATGTCCTCGCTCGTGCAGGCGAAGTGCACGAATTCTTCATAGGGCGCCAGGGAGGGGCGGGCCCGGAGGCGCGCCTTGAGGAAATATTCCACCGCCTTCACATCATGGTTCGTGGTGCGCTCCGTCGCCTTAATCTCCTCAGCGTCAGCCGCGGAGAACTGCTCCGCAACGCCGCGGAGATAGGCCTGATCTGCCTCGCTGAAGGGGGGCAGGGGCGTAAAGGCCGGCTCCGCCGCTAGGGCAAGCAGCCACTCTACCTCCGTAACCACGCGAAAGCGCAGGAGCCCATATTCACTGAGGAACGGGCGCAGCCCATCCCCCTGGCTGCGGTAGCGCCCGTCGAGGGGCGACAGGGCGAAGAGGGGGTGGGCAGTGTCAGTCACGGCAGTTCCTCACAGAGCGCTTGAGCGGCGCCGACCAGGCGCCGTCGTTGAAGGAAGAGATGGCGGCGGCGGCCGCCGAGCTGGAAGTACAAAATTGCGCCTCGGACGCCGGCCAAAAGGCAGGCACGAATAAGCGCCGCGGTGCGAGGTTGGCTCAGGGCACCTCGCTGGCCGCGAACTTCGATGCGCCGGGGCAGGGTGGCCAGGGTGGCGCTGTAGGTTTCCGCAAAGGCTTCGATGAGCGTTTCGTGATCTACGGGAAAGTGGGCACGCTGGTCTTGTAAGCGCGCGAGTCGCTTGTCCATTTCCCGCTGTAGCGCCGGAGCGCGCTGAAACTGATGGGCGAGGCGCAGCATGGCAAAGACATAGCGCAGCACTTCCCCCGTCGGCCGGGCACCGGGGGAAAGCTGGGTTTCCAGCGATCGAAGGCCAAGGGTCAAGGAAGTGCCGTAAATGCCGTCCACATTCGGGGCATCGACGATGAGCACCGCTTCGAGGAGCGGGCAAAGCTGGGTTGGCTCCAGGCTGCGGCCGTGGGCCGCATCTTCGACTAGAGCGGCGCTCTGAAAAACCGCGGCCAGGGCCTTGGCGACCTCATGGGGCGTGCTCATGCGCGGCTTCGCTGAATAATTTGGCCGCCACCGAGGCATCGGGGACCGTCGTAGAAAACGACCCACTGCCCCGGCGTTACCGCGCGCTGCGGCTCATCAAAGATCACGCGAAGCTGCCCCGGTCCCGCTAGGGACACGGTGCAGGCCTGGTCCCGCTGGCGGTAGCGGATCTTCGCCGTGCAGCGAAGGGGTAGGATGGGCGTCGGGCCTATCCAGTTCAGCCCCTCGGCCAGGAGTTCGTTGTGAAAGAGGGCGGGGTGATCGTGGCCCTGGGCGACGATCAGCGTATTCCGCACCGTGTCCTTTTCCACCACGTACCAGGGGGTTCCGTCGCTATCGGACCGGCCGCCGATGCCGAGGCCCTGGCGCTGCCCAAAGGTGTAGAAGGCCAGACCCTGGTGAACGCCGAGTACTTCACCGTTCACGCTTTCTAGGGGCCCTTCCTCGCCCTTCACGTAGCGGGCGAGGAAGTCGCTGAAGCGCCGCTCGCCGATGAAGCAGATGCCCGTGGAGTCTTTCTTTGCGTGGGTGGGGAGCCCCGCGGCTTCCGCCTCCTGGCGGATTTCGGGCTTTGGGCTCGGGCCCAGGGGAAAAAGGCACTGCGCAAAGCGCGCCCCGGGGACGGCGTGGAGGAAGTAGCTTTGGTCCTTGTTGGGATCGGCGCCCCGGAGCAGGCACGGCTGCCCTTCTAGCGTTGCCAGATCAGCGTAGTGCCCCGTGGCCACCCACTGCGCGCCGAGCGCCTCGGCGTAGTCTTGGAAAACGTTGAACTTGATTTCCCGGTTGCACAGCACGTCCGGGTTCGGCGTGCGCCCCGCCTGGTATTCGGAGAGAAAGTGCTCGAAGACGGCGTCCCAGTACTCGGCGGCGAAGTTCGCGGTCTCCAGGGGAATCCCGAGGCGATCAGCGACGGCCTGGGCATCGGCGAGATCCTCTAGGGCCGTGCAGTACTCCGTGCCGTCGTCCTCTTCCCAGTTCTTCATGAACAGACCAATCACCTCATAGCCTGCGCGCGTCAGGCGCAGCGCAGCCACGGAGCTGTCCACCCCGCCGGACAGGCCGACGACCACGCGGGCGCCCGCTTCCGGCTGGGGGGCGGGGCCAAGGGCTAGGGAAGGGGCGGCCTGAACCATGGGCAGGGGGTTTCTCGCGGTGGATGCGGTCGCTATTGTACCGGCGCAGGCCCGGGGGCCACCAGTAACGAGGACAACAGCGCGTGACCGATCCTGACGGATTTACCCATCTTGACGCAGAAGGCCAGGCGCACATGGTCGACGTCGGTGAAAAACCCACCACCGCTCGGGAGGCGCGAGCCTCCGGGCGCGTTCGCATGGCGCCGGAAACGTTAGAAAAGCTTCAGGCGGGCACGCACCGCAAGGGCGACGTGCTGGCCACGGCGCGCATCGCCGCCATCATGGGGGCCAAGCGAACCCACGAACTTATTCCCCTCTGCCACAGCTTGCCCCTAAGCTCGGTAAAGGTGGCCTTTGACGTGGAAGGCCCCGACACCCTTCGGGTAACGGCCACGGTGAAAACCACGGCGCAGACTGGCGTGGAAATGGAAGCCCTGACGGCCGTGAGCCTGGCGGCGCTGACGGTCTACGATATGTGCAAAGCCGTGGATCGGGGCATGGTCATCGAAGCCATCGCCCTGGAGGAGAAGCGCGGAGGGGCGAGTGGCGTCTGGCTCCGGGAGGCCGAGTCCCATGCTTGAGGTGCGGTTCTTTGCCCGCCTCCGGGAAGCGCTGGGGCGAGAGCGCCTGAGCCTGCCCCTGGAGGCCCCGGGGCTCACGGTGGAGGGGCTTCTGCAGGCTCTAGAGGTTGAGATTCCCGGTGCCCGAGCTCAGTTGACGGCGCCCGGGATTCGCCTCGCGGTGAATCAGGCCTTCATCGAAGACGACGCCTTCGTCCTCAACCCCGGGGACGAGATCGCCTTCCTGCCCCCGGTGACCGGCGGATGAGCGGCTCAGCGGTGCTTTCCGTCGCGGTGCAGACGGAAGATTTTGCCCTGGAGGACGCCTTTCGGCGCCTCCGCAGGGCCGCCCCGGGGGCGGGGGCCGAGGTCGCCTTTGTGGGCCTCGTGCGCGATCAGGCGGGCTCCGTGGCCAGCCTCACCCTGGAGCATTATCCGGGCATGAGCGAACGTTCCATGCTCACAGTCTGCGAGCGTGCGGCAAAACGCTGGCCCCTTCTGGCGGTGGAGGCCATCCATCGCGTGGGCACCCTCGGCCCGGGGGATCAGATTGTGCTCGTGCTCGTCTCCAGCGCTCATCGCCACGCCGCCTTCGCGGGGGCGCAGTACATCATGGACGCCTTTAAGAGCGAGGTGGTGTTCTGGAAGCTTGAGGACCGGGACGGCGAGAAGGTCTGGATCGAGGCCGCCCCCTCGGACCACCAGGCCCTGACCGCCTGGGAGGAGACTTCTGGGGAAGGGACCCCCTGAAAGCCGCCGGCACGGGAGCCTCCCCATAGGCCCCGGGCGCGAGATCCTCGAGGGCGTAGTCCCCAATGCGATAGCGAATCAGGCGGAGCACGGGGGTTCCCACGGCGGCACAAAGCCGGCGAACCAGGCGGTTTCGCCCTTCATCGATGGTGAGATCCAGCCAGCACGGAGTGCTCGAGCTTTTGATGCGCGGCGGTGGGTCGCGCTCGGGAAGGGGCGGGGCAGGGCAGAGCGCTGCCCACAGAGCCCGGGCAGGGCCATCCTTCAGCGTAACGCCGTCCTGAAGTCGCTTAAGGGTAGCGGCATCGGGGGTTTGGTCGAGCAGGGCCCAGTAGCCCTTTTCCACCTTATGCCGCGGGTGGCTCAGCCAATGCTGCAAGCCCCCGTGATTAGTGAGCAGCAAGAGCCCCTCCGAATCCCGATCAAGGCGCCCCGCAGGGTAGATCCTGGGTTGGGGCAAATAGCTTTTGAGCGTGGCGCGGCCGCCCCCATCGGTGAACTGGGACAGTACCCCGTAGGGCTTGTGAAAGCGCAGCAGTATCGCCCCTGGCCCCGTGAACCTTCCTTCCACCCTTGCTATACTCCCGCTCGCTTCGCGCATGGGCCCGAGGGGGGCCCAGCACCAGCCTAGCAAACCCTGCATGCGCCCGGCGGCCCCCGTTGCCGGAATCGTCGCGGGACTCTCTTTGCCTCAAGTGGCTGGTGCCTTCATAACTCGCAGGGAGTTTTTCATGGCTTACCAGCACATCAAGGTTCCCGCCGACGGCCAGAAGATCACCGTCAACGCTGACCATTCCTTGAACGTCCCCGACCATCCCATCATTCCCTTCATTGAGGGTGACGGCATTGGGGTCGATATTACGCCGGTGATGATCAAGGTCACCGATGCGGCCGTGGCCAAGGCCTACGGCGGCAAGCGTTCCATCGCATGGATGGAAATTTACTCCGGGGAGAAGTCCCTGGAGGTGTACGGCGAAGATCAATGGCTGCCCGAAGAAACGCTGGACGCCATGCGGGAATTCATCGTGGGCATCAAGGGCCCCATGACCACCCCCGTGGGGGGCGGCATTCGGTCCTTGAACGTGGCCCTGCGCCAGGAGCTGGACCTCTACGTCTGCCAGCGGCCCGTGCGCTGGTTCACCAACGTGCCGAGCCCGGTGCGCAACCCCGGTGCGGTGGACATGGTGATCTTCCGGGAGAACACCGAAGACATCTACGCAGGCGTTGAATATCAAGCAGATACGGCCGATAACGAGAAGCTCTTGAAGTTCCTCCAGGAGGAGCTGGGAGTGAACAAGATTCGCTTCCCGCAGCACGTGGGCCTGGGCATCAAGCCCATCTCCGCAGAAGGTACGAAGCGCCTGGTGCGCAAGGCTATTCAGTACGCGTTGGACGAGGGCCGGGACTCCCTGACCCTGGTGCACAAGGGCAACATCATGAAGTTCACGGAAGGGGCCTTTAAGGATTGGGGCTACGAACTCGCCGTGGAAGAGTTTGGTGCCGAGCCCCTCGACGGCGGTCCCTGGCACGTGATCCGCAAAGATGGCAAGGAGGTGATCATCAAGGATGTCATCGCCGATGCCATGCTTCAGCAGATCCTGACCCGTCCGGATGAGTACAGCGTCCTTGCGACCATGAACCTTAACGGCGACTACCTCTCCGACGCCCTCGCGGCCCAGGTCGGCGGAATCGGCATTGCCCCGGGCGCCAACATCGGCGACGAAGTTGCCCTCTTCGAAGCCACCCACGGTACGGCACCGAAGTATGCGGGACAGGACAAGGTGAACCCCGGTTCCTTGATTCTTTCTGCCGAAATGATGCTACGCCATCTGGGGTGGACGGAGGCTGCGGACCTCGTGATCGAAGCCATGGATGCCGCCATTGCGGACAAGACCGTGACCTACGACTTCGAGCGCCTGATGGACGGGGCGACGCTCCTCAGCTGCTCCGGCTTCGGAGACGCCATGATCTCCAAGATGGGCTAAAGCTCAGCAAGGACGATCAAAACGGGGCGCCGCGGCGCCCCGTTTTTTTTGCCCTGGCCTAACCGGAGGCGGCGGTGAGGGCGACGGTCCCCTCAGAGGGAGGATCGTCCTTTTGTCTTACTCGTACTGCAGAGCTGCCCTTATCGCCGGCTTGCTCGTCGTAAGAAACTTCCTGCCCCGCCTTAAGGGTGCGATATCCCTCCATCTCAATAGAGGAATAGTGCACAAATAGGTCATCGCCGCCATGCTCGGGCACAATAAACCCGTAGCCCTTGGCGTTGTTGAACCACTTCACGGTGCCTACCGCCATACGTCACCTCCCCGTGCGAATGGGTCCACCCTGAGCGCGCCTTGAATTTTGTTATGTGCTGCTGACGCTGTTATGTCTCTAGGGCAAGCCTGAGCATAAGGCCAGGGGGCTGGGCGTCGTCAAGGGCTTGGGGCTTGAAAGCGAATGCTTTGCCCCCACTTATCTAAGAGCTGGAGCGGGCGCTGGCCACCTTTCCGGGCGGGGAGGTATGATCAAACGCAGCGCTGGGTCCGGTCGCCCGGCACCGGAATGGCACACGGAAAGGAGACTTCATGGTGTTTGGGCAGGCGGGGCACCCGATGCCAATCCGCGCCGGCAGTGACGGCCCGGGGCAGGATGACGGGGGCGGAGCTGGGCTGATTACGGAAGCGGCCAAGCCCAAGCTAAAGCGGCCTCCGCTTTATAAGGTGGTGTTGCTCAACGACGACTACACCCCCATGGAGTTTGTGGTCTACATCCTGGAGCGCTTCTTCGGCATGGGCCGGGAGAAGGCCACCCAGATTATGCTGGCAGTACACACTCGCGGGAGCGCGGTGTGCGGTGTCTATCCCAGGGACGTGGCAGAGACCAAGTCCGAGCAGGTCAATCAGTGCGCGCAGGAGAATAACCATCCCCTGTTATCTCAGGTTGAGATGGCCGACTAACGGGCGCGACCACAGGAGCAATGCAGTATGCTCAGTAAAGACCTAGAAACGACCCTTAATAACGCTTTCCGCGAGGCCCGGGGGAAGCGGCACGAATTCATGACCGTCGAGCACCTGCTTCTGGCGCTCCTCGATAACGCGGCTGCCCGCTCGGTGCTTCGCTCCGTGGGGGCCGATATTGACCGACTTCGGGGCGAACTCGCGGAGTTCATCGACAGCACCACGCCGGTGCTTCCCGAGGACGCGGAGGAGCGGGAAACCCAGCCCACCCTCGGCTTTCAGCGGGTCCTGCAGCGGGCTGTGTTCCACGTCCAATCCTCCGGGCGCAAGGAAGTCACCGGGGCCAACGTGCTCGTGGCCATCTTCAGCGAGCAGGAGAGCCAAGCGGTCTACTTCCTGAAGCTTCAGGACATTGCCCGCATCGACATCGTCAACTATATCGCCCATGGGATCTCCAAGATCCAGGACAGCGAAGGGGAAGGGGAAGAGCGGGAGGAAGCGGAAGAGGCCCAGGAAAGCGCTGAGCCCGCCGGCGCCGGCGCCCTTGAGGCCTTTGCTAGCAACTTGAACGAGCAGGCCAAGGCAGGGCGTATCGATCCCCTCGTGGGGCGCGACGAAGAAGTTGAGCGGGTGGTGCAGATCCTCACCCGGCGTCGCAAGAACAATCCCCTCCTGGTGGGAGAGGCGGGCGTCGGGAAAACGGCGATCGCCGAGGGCCTCGCCAAGCGCATCGTGGACGGGCAGGTGCCCGACATCGTCAAGGGCAGCGAGGTGTACTCCCTGGATCTCGGCGCCTTGCTGGCGGGTACGAAGTATCGCGGGGACTTCGAGAAGCGCTTAAAGAGCGTGCTCTCCGATCTCCAAGCCCGGGATAAGGCCATTCTGTTTATCGACGAAATCCACACCATCATTGGCGCCGGCGCGGCCTCCGGGGGCGTTATGGATGCCTCCAACCTGCTGAAGCCACTGCTGAGCAGCGGCGAGCTGCGCTGCATGGGCAGCACCACCTACCAGGAGTACCGGGGCATTTTTGAGAAGGATCGCGCCTTGTCCCGGCGCTTCCAGAAAATTGACGTGGTGGAGCCGGACGTCGAGGACACCATCAAAATCTTGAAGGGGCTGAAATCCCGCTTCGAGGATCACTACCAGCTTCGCTACACCGATAAGGCCCTGCGAGCGGCAGCGGAGCTTTCCGCCCGCTATATCTCCGATCGCTTCCTTCCCGATAAGGCCATCGATGTCATCGATGAAGCCGGCGCCGCGCAGAAGCTTCTTCCGCCCTCGAAGCAGAAGAAGTCCATCGGCGCTGCCGATGTGGAGCAGGTGGTGGCGAAGATTGCCCGCATTCCCTCCCAGCAGGTGAATAGCAGCGATAAGGAATCGCTGCGGGACCTCGACAAGAAACTGCGCATGACCGTCTTCGGGCAGGATGAAGCCATCGACACCCTGGCCTCGGCCATCAAGCTGTCCCGGGCCGGGCTCAAGGAGGAGCGCAAGCCCATCGGCTCCTTCCTCTTCGCGGGCCCCACGGGGGTCGGCAAGACGGAGGTCTGTCGTCAGCTGTCCCATGTCCTTGGGGTCGAGCTGCTCCGCTTTGACATGTCTGAGTATATGGAGCGGCACACCGTCTCCAGGCTCATTGGCGCCCCTCCGGGTTATGTAGGTTTCGATCAGGGCGGACTCCTCACGGAGGCCATCAGCAAGCATCCGCACAGCGTGCTGCTGCTCGACGAAATCGAAAAGGCCCACCCGGATGTGTTCAATCTGCTGCTCCAGGTGATGGACAACGGCCGGCTGACGGATAACAACGGCCGGAGCGCTGATTTCCGCAACGTGATTTTGGTCATGACCACAAACGCGGGCGCGGTGGATATGAGCCGGGGTTCCATTGGCTTTCTCGAGCAGGACGTACGCCACGATGGCATGGAAGCCATCAAGAAGCTGTTCACCCCGGAGTTCCGCAACCGCCTCGACGCCATCGTGCAGTTCGCACCCCTATCGCCGTCGGTCATTGAAACGGTGGTGGATAAGCTGCTCACAGAGCTCCAGGCTCAGCTTGATCAGAAGCGCGTGACCCTTGAAGTCGACGAAGCCGCGCGAGCCTGGCTCGCAAAGGAAGGCTACGACGAGAAGATGGGGGCTCGCCCCATGCAGCGCCTGATTCAGGACAAGATCAAGCGGCCCCTGGCCGAGGATTTGCTCTTTGGCCGCCTAGCGGAGAAGGGTGGGGTGGTGCACATCACGGCGCGGGATGGTGAGCTTGCGCTTGAGGTCGAAGGGGAGGCGGTCCCGGCCTAGGGGCCGGGAAGCCGCCGGAGCACCTAGCGTTCGCGGTAGGTGATCCGACCCTTGCTGAGATCGTAGGGGGTGAGTTCTACCTTCACCCGGTCCCCGGTGAGAATCCGGATGTAGTTTTTCCGCATCTTTCCCGAGATGTGAGCCGTTA
>JAYOYG010000072.1:0-11154 GCA_038153445.1 Pseudomonadales bacterium
ACGGACATGATGACCCGGTCCGTGTAGCACACGAAGACCGCCAGGGCGGCCATGATCACCAGGGCCAGCCGGCCCCGGCTTGGGGCGCTCGACGGCGCCGCAGGGTTTTCTGACATCGCTTTTCCTCCCCTCTCCCGCCCCAACCATGCCCCGGGTGGGGGGAAAGCGCTACTACTGGGCTTAGTCCAGAAAGAGGGCTATTTACAATTTAGACACTAAATGTATATTTCGCCCATGAGCGAACCGGCCTTTACCTTGGATGCCCTCGGGCAACGCATTCTTCCCCCCCTCGGGGAGGTGATGCCGTTCTTGGAGCGCTTTGCCCAAGATGGCTTCCCCCGCACCACCATGGGTCGCCTCGCCGAGGCTGGGGGCGTTTCGCGGCAGACGCTCTACAACCGCTTTGGCAATAAGGAAGCCCTGTTCCATTGGGCCGTAGACGCCATGAGTGGCCACCTCGAGCGCGCCGCCCTCGCGGCCCTGGAACGCCCCGGGGAAGAACTGGCGGACCAGCTCCTGGGCCACTACTGCGCCTGGTTTGAGCCCATGGTCACGCTGCTGAATCAGGGTCCCTATGGGCAAGCGCTCTTTGGCCTCGGCATGGAAGGCAAGCGCGCCGCGGGCTACGACCCCTTAAATTCCGTGTCCCCGGCGGTGACGGCTCGGCTCATGACCGGTCCGCCCGCCCAGGCGCGAGGCCCCGCCGAGGCCCAGGCCTTCGCCCTGGCCATGGCGGCCAAGGGGCTCTTTGTGAGCGCCCAAAGCGCCGAAGATTTTCGCAGTGCCATGATCCGGGTCCTTGAGGGCCATGGCCTCTTTCCCACCCCCCGCCCCTAGGGCGCACCCATCCGAGCCGGAGGAATGCTCATGCTTCGCTTTACGCTCAACGGCCAAACCGTGGAAACGGACCTGGCCCCGGATACGCCCCTGCTCTGGGCCGTTCGTGATCAGTTCATGCTGAAAGGCTCGAAATTTGGCTGCGGCGCGGGCCTCTGCGGCGCCTGCACCATGCACGTCGATGGGGTGGCGCAGAAAACCTGCGTGCTGCCCCTGGCGGCGGTGGCCGGCAAGGCCGTGACCACCATCGAGGGCTTGGATCCGGAAGGGGTGGGCGCGGCGCTCCAAGCGGCCTGGGTGGCGGAGAGCGTTTCCCAGTGCGGCTACTGCCAGTCGGGGCAGATCATGGCTGCGGCGGCCCTGCTGGAAGCCAACCCCAACCCCACGGAAGCGGAGCTTGAAACGGCCATGGCCGGCAACATTTGTCGCTGCGGCTGCTATCCCCGCATCAAGAACGCGATCCAAAGCGCCGCAGCCACCCTCGCGCAAGAGGCCCTCTTCACCAATGCCATGGCTGAGGAGGTGTCCGCATGAGCACGCTGAGCCGCCGTAGCTTCCTTCGCCACAGCGCCCTTGCCGGGGGCGGCCTCCTCGTGGCCTTTACGCTCCCCGGGTGCAGCACGCCCCCGAGCCTCCCCGTGCCCCGGGAAAGCGGGGACTTCGTGCCCAACGCATTCCTGAAATTCACCGCCGATGGCGCGGTGCACTTTTACTGCCCCCGGGACGAGATGGGCCAGGGGGTCACCACGGGCCTCACCACCATCGTCGCCGAAGGCCTGGATATGGCGCCCCAGCGCCTCACGGTGGAGCTGGCCGGTGCCCACCCGGACTACGCCAACCCGGGCATGGGCTTCCAGGTCACCGGAGGCAGCACCTCGGTGAAGGAGCACTTCACCCAGCTTATGACCGTGGGGTGTCAGATGCGCGCCCTCTTCCTCGCTGCGGCAGCGCAGGACCTCGGCGTGGCCGAAAGCGCCCTCACCACGGACGACGGTATGATCGTTCACGGCGAGAACCGCTACCCCTACGCCCAGTTCCTGAGCACCGCAGCCACCCTGCCCGTGCCCGAAACCGTGGACCTCAAAGCCGCAGCGGACTACCGCTGGATCGGCACGGCCTTCCCCCGCCTCGACGGCGAAGTGAAGGCCACGGGGAAAGCGGTCTACGGCATCGACATCGACGTGCCCGGTATGGAGCACGCAGTGGTGGTGCGGCCGCCGGTCTTCGGGGCGAAGGTGGTGCGCTATGACGATCGCGCCGCCAAATCCGTGGCCGGGGTGCGCACGGTGGTAGAAATCGCCACCGGCGTCGCCGTGGTGGCGGAGCACTTCTGGCAGGCGAAGAAGGGGGCGGAAGCCCTGACCGTGGAATGGTCCGCCTCGCCGCTAAACGGTGCGACCACCGCCAGCCTCCGGGCCGACTACGCGGAAGCCCTCGCCGCCGGCGGAGAGGAAGCGGAAAGCACCGGCGATGTGGCTGCGGCCCTGGCGGGGGCGACGAAGACCGTGGATCTCGAGTTCTGGGCCCCCTTCCTGGCCCACGCTCCCATGGAGCCCATGAGCGCCGTGGTGCACGTGAAGGGCGACAGCGCCGAGCTGTGGGCCGGCACGCAAGGTCCGGGACCCGCCGGCGCCCTCGTGGCGCGCCATGCGGGGCTCGAGCCGGCCCAGGTCATGGTGCACCAAACCTACCTTGGGGGCGGCTTCGGGCGCCGAGGCACGCTCACCCATGTGGTGGAAGCGACGCAAATCTCCAAGGCCACGGGTACGCCCATCAAGCTGCTCTGGACCCGGGAAGACGACCTCCGCGGCGGCCTCTATCGCCCCGCCTCGCTCATGCGCATCCGCGCTGGCCTCGACGACGACGGCCGACTAGCGGCCTGGGATGCGGCGCGCGCCGGGTCGAACATCACGCCGGAAACGATCCGCAATTCCCTTCCGGCCCTCCTCCCCGGCATGCCCGACGGCGTGGTGGACTTCATGGTGGGGCTGACCGATCGGCTGCATCAGGGCTGGGTGGTCGATCACTCGAGCATCGAAGGGCTCTATGAGGATTACGCCGTTCCGAACCTTGCGGTGCACCACGCCACGAAGGAGCACGGCATTCCCGTCACCTTCTGGCGCTCCGTAGGCCACTCCTACACGGCCTTCGCCAAGGAAGTGACCATGGACGCCCTCGCCGAGGCCGCGGGGCAGGACCCCGTGGCGTTCCGCCTGGCCCACCTGGACCACAACCCGCGCCTTGCCGCTGTCGTGGCCAAGGCTCAGGAAGCGTGGAACGGTTGGACCCCGGCGCCGGGGCGGCACCTGGGCTTCGCCGCGCACCACTCCTTTGCCACCTCCGTAGCCCAGGTGGCCGAGGTATCCGTGGAAGACGGCGCCATTCGCGTGCACCGGGTGTTCTGCGCCGTGGACTGCGGCCTTGCCGTCAACCCGGACATCGTGCGGGCTCAAATGGAAGGGGCGATCATGTACGGCCTGACGGCGGCGCTTCACGGCAAGCTCGACTTCGATGGGGGCGCCGTGAAGCAAAGCAACTTCCACGACTACCCCATCCTGCGCATTAACGAGGCGCCGAAGGTCGAAGTGGTGATCATGGAAAGCCAGGAAGCCCCCACGGGGGTCGGGGAGCCGGGGCTGCCGCCCATTGCCCCCGCCGTGGCCAACGCCCTCTACCGAGCCACGGGCAAGCGCTTGACCGAACTGCCCCTAAACGACGCTCTGCGTCTGGCTTAAACCCGGGCCTAGGCCTGAGCCTCGCGGCACCGAACCATCGCCCGCACGGTGCGGGCGATGTCGTCCTCTGAGGTCACCCAGCTGCAAACGCTTAGGCGCAGTACGGGCTGATCGAACCAGCGGGAGGCCCCAGCCCAGGCCTCCCCGCTCTCCCGCAGGGCGGCCGCAAACGCGTCGGCGTCCGGCCCCACGTCTACCAGCACCTGATTGAACACCACCTCATTAAGCACGGGAAAACCGGCATCCCTGAGGGCATCGCAAAGCTGGCGAGCCCGTTCGTGAAGCTGGGAAACCAGCTGCGCGACGCCTTCGGCACCGAGGCTTTTCAGCGCCGCCCACAGCTCCACCACCCGACCCCGGCGGGACATTTCGGGCCCGTAGCGCAGCCCATCGCGATTCAGCCCAAGCACCCCCGCGGTCCCCGACGGGAGGTAGGCCCCTTCCGCCCCCAGGGCGGCGAAGAGCGCCTCGGGATCGGCGCAGAGGGCAATACCGCTGTCATAGGGCACGTTCAGCGTCTTGTGCGCATCCACGCTCCAGGAGTGAGCCTTTTCGTGGCCTTCGGCGAGCGCGGCCAGCTGCGGCGCGGCGGCAGCCCAGAGCCCGAAGGCCCCATCCACATGAACCCAGGCGCCGGCGGCCCGGGCCTCGGCCACCACCGGATGAAAGGGATCAAAGGCGCCGGAGTTCACGTTCCCCGCCTGCAACAGCAGCAGCGTCCGGTCATCCAAAGCGGGAAGGGCATCGGGCCGCAGCCGGCCTTGATCATCTACCGGCACCCACTCGATCTGGTCACGCCCAAAGCCCAGGAGGGCCAGGGCCTTCAGGGCCGCAGCGTGAAGATGGGCGCCGGCCACCACGCGCAACGGTGGCGCGCCCCCAAGCCCCTTCGCGTTCACGTCGTAGCCCTGGCGCTCGAGCAGGCGCCAGCGTCCCGCGGCCAGCCCGGTCACCAGCGCCAGGGAACTGCCACTGAGGAAGCTGGCGGCCACCGTATTCGGCAACCCAAAGAGCTGCTGAAGCCAGCCCTCCACCACCGTTTCCAGGGCAGCGATGGGGGGTGCCACGGCGGCCACGGCGCCGTTCTGATCCCAGCTGTCGGCCAGGAGCCGGGCCGCGAGGGTGATCGGTAGCGCCCCGCCGTTCACCATGCCAAAGAAGCGTCCGCCCCCCTGCGCCGTCGTGGCGGGGGAGCCCAGGTGATGAAGTTGCTCAAGCACCGCTTCCGGAGCCGCGCCCCGGACCGGGAGGGCTTCGCGAAAGCCTTCCAGCGCGGCCAGGGCCTCAGGCGTAGGCGCTACGGAACGGTGGTGCACGGTCTCGAGATAGGCGCGGGCGTAGCCCTCGGCCTGCTCCCGAAGGGCGAAGCTTTCCCCGAGCACCCGAGGCAAATCAAAGGACGGGGGCGTCATGCCCCCTCCCCGGCCGGCAGCAGCTGCCGCGCCAGCGTCGCAAAATACTCCGCACCCAGGGGCAGCAGCGCATCGTTGAAGTCGTAGGCGCTGTTGTGGAGGGGCAAAGCATCCTCGCCAGCGCCCAAAAACAGGAAGGCCCCGGGCACCGCCTCAAGGAAAGCGCCAAAGTCCTCGGAGATCATCATGGGGGCCACGGCGCTGTCGACCTTGTCGCCCCCCACCACGGCCTCCGCGGCCCGCAGGGCCTGGGCCGTTTGCTCGGCCCAGTTCACCGTAGGCGCAAATTCGTGGGTGTAGCTCACGGTGACGGAGGCGCCCTGGGCCGCGGCGATGCCTTCACACAGCGACCGCATGCGCGCCTCAAGCAGGGCCTGCACCGCAGGATCGTAGCTCCGCGTATCCCCTTTCAATACGACGGTGGTGGGAATGGCATTGCGAATACCGTCGCTCTCGATTTCCGTGCAGGACACCACGGCGGTGGCGCTGGGGTCGACGGAACGGCTCACGATGGTCTGCAGCCCGAGGATGATCTGCGCCGCCACCACCAGGGGATCAACGCCCATGTGGGGCCGGGCGGCGTGCCCGCCTCGCCCGGTGATGCGGATCTCAAAGTTATCCTCCGCGGCCATGATGCCTCCGGCGCGCCCCGCAAAGTGCCCCAGGGGGAGCCCGGGCATGTTGTGGAGCCCGAAAATCGCGTCTACGGGGAAGCGCTCAAAAAGCCCATCGATCATCATGGCCTTCGCCCCCCGGCCGTGCTCCTCCGCGGGCTGAAAAATAAAGCGGACCGTGCCGTTGAAGTCCCGGCGCTCGGTGAGGAGCGCCGCCGCCCCGAGCACCATGGCCATGTGCCCGTCGTGGCCGCAGCCGTGCATACACCCGGGATGCTCGGAGGCGTGGGCCGGGGTGCCCGTTTCCGTCATGGCCAGCGCATCCATATCGGCGCGGAGCCCAATCACCCCGGCGCCGTCGCCGCAGCGAAGGTTCGCCACAAGGCCGGTCCCGCCGATGCCGCCGTGGACCGTAAGGCCCAGAGCCTCAAGCTGGGCGCTCACGAAGGCTGCCGTACCTTGCTCCTGAAAGCCGAGTTCGGGCTTGCGATGGAGGGCGTGGCGCCAGGCGCACAGCTGTGCATTGAAAGTTTGGGACATGAACGCGCTCCTAATCGGCGGGCTGCCACTGATCGCGACGGGCAGCGACCGCCTCCGCGCTGTCCCCCACCAGGGATTCATAGACCGCCGGCGCCGTCGCCCCTTCCGTATTAATCAACAATACGGAAGCCCTTTCATCCAAGCCTAGGGCTGCCCGATCCTTCGAGGAAAGCCCCTCCAGCGCCGCGAGCCCGGCGGCGCCGCATTCCCCCACCACTAGGGGCGGTTCCCGGCTCGAACCTTCCGCGAGGCGACGCATGGCGGCAATGGCCGCGTCATCCTCAATGGTCAGAAAGGCGTCGACGCTATTTTCCAGAAAGCGCCAGGCCAGGGGGGAGGCTTCTCCGCAGGCCAGCCCGGCCATGACCGAATCCACGGATCCCGTGGCCGACGCGGCGCGCCCCTCGCGCGCACTCTGCAGAAGGCAGTCCGCCTGCACGGGCTCCACCACGAGCACGGTGGGCCGATCAGCGCCTTGGCGCCCCCAGAACTCGCTGACCACCCCCGCCGCGAGACCCCCAACGCCGCCCTGCAGCACCACGTGGGTAAAGCCCTCCGGCGCCTGGGCAAGGGCTTCCGCTGCGATGCGGCTGTAGCCCTGCATCACATCCCCGGGAATCTGTTCGTAGCCCGCATAGGAGGTATCGGAGATGACCTGCCAGCCCTCGGTATCAGCAAGCCGCGCCGCCTCCGCCACGGAGGCGTCGTAATTGCCGGAAACTCGGACGATCCTGGCCCCCAGGGCCGCAATGGCCGCTTCCCGCTCTTCGCTCACCTCGGCGTGAAGGACAATCACGCAACGGCACCCGGCATCCTGCGCTGCAGCGGCCAGGGACCGGCCGTGATTACCATCGGTTGCGCTGATCACCGTGAAGCCGGCCAGGGCCTCGGCATAGCGCCCGGCAAGCACGCCCGGCCCATCCCAGGTCGGGTGACGCCGGAGCACCTCCGCCACGAGAGCAACGGGGGCACCCAGGGCCTTAAAGCTGCCCAGCATCGAGCGCCGCCCTTCATCCTTCAGCGCCAGCCCCCCAAGACCCAAGCGCTCGGCCTGCGCCGGAAGGGAAACCAGCGGCGTGGGGGCGTCGGGGACGCGCGGCCAACCGGAGAGCCAGGCGGCATAGCGCGCCCCCTGGGCGGGAGAGAGCACGGCCGCGAGGGCATCGGGGTAAGGGCCCCGCTGCGCCCTCGGGTTTAGATAACACCCGGTGGTCATGGCGCTTCTCCCAAGGGCACGGCCAGGCAGTCTTCCACGACTCGCAGGAGCACTTCCGCACCCAGGGCGAGATCCGCCGGGTCCGTGGCTTCCTCAGGATTGTGGCTGATGCCTTGGATGCTAGGTACGAAAATCATGGCGGAGGGGGCGATGCGCGCCATCATCTGCGCATCGTGGCCCGCCCCGGAGGTGAGCTCGAGGGGCGCCTCGCCCGACGCCTCCGCCGCCGCACGAATCCGCTTCCGCAGGCCAGCGTGAAAGACCACGGGGGAAAAGCGCACCAACCGCTCCTTGTGAACCGTTAACCCCTCCGCCTCCGCCAGGGCGTCTAAAAACTGATCGAGCTTGGCCTCCGCCGCTGCGAGCTGCGCTTCGTCAGGATCGCGGAGATCCACGGTGAAGGTCGCTTGCTCGGGCACCACGTTGATCACGTCCGGGGCCAGGGTAAGGGACCCTACGGTGGCCAGGGTCGTGCCAGGGGCGGTCTTGGTGATCTGCTCTCGAAGAAAGGCTACGGTCGCTGCGGCGCCGAAGCCCGCATCGTGACGGAAGGCCATGGGCGCCGTACCGGCGTGGTTCGCTTCCCCCTTCAGGGTAATCCGCTGCCAGGAGATACCCTGAACGCCATGCACCACCCCCAGCCGCGCCCCCGCCGCTTCGAGCACGGGCCCCTGCTCGATATGGAGCTCGAGAAAGGCCCAGGGCGTCAAAAAGCCGCAGGGCGCCTCACCGGCATAGCCGATGCGCGCCAGCTCATCGCCGAGGCGCGTGCCGTCCGTGCCGATGCTCGCGAGAGCGTCCGCCACGGCAAGGCCCCCGGCATAGACCAGGGACCCCATCATGTCCGGCTGGTAGCGCACGCCCTCTTCGTTAGTGAAGGCGGCCACCACCAGGCGCCGCGCCGGCGCAATCCCAGCGGCCCGAAAGGCGCGCAGGACCGCAAGGCCCGCCAGCACCCCGTAACAGCCATCGAGGGCCCCGGCGCTGCGGACCGTGTCGATGTGGGAGCCGATCATGAGGGGCTCCCGACCCCCTTCCGCCGTAGCTGCTGGCAGACTCCCAAAGATATTGCCGAGCTGGTCTACCTCAACGATCAGGTCAAGTTCGCGCATCCAAGCAACGAGCTGATCCCGCCCCGCCTTCTCCGCCTCCGTCAGGGCAATGCGCGTGCGGCCGCGCCCCGGCCCCGCGGCGCCGATGGCACCCAGGGCCTCGAGCTGAGCGAGCAGGAGGGAAAGTTCAAGGGTTACCGCCATGGGGCGCTCCGCGTGGCGCTAGGGGCTCGCCCTTCGGCGAAAGCACAGCAGCTGATTGTTTGACGGCATGGCGCGATTATCCGCGAAAACCAGCCCCACAGCTTCTGCCGCCGCCGCCGCCGCTTCGAAATCACGAACGCCACTGGCCGGATCTCGCGCTTTTAGCCACTGGTCAAATTCCGCATTGGATTCCGTAGTGAAGGCGCCCCCAAAGCGGTAGGGGCCGTAGAGCAAGAGCTGCCCCCCCTCCCCCAGCACGGAGGCGGCGCCGCGAAGCAGCGCTTCCCCCAGGGGCACGGAAACAATGTGCATCACGTTGGCCGCATAAACCCCGTCGAAGGGCCCGATTGGCCATGAATCCGCGGCCAGATCGAGCGCCAGCGGCGGCAGGATCGCCTCCCGCCCCGCGGCACCAAGGTTGGCCTCGAGAGCAGGCATTACCGCGGGATGTTCCGTGGGCTGCCAGCGGAGCTCGGGCAAGGCTTCGGTGAAATGGAGCGCGTGCTGCCCGGAGCCGCTGCCTACCTCGAGCACTCGGGCGGTGGGCGCAAGGCGCTCCCGGAGCACCTCAAGAACCGGCGTCTTGTTCTTTTCCGCTGCCGGTGAGTAGCGTTCCATAACCCCTCCCTAAGGACCGCGCCATTATTCCGGCGAACGGGTGAGGCGGCCAGAAGGCTAAAGCTAAGAGCCTCAGCGGAATCTAGGCGAACCACCCCAAGCCTAGAGGCCCCATCGCTGGGATAGTTCGCCTGGCGCTCCCTACTCCTGCGAAGGCGCCTCTTCTTCTGCTTCGTCCACGGCGAAAATCGACTCAGTACCAGGAAAGCTGGTTACGATGATGTCGTCAGTCGCACGATCAAGCATCTGTTGAATCGCTTGGCCGATGGGCGCTGCTTTGAAAGCGGAGAGATTTCCGACTCCTGCTACGGAGATCCCTGCATTGGAGACACTGGCCGATCCCTCCACCGGTGCCGAGTAGACAACCTGGCCGCTGGTCGCGTCGATTATTCTCATGTGAATCATCAACGAAGCCACTGACTTTCCTCCAGAGAGGCGAACCCCGCCAAAACCCACACCGCCTTCGGCACCACTAGCCCCGTCATCGAAAGCCGTCATGGAACCCAGAATGAAATACTGAATTCCCGGCACCTTTGGAAGATTCGCGGAGCCTTCGTAAACCTTTTTGGCCGTATCTTCGCTATAAATCTCAAAGAGCTTTCTCGCAATCTTCTTATCGATGATGTTGAAACGTCCCGTTGATAAAAGGGTGCTGACAAGCATGTTTGACAGGCCATCTCCAAGGCCAAAATGCACTTGAACGCCGGTATCCGCGTCAATCCAATTCGCTGCTGCCTGGGGAGATAGACCGTCTTCGAAACTCAAAATGGCAACGCCGATCTTCGAACCATCGTAGTCCGGCCACTCCACGGCCTGGTAAACCTTCTTATCCTCGCCGTTCTCTCCCTTCTTACCGCCAAAAGCCGCGTTGGCCGAGGCGATGGTTAAGAACAAAAAGGTCATCAAAAAGGCGAACTTGTTTATGGTTTTCATAAAGTATCGTTCCTTTGTAGCTTCGCGTGACCGAATAAATCTCTAAAGAACTTCCACAGAAAATTTTTGTCCGGCGACAGTCGCCTCATACATCAGCCCCCCCTTGGAGAGCGTGAATATCGCCAGACCGTCTTTAAAGTTGAGATCGGTAGACACCCCTTCGTCGATAAGCACCGCGCTTGCCTGAGCGCTGAGCTCAAAGCCCCCCTTCAGGAACCGGTCCGTATCCGCTTGGGTCTGAAAAAAAATGATCTCGCTGTAGGCCTGCCCTCCGAGCTGAATTCCCACGGTCAGCTGATATAAGCGACTCAAAGCGATGACCTTGCCCTTTTTGATGACTTCTCCCCGTCCCGTCGCCCCGCCTAGACCAATACCCGCCTTAGCCACGGCAGGAAAAACGACAAAGGCGTCAGCTTCAGAAAAATAGTCGTCGAGACCTTCAAGGCGCCTAAATTCGCGAACAGCCCTACGAGCCTCATGAGAGGGCGCCGTGGGCTCGGCTTTAGCTTTCGGCTTCCAAGCAGCGGTACTTTCAAAGGGAAGAACCAGAAGCCAACCCAAGCAAAGGGCCAGGCAAGAAACTTTTGCGAGACCCTGCCGCAGCCCGAAAGACACCTGGACTAGCTGTTCACTATTTCTGGCCATGGGGCGCGCTTTAGCCTCCTCGCTGAGGTAGTCGAGGGCAGAGAGGGCGCCGATATCACACCGCCCGATCTTTTTTCTTTAAATTTAGGCCAATTACTCTAACAGTATTTCCCGAAACACATTCCACTGCTTCGCGAATGGTCGTCCGCAACGAGCAAATTGGGGGAAGCACGCACTTAAGGAACCGTAGAGCCAACACAAAGTTCTTTCCATTCCCCTGGGGTTTTGCGGTAGGGTCTGGCAACGAATGACAGCGTTGTCAATAAGCTCACTAACCAGTCGTCGTCAGTCGCAAAAGCTCCATAGCGTTTAAGGGACATCCTTTCCTGGCGCTGCTGCCCCGGAGGA
>JAYOYG010000073.1:0-10995 GCA_038153445.1 Pseudomonadales bacterium
GCGGCGCTGGACCGGCTGAAGGTGTCCGTGGAGGTCCTACGCGCCGGTCGCTATAAGGCTGCGGTGGAACCGCTGCTGCGAAACGATATGTCCCCGGAGGCTCGGGAGGCGGATCAGGCCCTGATCGATAGCCTCTGGGCGGGCTATGCGGAAACGGTGGTGGCCAATCGCCGCATGGCCCCTGAGCCATTTGATCGCCTGCTGCGGGAATGGCCTCAGCGTCTCCTGGCCGCCGGCGGTGATAGTGCGCGCTTGGCGCTGGAAGCGGGGCTGGTAGACGAGCTCCTGCCCCGGGATGCGCGCCTTGATCGCTTGCAAAGCCGCTTCGGCGCGGACCCGGAAGATCCCTTGGCCTTCCAAGGAATCGGCCTTAAGGCCTACCTCGCGAATCGTCCGGAAGCGCCCAGCCCGGACGTTCCCGCCGTGGCGGTCATTGTCGCGGAAGGCACCATTGCCCCGGGCCCCGGCGGCGATGGTGAGGTGGGCGATGACGTGGTGGCTCAGATTCATGACGCCCGGATCGATGACGGCGTCGCGGCGGTGGTGCTTCGCGTGAATTCCCCGGGGGGCGCTGCGAATCAGTCGGAACAGGTGCGCCGGGCCCTGGCCCTGGTCCAGAGCCATGGTAAGCCCGTGGTGGTGAGCATGGGGGACGTGGCGGCCTCCGGGGGCTATTGGATTTCCAGCACCGCAGACCACATTTTCGCCGAGGCGGGCACCATTACCGGTTCCATCGGCGCCTTTGCCTTGACTGCGACCTTCGAAGACAGCGCCGGTGCCCTTGGGGTTAGCACGGACGGGGTGCAGACCCACCCCCTGGCGGGCGCGACCAACGCCTTCCGTCCCCTTAATCCTGGCCTTCGCACCATGATTCAAGCCGGTATCGATCACACCTACGCCGCCTTTCAGGCTCGGGTGGCCGAGGGCCGAGGCCTAACTCCAGAAGCAGTGGACGCGCTGGCCGAGGGCCGGGTTTGGAGCGGTCGCGCCGCCTTTGAGCTAGGGCTCGTGGATACGCTGGGCGGTCTCGATGAGGCTATTGCGGAGGCCGCCCACCTCGCGGAGCTCGAGGATTACCGGGTGCAGCGCTTCACCCCGGTCCTGTCGCCCCTGGAAGCGATGCTCACCGTGATGCTGGACGCGGTGAATCTAGGACCGCGCCCAAGCGCTGGCCCCCTAGGCGGATGGCTGGCCTCCATCCTCTCGGGCGCGGAAGCAGTGCTTAACCTCGACTATCGCAGTGCGGGCGTTTTGGTGTGGTGCCCGCGCTGCGATCTCCTCGCGCCCTAGCAGACCCCGCGCCTAGCCGTTGTCCTTCGGGGCCGGGTTCGGCGCGTCGGGGTGGGCCTTGGAAAAGCCGGTCCAGTAATCGCGGATTTCCTGACGGATTTCCTTGCGCATCACCATAAGGCCTAACAAGTTCGGGAGGGTCATGACCACCATGGTGATGGCAGCGATTTGCCAAATCAGGGTGGTGTCCGCGATGGCCGCTAGGAAGAAGCCCACCACGTAAACCAGCCGGTAGGGCATGATCGACTTCGTTCCAAAGAGGAAGGTCATGCTCCGGTCCCCGTAATAGGACCAGGCAAGGGCCGTGGAAAAGGCAAAGAGCATGAGCCCGAAGGCCACGATGTAGGGGCCGATGCCCCCGAGGAAGCTGCGGTTAAAGGCCTCCACGGTAAGGGCCGCAGAGTGGATTAGGGACTCGCCCCGAAGGTAAACATCAGGCTCCGCGATGCGCCCGTCTCGCACCATCACTTCCCCCGTAAAGCGTCGATTCTGGCCGATATGGTAGGTCACGTTTTCTGCCACGGAACGCGCATGGAGAATGGTGAAGCCTTCGTGGGTCGCTTCCCCGTTCTGCACTTCGATGGTGCCGGAATAGCGCTGCACGCTGGAGGGCTGATCCGTAAGGAAGGCGCTTAGGGCCGTCACGTGCTGTGCATCGCTGTCCGTAAGGTCCCCGGCCAGGATAATGGTGTCCGAGTCCTGGAAGTCATTGGGGAACTTCTCGTTCCACACCCCGGAGGACAGGATCACGAGGCCCGTAAGGGTGCAAATCAAAATGGTGTCAATGAAGGGCTCAAGGATAGCCACGAATCCTTCTGAGACGGGCTCCCGGCCCTTCGCCGAGGCATGGGCGATGGGCGCGCTGCCCTGCCCCGCTTCGTTGGAAAAGAGGCCCCGGTTAACGCCGCGGTTGAAGGCGTAGGCAAAGGAGGCGCCGAGGAAACCGCCGGCGGCCGCGGACCCGCTGAAGGCATCCCGGAAGACGGATACGAAGGCAGGTCCCACAAACTCGAGGTTCGAGGCAATCACCGCCAAGGCGCCAATCCCATAGGCGGCAGCCATGAAGGGCACCAGCTTAGACGTGACCGCGGCGATGCGCTTAATCCCCCCGATGATCACCAGGCCCAGGGCCACGGCAAGCACGCCCCCGGTCCAGTACGGTGATATGCCAAAGGTCGCATCCATGGCCTGCGCAATGTTGTTGGCCTGAGGCATGCTGCCCGTGCCAAAGGAGGTAGCGACGCAGGCGACGGCGAAGAGGATGGCCAGCCAGCGCATATTCATGCCCCGGTCCATGTAGTACATGGGCCCGCCCGCCATGTGCCCCTCTTCGTCCACCACGCGATATTTGTAGGAAATCAGCACCTCCACAAACTTCGTGGTCATGCCAAAGAGGGCCGTGGCCCACATCCAAAACAGGGCCGCGGGCCCCCCGACGTGAAGGGCGAGGGCCACCCCGCCGATGTTCCCCGTGCCTACCGTCCCCGATAGGGCCGTCGCCAGGGCTTGAAAGTGGGTCGTATCTCCCGGGGCGTCCTTGTCGTCGTAGCGCCCGGCGAGGATGCGCCAGGCGTGGCGGAAATAGCGGACCTGGGGAAAGCCGAGGTAGATGGTGAAGAAGATGCCCACGCCAAGGAGGAGGATGGGAAAGTATTGGGCGGAACCGAGGAATCCATCGAGGGTAATCAAAAAACTGCTGAGCTGTTCCAAGGTTCGCTCCCATTGGCCAGGCTGAGGCGCAGCCTGGCGGCTGCGCGCGGTTTCAGACGAGGCGCCTAGGGGGTGTCGAGCTTCGCTCCCAGGGCCGCTTTCATGACGTAGTAGATCACATTTTGCTCAAGGACACCGCCAAGGCGGAGAGAGCCGGCACCCCAGCCGTAAACTGCCACGTCCTCGCCCCCATGGGTCTCCGCGCCCGCGGGCACCATGGCTTCCTGGAGATAATTAGGGCCCTGCACGTCCACGTTCGTAAGATCGGGGCGCCCCACCGCGGGCTCCACGGTGCGCGGATAGTGGGGCGCCGTCTTCGGGCCAGCGCCTTGCTGGTCACTCTTCCCGGGGTAGCCGGGCCCATTGGTGTAGGCCAGGGTGGTATAGGGTAATCCCAGCGCGTCCTTGGCTGGCGTGCTCTCCGCAAAGCCTTGCTCGTCATTGCTGACGGTTAAGCCAAGAATGGGATTGCCGCGTGTGGGATAGCCGGCGAAGGTTAGGGTGTGGCTGTGGTCGGCGGTCACGAGGATGAGCGTCTCGCTCTCGTTGCTCTTGGCCACCGCTGTGGCCACGGCTTCATCCAGCGCTACCGTGTCTTCCATGGCCCGATAGGCGTTGCCCGCATGGTGGGCATGATCGATGCGCCCTGCTTCAACCACCAGCACGTAGCCCGACCCCTTCTGGCTTAGCCGGTCCATGGCGAAGGCGGTCATCTCCGCAAGGGATGGCTCCTTGCCCGGGTCCTGGGCGCGGTCCGCTTCGAACTGCATGTGAGAGGGTTCGAATAGCCCAAGCACGGGGCCTGAGGCCTTTGCCGCGGCGGCGAGATCGTCGCCGTTCCAGAGGTAGGCGCCGTCCGGGTTTGCCGCCTGCCAGGCTTCGATAAGGTTCTGCCCATCCCGGCGGGCGCCGGTTTTCCCTGGATATTCGGGATCGGCCACGGTATTGGGAAGGAACATGGCTCGCCCACCGCCGAGCACCACGTCGATCCCGTCACCGTGGTTGAAGCTCAGCAACTGGCTGGCGATATCGGTGCAGCCCTGAGCTGCGGCCGCCTCTGGAACGCCCCCCTCCCAGTCCCGCTCTACCACGTGGGCGTAGGTGGCGCCGGGGGTGGCGTGGGTGATGCGGGCCGTGGAAATGACGCCCGTGGCGAGCCCTGCGGCTTCCGCTTCCTCAATGAGACTTGGTACCCCGGCCCCCTGCCCCGAGGCGCAATCGCCCCGGCGGACGGAGCCGTCCACGGATAGGACCCCGGCGAGGGTTTTGACCCCCGTGATCATGGCGGTCATGGTGCCCGCGGAGTCGGCGGTTTGCTGGTTCGTGTTATAGGTCTTCGAAAGCGCCACCGCTGGGAAGCGCTCGAAGCTGAGCTGGTGATCTTCCCCGAGGCCTCCCGCTTTTTGCCCGGCATAAATGCGCGCAGCGGAGACGCTCGAGATCCCCATGCCGTCGCCAATGAAGAGGATGACGTTCTTGGCGGTCTCGCCCCGATAGGCCGCCGCCTGGGCAGCCAGGGCCTTGGCACCCACGGCGCGCCAATAGGCAGGGTCTGCTTCCGCCACCGGGCTAGGCGATGGGGCCCCAAAGGCCGACGGGGCCAGCGCCACGGCAAGGGTCAGGGCCGCGGTGCGCCGGGAACGGAAAGCCTGAAACATGATCATTCCTCTTGGGCTAGGCCCCGGGAGGGGCAGGAGTCGAAAGTATGATGGGAAAAGGCGTCAGTCTGGTGACGGCGTGCCCTGGCGCCGGGCTTCCAGGGCCTCGAGCACGGCGCTGTGACGCGCTTTCGTCAGGTTGTAATGGCTGTAGCACCACACCGCAATCAGGGCGAAGCCCGCCACCAGGGGGCCATAGAGCCACCCCAGGCGCGTTAAGACCTCGAGGGGCACTTCCCCGGGGATCGCCTTGGCGGGGAAGGCAATGACGTCGAGGCCAAAGCCGCCCACCAAATTGCCAATGCCGGAGGCGCCCTTTCCGGAAAAGCTTAGGGCGCCAAAAAAGATCCCTTCCTGGCGCCGCCGGGTGGCCAGCTCATGTTCGTCGGCGATGTCCGCCATCATGGAGCCAGCGGTGATGAGCGCCTGCACCACCCCCATGCCGCCGATGAGGGCAGCCCCCACCAGGAGGGGCAATAGGGACGGGTGCCCATTTTCTGGAAACCAACCAAGCAGGCGGAGAATGGGCGGAGACAGGGCAAAAAGGGCGTACCAAGCGGTGCCAAAGACCACGGAGGGCATCTTGTCGAAGCGCTGGTTCATGCGGTGCGTAAAGGGCGTGCCGAGGATCAGGCCCAGGGGCCCGGCGAGCACCACCCAGCGGAAGTCCTCCGACGACAGGGCCCAAAAGTAGTTCCCCATGTAGAGCCCAAGGGCACTCTGCACCCCCACCATGACGTAAACGATGATCACGCCGGAGAACAGCCAGCGAAAGGAGCGATTGGTGAGGGCGCTTTTAAGATCCAGAAAGACTTGAAGGAAAACGCGCAGAAGCGTCCCCTGCCCTGGCTCTGGGGTCTCCCGGGCCGCGACGGCCTTCAGTCGGGGAATCTGATCGTGGGTCCCGAGAGCCGACCAAAGGATGGTTACCACCATGGCGACGCTGAATACCGCGGCAAAGGCGGGATAGGCGTCCCGGCGCAACGTTCCCGGCAGCCCTCCTTGGTCGGTGAAGAAAACGCTAAAGCCGATGAGGATCGTCAGCGCCCCCCCAAGAACGCCGAAGAGCATGCGGTAGCTCACAATGCTCGTGCGCTCCGCGTAGTCGTCGGACAGCTCCGCTCCCAGGGCCAGATGGGGGACGTGATAAAGGGTCATGGCCCCGCGGGTGAGGACGGCGAAGACCGTGAGCCAGAGGAAGGTCTCGAACTCCGTCAGCCCCGCCGGCGGCGCGAAGAGCAGATAGAAGGCAATACCCAGGGGAAGGGCGGAGGCGTACATAAACGGATGGCGCCGTCCCCAGCGGGAGCGCCAGCCGTCGGAGAGGGACCCCGCCAGGGGATCGGTGATGGCGTCGAAGCACAGGGCGATCATGATGGCGAGGCCCGAGAGCGTGCCCGATAGGCCCAGCACCTGGTTGTAGTAGAGCAATAGGAAGGTGCTGAAGGCGTTGTTCTTGATGCCCTCGGCCATTTGCCCGATGCCGAAGGCAAATTTCGTACTGCGTTTTACCCGATCCTGTGCCACCGGGCCTCCCCGCGCCGGTTGGGTGGTTGGCCGATTAAAGAGGTCGGCCGCAAGGGACGCAAGAACCTTTTGATGCCCCCGCGCCCTTAGCCCTGGGCTTTCGGCGCCAGCAAGGTCATAGGGAGGCCGAGGGGATCCACGTCCCCGGCCCCAAGGCATTCCAGGGCGCGCTCCGGGAGGCTCGCCAGGTAGGCCAGCACCAGGGCATCGAGGCGATCATCCAAAGCCACCCGGCGGCCTTCGCAGGTGAGGGGCTGGCTGAGGACAGCTGCGCAGGGTAGGCCGAGCGTTTCCAGCAAGGCTGCGCGCGCTGCAGCCCCTTCGGCGGTCTTCTTGGAGGGCAAGGGCGCCCCGCCCTGCCCCGCGTTTAAGCGCTGAAAGGCCAGTTCCGGGTGTGCTTCCTCCAGGCACGGAGGCGCAGGCTGGGCGCGGCGAAGAAAGCGGTCCACGGCGCGAATCTTCGGCACAAGATTCCAGGCTTGAAGGCTCAGGCCCTGCCCTAAGGCTGCCCGGGCCAGACGCTGGGCTTCCTCGAAGTTCAGGGCATCGAGGACCGGGCGCGGGGGCGTAATGAATATTGAAGCGCGCGCTGCCCCAAGGGCCGCTTGCGCTTGCAAATCCACGGGCCTGGGGCCGGCCAGGGGCAGGCCAATGGGCATGTCGATGAGCTGGCGCAGGGGTTTAAGCCCCTTAGAAGCCAGCGTTCCTGCCAGAGCCTCAAGGCGCTCAAGGGTGAAGAGCGAAGGCGCCCTGCCTGGCGCCCACGCCGCCACCACCCAGCCTCCGGAGCACCCGTCGATGCCGACGGCGACGGGGCTCATTAGAGGGGATCTTCCCGAGTGGGGGTGCGCATGGTGACGAATTCCTCCGCCGCCGTCGGGTGAATGCCCACGGTGGCGTCGAAGTCCCGTTTGCTTGCCCCAGCAACAATGGCCACGGCAATGCCCTGAATGAGCTCCCCAGCGTCCGGTCCCACCATGTGGGCAGCGACGACGCGATCATCGCTGCGGCGCACGATGAGCTTCATAAAGGTGCGCTCCTCCCGACCCGAGAGGGTGTGCTTCATGGGGCGGAACACGGCTTCATAGATGGCCAGGGGCCCATGCTTTTGTCGAGCAACTTCCTCCGTGGGGCCCACGGTGCCGATATTGGGCTGGCAAAAAACCGCCGTGGGAATGAGGTCGTAGTCCACAGGCGGAACCGCCGCGGTGCCGAACTGGGCTTCCGTGAAGGCCATGGCCTCGCGGATGGCCACGGGGGTGAGCTGGGCACGATTGATGACGTCCCCCAGGGCAAAGATGCTGGGGACGGAGCTTTGGAACTGTTCATTCACCAGCACGCGCCCGTCTTCTCCGAGGGCTACGCCGGCCGCTTCGAGGCCAAGGCCCGCGGTCAGGGGGTGGCGCCCCGTGGCGGCCATGACCAGATCGGCGGAGAGGGTCGCGGCCTCGCTTCGGGCCTGCTCGTCCTCCCCCTCACTGCCTCGGTCATGGAGGGTGAGCTGTAGCGACCCATCGGCCTGCTTCTCGATGGCCTGCACGTCCGTTTCTAAGCGGAGGTCGATGCCAAACTTTCGGAGCTCCTCCATTACGAAGCCCCGCACGTCGGCGTCAAAGCCCCGGAGGATCAGCGGGCCGCGATAGATCAGGGTGGTTTCCACTCCCAGGCCCCGAAGGATGCTGGCGAACTCCACGGCGATGTAGCCCCCACCGAGGACCACGGCGCGCTTGGGCAAGGCATCGAGGTAGAACATCTCGAAGCTGGTGACCACGTGCTCGACGCCTGGAAAGTTCGGCAAGCTTGGCGTACTTCCGGTGGCAATGAGAATCCGTTCGGCGCTGTAGCGCGCGTCCCCCACGGCGACTTCATGGGCACCCAGCACCCGAGCCTGGCCGTGGAGGACGGTCACTCCGGCCTGGCTAAGGAGATTGCCGTAAACCCCGTTAAGGCGCTCAATTTCCCGGGTTTTGTTATCCCGGAGCGTGTCCCAGGAAAAGCGCGGGGGCGCCACCTCAAAGCCGTAGCCCTTGGCGTCCTCAAAGGCTTCCGGAAAGTGGGAGCCGTAGACGAAGAGCTTCTTTGGCACGCAGCCCACGTTGACACAGGTGCCCCCGAGGGGACCGGCCTCCACCACGGCCACCCGGGCGCCGCTTTGCGCCGCCATGCGGCTGGCGCGCACGCCGCCGGAGCCAGCACCGATCACCAGTAGGTCGTAGTCGAAGTCGCTCATGCCCTAGCCCTCGTAGCTCAGCACGGCGCGGCCGCGAATCTGCCCGGCCTTCAGTCCCGCCAGAATGGCGCCCGCCTCCTCCGGTTGGCGGCTGTCGATGGCCACCGGGGGAATGCGGCCCTCCCGAACCAGGGCCATAAGTTCATCCATGTCCTGGAGGCTCCCCACGTAGTTGCCTTCGATGGTGCGGGCCTGCATGGGCAGGAAGGGCAAGGGGAAGCGGAGCTCGCCGCCATACATGCCCACCACGATAAGCTTGCCGCCCTTGCGAAGGCTCGCCAGGGCTAGCGCACTGCTCGGTTCCGAGCCCACGAAATCAATCACCGCGAGGGCGCCGCCCCCCGTGAGGCCCTTTAAAGTCTTCGCGGCGTCCGCGTCCGTGGCGTTCACCGCTTCCGCGGCGCCGGCGGCCTTGGCGGCGGCCAGCTTGTCGTCGTCCACATCGACCATGATGGGGGTGATGCCGAAGGCGGCCTGCGCAATGGCCAGGGCCATCATGCCCAGGCCCCCGGCGCCGACGAGCACCAGATGGTCGCCCTCAAGCAGTTTTGGCACGCGCTTAAGGGCGGCGTAGGTGGTCAGACCTGAGCAGGCGTAGGTGGCGGCGAGCTTGGGATTGGTGGTGCCCGGGTCAAAGAGGTAGCGGCTATGGGGTACGACCACGTGATCCCCAAAGCCCCCGGCCTTCTGGATCCCGAGATTTTCCGGCGCTAGGCAGAGCTGTTCATCGCCGCGCTGGCAGGTGGCGCAGGTGCCGCAGCCGATCCAGGGATAGGCCACGCGGAGATCCCCTAGGGCCACGCCGCTGGCGTCCGGGCCTAGGGCCACCACCTCGCCAATAATCTCGTGGCCAAGGGTCATGCCTTCCCGAGCCACGGGCAGGGCCTTACCGCCTCCCAGATCGAAAACCCCATCGTGCAGGTGCACATCCGAGTGGCAGACGCCGCAGGCGACGGTACGCAAGAGAACTTCGGCGCCCTGAGGCTCCGGCGTGGGCCCCTCTACCCAGGCCAGGGGGGTGCCAGCACCGGTGGTTTGCAATTGCTTCATGGGGGTCTCCGCCTCTAGGAATTTGAGCGGGAAAGTGTACCCGGAGTAGCCCTGGGCTACACTCATGGACTTCAGCAACGGGGGAGATTGCACCATGAATGGCGCGCAAAGCTTGGTTCAAACGCTGGTCGACGCGGGGGTCACGGTGTGCTTCACCAACCCGGGCACCAGCGAGATGCATTTCGTCGCGGCGCTCGACGACAATCCGGAGATGCGCTGTGTCCTGGGCCTTTTTGAGGGCGTGGTGAGCGGCGCCGCCGATGGCTACGCGCGCATGGCCGATCGCCCCGCGGCGACCCTCCTCCACCTGGGGCCCGGGCTCGGTAACGCCCTGGCCAATCTGCACAACGCCAAGCGAGCCCATACGCCCATGGTGAATATCGTGGGGGACCACGCGACCTACCACAGCCATTTTGATGCGCCCCTCACCTCCGATGTCGAGGGCGTGGCCCGCCCCATGTCCCACTGGCTTCGACGCTCCCGCTACGCCGCTGAGGTGGCTCGGGACGGTGCCGAGGCCGTGTGTGCAGCGATGAGTGCGCCGGGGCAAATCGCTACCCTCGTGCTCCCCGCGGATACGGCCTGGGACGAGGCTCCGGGGCCCGCAGCCCCCCTCCCCGTCCCGGCTCGGGCAACCCCTCAGCCGGAAGCCATCGAGGCGGCCCGGGCGGCCCTGGCCAGCGGAGAGCCCTGCGTGCTCCTTATGAACGGCCAAGCGCTCCGTGCCCCGGCCCTGGCTCAGGCGGCGCGGGTGGCGGAGGCCTCCGGCGCGCGACTGTTCCACGACACCTTTGTCTCCCGCCTCACCCGCGGGCCCGGCCTGCCGGCCCCGGAGCGCCTCCCCTATTTCGGGGAGCAGGCCCTGGAGGCCCTTGAGGGAACGGCGCATCTGATTTTGGTGGGGACCCGGCCCCCCGTGTCCTTCTTTGCCTATCCGGATAAGCCCAGCTCCCTCGTGCCCGAGGGCTGCACCGTGCATAGCCTGGTGGGCGTGGAAGGCGACGCGCTCGCTGCCCTCACGGCGCTGGCCGACGCGCTTAATGCGCCGGCTACGGCCAACCCCGTGCAGCCCCCCCGCCCCGAGGCCCCCGGCCCGGGGCCCCTGACGCCGGCCACCATCGCGGCCTCCCTGGGGGTGCTCATGCCGGAAAACGCTATTGTGGTGGATGAAGCCGCGACCTCGGGCTTTGCCCTGCCGGGGGCCACCGCAGGAAGCCCCACCCACGATTGGCTAGCCCTTACGGGCGGCGCCATTGGTCAGGGGCTGCCCACGGCCGTGGGCGCTGCCGTGGCCTGCCCGGATCGCAAGGTGCTGTGCATGCAGGCCGACGGTTCGGCCATGTACACGGTGCAGGCCCTGTGGACCATGGCCCGGGAAAAGCTCGACGTGGTGACGGTGATTTTCTCCAACCGGAAGTACGCGATTCTCCAAGTCGAATTTATGCGCGTGGGGGCCCACAACCCGGGGCCCAAGGCCATGAGCATGCTCGATCTGTCGAACCCGGATATCGATTGGGTGGCCATGGCCAA
>JAYOYG010000074.1:0-3922 GCA_038153445.1 Pseudomonadales bacterium
GGCCTGCAGTGCACCGGAGCAACGCGCCTCTTCCCAATTGTGGGAGACCCGCTTGACCATGTGCGGGCACCGAACTGGTTCAGCGCCCATTTCCAAGATCGGGGCCTGGGCACGCTGTGCGTCCCCATGGCCGTCGCCCCACGAGATCTCGGCGCAACCATGGCGGGACTCGGGACTGCGAAAAACGTGGATGGGGTTTGTATCACCATGCCTCACAAGACCTGTGCCACGGCGTTCTGCAAATCCCTTTCCCCAACCTCGCAGCGGACCGGAATTGTCAGCGCGCTTCGCCGAAACCCCGACGGCACCTGGCACGGCCATAGCACCGATGGAGAGGCTTTCCTAAAGGCGCTGACGGATCACGGCGCGACGATCGCGGGCGCCGACATTCTCCTCCTGGGCGCCGGAGGCGCTGGCAGCGCCATCGCCGTCGCCCTCCTCGAAGCGGGGGCTGCTCGCCTCGCGATTTTTGATACGGAGAAGGCCCGAACTCTGGACCTTATCCAGCGCCTAGCCGGACTGCCCGGGAGGGCCGAAGCCGTCGAAACGCCCGATCCGTCCGCGTTCCAGGTGCTCTGCAATGCGACGCCCCTAGGCCTCGAAGCCGATGATGAGCCCCCGCTAGCGCTAGAACTTCTCCACGATCAGCTGTTTGTGGGCGACGTCATCGCCGGCGTAGGGGAAACGCCGCTCATGGCAGCAGCCCGAGCTCGAGGCTGTGGCACTGCAGACGGCGACGCCATGGTGCGGGCGGTGCTCGATATCATGACCGATTTTCTGGCCGAGGCGTGGCGTTCATAGGATGGTGGGCCCACCAGGACTTGAACCTGGAACCAACGGATTATGAGTCCGCTGCTCTAACCAATTGAGCTATAGGCCCGGAGCACAGAAGTATAACGCCCCGGCGCGAAGGCGCCACGATCCCGTTCTCCAGATCCCCTTAGGACCGTAGGGCGCGACAATTGACAGCGCTGTCATTTGGGCGCTCAATAGCCCTTCGAGTGCTTCAAAGATCCGCCCCCCAGGGGCTGGCGGCGAGGCACGGAATCTTCAGGAGGCCACCATGGGGCACCTCGCGCTCGAAAGCCTCGGGCAGGATCCGGACGCCGCCCAAGAGGCCTGCGGCACCTTCGCGTTTACCGCTGCGCCGCCGCCCCGGGAAGATGTCCCGCATCTTTTTCTGGACCCGGACCATCGATTTCAAAGCTTTCTGGGCATGGGCGCGGCCATTACGGACGCCAGCGCGGAGGTCTTCGCCAAGCTTCCGAAAAAGGCTCAGCGCACCCTGCTGAAGGCGTGCTGGAACCCCACGGAGGGCAACGGCTATCGCTTTTGCCGAACCTCTATCCATAGCTGCGATTTTTCCTCGGCCAGCTACACCTACTGCGACGAGGGCGACGAGGAGCTGAAAAGCTTTTCCATTGCCCCGGACCTTCGCTATCGCATCCCCATGATCCAAGCCGCCCGGAAGGCAAGCGGAGGACAGCTCCAGCTTCTTGCCAGTCCCTGGAGCGCGCCGGGCTGGATGAAGGACACGGGCACCATGCTCGAAGGCGGCCGGCTACGGCCCGAACATCACGGCACCTGGGCGCGCTACATCGCGCGCTTCCTGGGGGCCTGGACGCGGGAAGGACTGCCCTTCTGGGGCCTAACAGTGCAGAACGAGCCCGCCGCCACCCAGCGCTGGGAGTCCATGCTCTGGGACGGCGTAGAGGAACGCGATTTCCTGCGAGATCACCTAGCTCCCGCTCTAGCCTCTGCGGGCTTCGGGGAATTGAAGGTGCTGGGCTGGGACCATAACCGGGACCTCCTTCCGACGCGCGCTCGAGCCCTGCTCAGCGGCGCCGAGGGCACCCCAGGTGTCTGGGGAGTGGGTTTTCATTGGTACGAAACCTGGAGCGGCTCCGCTCCCCTCCACAGCAACGTTGCGGCGGTGCACGAAGCCTATCCCGACACCCCGCTGATCATGACCGAGGCCTGTGTGGAAGGCTTTGAGAGAGGCGAGATTGATGCCTGGGCCCACGCCGAGCGTCACGCCTCGGAGATCATCGGGGACCTGGCAGCGGGGGCATCGGCCTGGATTGCCTGGAACGTATTGCTTGATTTCGAGGGCGGCCCCAATCACGTGGGGAACACGTGCTTTGCGCCCATCCATGGCGATCCGGAGACGGGCGAAGTGCAATTCACCCGGTCCCATGCCGTGCTCGGGCAATTCTCACGGCATCTCGCGCCGGGCGCGCAGCGTATTGCCGCCAGCACCACCCGCAGCGCCCTGCGCGCCGTGGCCTTTCGAAATCCCGACGGCACCGTGGTGGCCTTTCTCTTGAATCAAAGTGATGCAGCAGAAACCGTCCACTGCACGCTTGGGGATCGGCAGGTAGCGCTCCCCTCACCCCCTCGCACCCTACAAACCCTGCGCTGCCAGGCCTAACTCCCCTTTCTGAGGATCGAAATCGATGCTGTCCCTACGCCCTGAAGATCATGCGTTCATTGAAGGCCTCATCGAGCAGATGAGCCTCATGCAAAAGGTCGGGCAAATTCTGCAAACGGAGCGGTTGGTGATCACTCCAGAGGAGGTGCGAGACCACCATGTAGGGTCTGTGCTGAGCGGGGGCGGCTCCTGCCCCGGGGACAACCGCCCGAGCGATTGGGTCTCCATGAACGATGCCTACTGGGCCGCCTCCATGGCCGAGGGCCCGGGCCGCCTCCCCATTCCCATCCTGTACGGCGTAGATGCCGTTCACGGGCACAGCAATGTGCGCGGGGCGACGGTATTTCCCCACAACCTTAACCTTGGAGCGATCAACGATCCGGACCTGGTGCGGCGGATCGGCCGCGCCACGGCGCGGGAGGTGCTGTCCACCGGGGTCGATTGGACCTTCGCGCCCACCCTCGCTGTGGCCCGGGACCGGCGCTGGGGTCGCACCTACGAAAGCTGCTCCGAAGACCCGGCTCTCGTGGCTCGCCTTGCCCCGGCCTTTGTAGAAGGTTTGCAGGGCGACCTGGGTGACGAGGGCATCGCGGCCTGCCTGAAACACTTCGTTGGGGACGGCGGCACCTCCGAAGGCATTGAGCAGGGGGATACTCGGGTCAGCGAAGCAGAGCTTCGGCGCATTCACCTGGCGCCCTATCCGCCGGCGCTGGCTGCGGGCGCTCTCACGGTGATGGCGTCCTTCAACTCCTGGAATGGCGACAAGTGCCACGGCCATCGCTATCTCCTGACCGACGTTCTCAAGGGGGAGCTCGGCTTCGAAGGGCTAGTGATCTCCGACTGGGACGGCATTGACTACCTCGATGATGATTACAGCCAGTGCGTCGCCCGGGGCCTGAATGCGGGAATCGACCTGTTCATGGTCTCGGAGAACTGGCGAACCTTCCTCAAGACGGTGGAGCAGCAGGTGCGCGAAGGGGTCGTCCCCGAGAGCCGCCTGGACGACGCCGTGCGCCGGATCCTTCGGGTCAAGGTGGCCCTGGGCCTGTTCACAAAGCCCCGCCCGGCACAGCGCCCCCTTGCAAAGCAGCCGGTGCTCGGTTGCCCCGAGCATCGGGCCCTCGCCCGGGAGGCGGTACGCCGGTCCCTGGTGCTTCTGAAGAACGACAACGCCCTCCTCCCCCTCCCCCGCAGCGCCCGGGTGCTCCTGGCAGGGAAGAGCGCAAACGACCTCGGGAACCAATGTGGCGGCTTCACCGTCGAATGGCAGGGCGCCTCGGGCAATCACCTGATTGAGGGGGGCAGCACCGTTTTCGACGGTATCCGCGCGCTGGCCAGCGCCTGCGACCTCGATCCCGAGGGGCACAGCGCCGATCCGGCAAAGCACGATGTTGCGGTGGTGGTGATCGGAGAGCGGCCCTACGCCGAAGGCCTTGGGGACATTCGCAGCGGAGAAGACGTGCTGATCCGAGAGGGCTCGCAGATTCGCGG
>JAYOYG010000074.1:4022-9684 GCA_038153445.1 Pseudomonadales bacterium
AGGGGAAGCCCTCTTTCCTGGGCGCCTGCCCTTCGCCTGGCCTAAGGACGGCGGCGCGCCGCAGTGGCAGGGCGATGAGCAAGAAAACGTTCGCTTCCCCCGGGGGTTCCCATGGCCACGCTAAAGCCCGTCGACACTTTCGACCTTCTGATCTTCGGCGGCGCGGGGGATCTTTCCCTGCGCAAGCTGCTCCCGGCCCTCTATCACCGAGACGGCGCGGGCCAACTTCCCACGGGCAGCCGTATCGTGGCCATCGGTCGCAACGAGATGTCCCAGGAAGCCTTCGTCAGCCTGGTCGAAGAGACCCTGCGGGCACGCTTAAAAGGCCTTGATGCCGATCGCTGGGCACGTTTCGCGGAGCGCCTCAGCTACCTATCCCTCGACGCCGAAGACAGCGCCAGCTGGGATCCCCTGTGCGAACAGCTCGCGGGTTTCGAGGAGCGGCTCCGAGCCATCTATCTGGCGACCCCGCCCCATCTCTTCGGCGCCATCGCCCAGGGCTTCAAGGCGCGCGGCCTGATCACCGGGAACATGCGCATCGTGCTCGAAAAGCCCGTGGGCCACGATGAGGCCTCCGCCCGCCGCATTAATGATGAGGTCGGCGCGTGCTTTGAAGAGAACCAGATTTACCGCATTGATCATTACCTGGGGAAGGAAACGGTGCAGAACCTCTTGGCTCTGCGCTTCGGAAACTCCCTCTTCGAACCCCTCTGGCGCCGGGAAGTCATCGACCACGTGCAAATCACCGTGGCCGAAGATCTAGGCGTGGGCAATCGGGTCGACTACTACGATGGCATCGGCGCCCTTCGGGACATGGTGCAGAACCACCTGCTCCAACTGCTGTGCCTGGTCGCCATGGAGCCCCCCTCAAGTCTCGACGACGACGCGGTTCGAGACGAAAAGCTGAAGGTGCTTCGCGCGCTCCAGCCCATGACCGCTTCCGAGGCACGAAGCCAAACGGTACGCGCCCAGTACCAAAGCGGCGCCGTGGAAGGCACGGTGGTACCGGGCTATATCGATGAGCTAGGGCGAGGGAGCAGCACGGAAACCTTCGTCGCCCTGAAGATGGGGGTGGAAAACTGGCGCTGGTCAGGCATTCCCTTTTATCTGCGCACGGGCAAGCGCATGGCCCGAAAGCTCTCGGAAATCGTGATTCAGTTTAAGCCCGTGCCCCACGCCATTTTCGACGCCAGCTACGACACCCTTCCGAACCAGCTCCTGATTCAGCTCCAGCCCGATGAAGGGATGAAGCTCACCATCATGGCCAAACGCCCGGGGCCCGAAGGGTTCTCGCTGATTCCCGTGAACCTGGATTTGAGCTTTGAGGAGGCCTTCGGCGGCGCCTATCCCGATGCCTATGAACGCTTGCTCATCGAAGTGCTTCGCGGGAATCCGGCCTTGTTCATGCGCCGGGACGAGATCGAAACGGCCTGGCAGTGGACCGATACGCTCCTCGCGAGCTGGGAAGACAACCAGCAGCGGGTGGACCGCTACGTCGCCGGATCCTGGGGCCCGGCTTCCGCAGCCCTCCTGCTCGACCGGGACGGTCGCAGCTGGCACACGGGGTCCTAACATGCTGACCGTCTTTCCCGATCGAGCTCAGGCCACCGCTGCTGCCACGGAGCGCCTCGAGGCGGCTCTGCGCGATTGCCTGGACCGGGATGGGGAGGCCGCCTTTGCGGTGAGCGGCGGCACGACCCCAGAGCCGGTCTTCCATGCTCTGGCAGAGCGTCCGCTCCCTTGGGAACGCATTTCCGTGACCCTGACCGACGAGCGCTGTGTCCCCGCCACGGATCCCGCCAGCAACGAGGGACTCCTGCGCCGGAGCCTCTTCCAGGGCGCAGCGAAGGCAGCGCGCTTTGTTCCCCTAAGTGATGACGGGGTAGCACACCTTCCGCAGCGCCTTGCAGCCGTGCTGCTGGGCATGGGGGAGGATGGGCATTTCGCCTCCCTCTTTCCCGACGCAGCCAATTTAAGGGAGGGGCTCGCCGTCTCCGGGGGAAACTCGGTCATTGATATCCACACCGCAGCGAGCCCCCATCCGCGGCGAAGCCTTACCCTCGCCAGGCTTTTGGCCACGGATTGCTTGCTCCTGCTCGCCTTCGGCGAAGCTAAGCGAGCCGTGCTCGAAAATCCCGGCGCAACGCCGGTGGGCACGCTGCTGGGTCAAAGCGAGCGTCCCCTAGAGATTCTCTGGGCCCCCTGATTCCGAGAAGGAGTTCACCATGCACGGCACCTTGCTAGCGGTCACGGACCGGATTACGCAGCGCAGCCAAGCACGACGGCAACGCTACCTCGACCAGCTAAGCCGAGCCTGGGATCAAGGGCCGCAGCGAGGCAGCCTATCCTGCAGCAACCTGGCCCATGGCATGGCCGGCTGCGGCAAGGCCGATAAGGACGCGCTGACCGGCACCCACGCGCGAAATCTGGCCATCGTGACCGCCTATAACGACATGCTCAGCGCCCATAAGCCCTACGAGACCTATCCGGAGCAGCTCCGGGCCGCCGCCCGCGCCCGGGGCGCGGTGGCCCAGGTCGCCGGCGGCGTACCGGCCATGTGCGACGGCGTTACCCAGGGCCAGGACGGCATGGACCTCTCCCTTTTTAGCCGCGATGTTATTGCCCTTTCCACCGCCGTCGCCCTCTCCCACAACATGTTCGACGGGGCCCTATGCCTCGGCATCTGCGACAAGATCGTGCCGGGACTGCTTATCGGCAGCCTTGCCTTCGGCCATCTACCGACGATCTTCGTCCCCGCGGGCCCCATGCCCTCGGGGCTGCCCAATAAGGAAAAGGCCCAGGTCCGGGAGGCCTATGCCGCAGGCCAGGTGGGCCGGGACGCGCTGCTCGCCGCCGAGTCCGCGGCCTACCATGCTCCGGGCACCTGCACCTTCTACGGCACGGCGAACAGCAACCAGATGCTGCTCGAGTTCATGGGGCTCCAGCTCCCGGGAGGCTCCTTTATTAACCCGGAGGATCCCCTTCGGCCCGCGCTAACGGACGCTGCGGTGGAACACCTTTTGTCCCTCGTGGAAGGGCAAAATCCGGAGCACGGCCTTGGCTACATGCTGGACGCCCGCGCCATCGTTAATGGGATTGTGGGGCTGCTCGCGACGGGCGGCTCTACCAACCATACGATTCATCTAGTGGCCATTGCGGCGGCGGCAGGCTTGGAAATCACCTGGTCCGACATGGCGGAGCTCTCTAAGGTCGTGCCCCTGCTGGCTCGGGTCTACCCCAACGGCGCCGCCGACGTGAACGCCTTCCATCAGGCCGGCGGCCTCCCCTTCATGATCCGCGAACTCCTGGCCGCCGGACTTTTGCACGAGGACGTGCGGACGATCGTTGGGCCCGGGCTTAGCCGCTTCGCCACGACGCCCGTGCTAACAAGTGACCACCTGTCCTGGGCGCCTGCTCCGGACCGCTCCGGGGACTACACCGTACTTAGGAAAGCCGCCGATCCGTTCCAAGTCGAAGGCGGCATTGCCCTCGTCGAAGGCGACCTCGGGCGCGCCGTCGTTAAGGTCTCCGCCGTCGCGCCGGAGCACCGGAGCATCACCGCCCCGGCGCGGGTCTTTACCTCCCAGGACGCTTTCGTGGCGGCTTACCAGGCGGGGACGCTAGAAGGCGACTTCGTTGCCGTCCTGTCCTTCCAGGGACCGGTCGCCCGGGGCATGCCCGAGCTTCATCAACTCACCCCTTACCTAGCCGTACTGCAGGACCGGGGGGCGAAGGTTGCCCTGGTCACTGACGGCCGCATGTCCGGCGCCTCCGGGAAGGTGCTGGCGGCGCTTCACCTATCTCCGGAAGCGGCCGCGGGCGGCGCCATCGCCAAAATCCGGGATGGCGACCTGATCACCGTCGATGCGGAAAACGGCTTGCTGTCCGTGGACGCCGATCTTGAAGGCCGGCCTGCCGCATCCCTCGATCTTTCCTCCGAACACGCCGGCATGGGGCGAGAACTGTTCTCCGCCTTCCGCACTGGGGTGGGTCCGGCCGAGGCCGGCGCCTGCCTCTTCCCTGCCGCAGGAGCACGCTAATATGGACGCCACCGAATGCCTCGCCGGTATCCGACTCATGCCCGTCCTCGCCTTGCGGGACGAAGCGGTCGCCCTTCGCCTGGCCCACACCCTAAGGGACGTCGGCTTTCGGGCCCTGGAGATCACGCTGCGCACGCCCCAGGCCCTCAGCATCCTAGAGCGCTTGGCCCGAGACCTACCCGAGCTCATCCTGGGTGCCGGAAGCCTCCGCTCCCCGGCCCAAATCACCGAGGCCAAGGCCGCTGGCGCGCAATTTCTCGTGGCCCCCGGATCTACGGAAACGCTTCTCGCTGCGGTGCACGCCGAGCGCATGCCCTTCGTCCCCGGGGCAGCCACGGGCTCGGAAATGCTGCGTTTGCTCGAAGCGGGCTACACGCTCCAGAAGTTCTTTCCGGCGGAAACCCTCGGTGGCGCCCCGGCGCTGCGAAGCTTCAGCGCCCCTCTTCCGGAAGTTCGCTTCTTCCCCACGGGCGGGATTAACAGCGAACGGCTTCCCACCTACCTGTCCCTCGAGGCCGTTGCCATGGTTGGGGGGTCCTGGTTCGTTTCCGACGACGCCTTGCAAGCAGGGGATGACGAAGCCGTTGGAGCCGCAGCCGCGGAGGCTTGGAGCCTGGCCCATGGCTGAGCGCCTTGAACTGATCGGAGATGTGGGGGGCACCAATGCCCGCTTTGCCATCGCCGAGGCCTCGGGCATGGGTTTCCATAGCATTGAGACCTTTCCCTGCGAAGCCTTTGAGACGCCGGAAGCGGCCATCGAAAGCTTTCTCAAAGCGAAGGGGCTGCCGGACCCCGACGCCATTTGCCTGGCCGCCGCCGGTCCGGTCCGCCAGGGCGCAGCGGAGTTCACGAACAATCCCTGGAAGCTCTGTGAAGCCAATCTAAAAGCCCGCTTCGGCGCACCCCTAGTGCGCGTGAGCAACGACTTCGAAGCTATCGCACACGCCTTGCCCCACCTTCGCGCGCAGGATGTCCAAGTGCTCGGAACGGAGGCGCTCCTTTCCCCGGGGAACGAGCCGTTCTGCTACGCCGTGGTTGGGCCCGGCACGGGTCTCGGTGCTGCCGCGTTGCTCGGTCACGGAGGCAGGGCGCAGGTGGCCGTCAGTGAGGCCGGCCACATGGGCTTCGCCCCCGAATCGCCTCTCCAAGACAGCATTTTGGGCGCATTACGGCAGCGCTTCGGGCGCGTGTCCGCGGAGCGGCTCGTATCCGGACCGGGGCTCGAGAATCTTTATGGCGCCCTATGCGAATTGCAGGGGTTCACCCCTGAGGCACGCTCCGCCGCCAGCATTGTGGCCAGCGCCCAGGATCCCGCGGACCCCCTCGCCATGGAGACGGTCACTCTTTTTCAGCGCCTCCTCGGGCAATTTGCGGGGGACTTTGCCCTGGCCGTGGGCGCTCGCCAGGGCCTCTTTCTGGCCGGCGGCGTGGCCCAAAAATTGGGGGTAGCCCTAGGCGAAGGGCCCTTCCGAGAAGGCTTTGAAGCTAAGGGTCGACACCGAGGCCTTCTCTCATCAATTCCCACAGCGCTCATTACCCATCCCCAGCCCGGACTTCTCGGCGCCGTCGCCCTTTTGCGCGACCTTGACCCTCAACAAGCCGGTGCGTAAGGGCGTCGAGGT
>JAYOYG010000074.1:9784-10972 GCA_038153445.1 Pseudomonadales bacterium
CGCCCTTTTGCGCGACCTTGACCCTCAACAAGCCGGTGCGTAAGGGCGTCGAGGTGCAGGGGTCCCCGCAGGGGCTGCTTACTGGCACACTAGCGCCTGAGAGAAATCGGTGAGCGCGCTGGCGTGGCGGGGGGCCATGAAGCGGGGGCTGAACGACAGCAAGGCACAAGCTACGGCGCCGCGAGCGACCATTGTGGAAGTGGCGGCGGCGGCCGGTGTGTCGATCAAAACCGTTTCCCGGGTGGTCAACCGAGAAGCGAGCGTAAGCGATCGGACGCGGGAAAAGGTTGAGGCCGCTATTCAAGCCCTAGGCTATCGCCCAAATCCATCGGCGCGGGGCCTCGCAGGAAACCGATCCTATTCCCTCGGCCTGCTTTACCAGGCTCCCCGGGAGTTCGGTTACGTCCGCAACGCCCTCGACGGCGTCATGGCCGCTTGCGAAGCCGAAGGCTACGCGCTTCTCATGCGCCCTTGCCAGGACGTCCTGGACCTCGACGGCATCGACCAGTTCCTGGGCCAGACCCGCATCGACGGCGCTGTGCTTACGGCGCCGATTTGTGATGACGAGCGCGTCATGGCGCTGCTCACGGAGCGCGGCGTACCCTTTTGCCAGCTGTCTCCAGCAGCGCATCGGACGGGCGGACTGTCGGCCCACGCAGATGACGAGCCCGCTTCCCAGGCCCTAACCGAGCACCTCCTGTCTCTGGGTCATCGCCGCATTGGCTTCATCCTGGGCCATCCCGATCATAGCTCCTCGGCCCAGCGCCTCGCCGGCTACCTGAAAGCCCTGAAGGGCCACGGCATTCGCAAGGATGCCAGCCTCATCGCTCAGGGTTACTTCGAGTTCGAGTCAGGAAAAGCGTGTGCTCGGCGCCTTCTGAAGCGGAAGCATCGGCCCACGGCGATCTTTGCCAGCAACGACGAGATGGCCTCGGGGGTGCTCTACGTTGCTCGAGAGCTCGGCCTAAATGTTCCCGAGGATCTCTCCATCGTGGGCTTCGATGATTCCATGGTTGCGGAGCGGACCTGGCCACCGCTGACGACGGTTCGCCAACCGGTGACCGCCATGGCTGACGCGCTCACCCGAAGCCTCATCAAGAGCCTTCGGGGCCACGCTGTGGGGGTTAAGGACCAGGACCGGCACTACGATTGCGAGCTGGTCCTTCGCGCTTCATCGGGCCCCGCGCC
>JAYOYG010000075.1:0-10968 GCA_038153445.1 Pseudomonadales bacterium
TCAGCCATCGTGGCGTGCTCGACCCCATTGCGGAAGCGGGGCTGGAGGTCATGTTTCACACCTTCGGCGCGCACCCCGGGGCCTGCGCCGCGGCGGAGACGGTGCTCACCATCATGAAGGAAGAGGGGCTCGTGGCCGCCGCCGCCCAGAAGGGGGCCTTTCTCAAAGCCTGTCTAGAGGACGTGCTCGGGGATCACCCGCAGGTGGCCGAGGTGCGCGGCGCAGGCCTGCTTCTGGCGGTGGAGCTGGTGCAGAACCGGGAGACGGGCGAGCCCTTCCCCCGGGAGCGCAAGCTGACCCTCGGCGTCCTCGAGGAAGGGCTCAAGCGTGGGGTGTATTACTACCCCGGCGGCACGGGGACGGTGCGCGATATCCTATGCCTGGGGCCCGCCATGACCACCACGGAGGGGGAATTGGAGCAGATGGCGACAACCCTACGCGGGGCCATCGATGGCGCCCTAGCCCGTCATGCTTAGGGACCTTCCCCTGGCTGCTCAGGCCCTGCTCCGCGGCGCGGGGCTCCTCTTCCACCGGGAGCTCCGGTGGCTGATTCTTGCGCCCCTAGGCCTTATGCTGGGGGTTTATGGCGCCCTTGTGATGACGGCGCTCGAGCTGCTCGGCCCCACCGTGGCAGGCCTCGGGGCAGCGCTGCCGGAGGCTCTCGCGGGCCTCGCGGGGATTCTGGAGCTGCTGGCCTGGCTGCTGCTCTTTGCCCTCCTCGGCATCCTGGCCCTACTCCTGAGCCAAACCTTAGCGGCACCCTTCTACAGCGCGCTGGCGCGGCGAACGGAACGGCTCCTCACGGGGGGTAATCAGGAAAGCGGCCGGAGCCTAGGGAGCGAGCTGGGGGCGACCTTCAAGCGAGAACTGGAGAAGCTGCGCTGGAGCCTGCCGCGCCTCGCCGTGCTCTTCGGCGTGAGCCTGATCCCTGGCCTGGGCCTTTTGGCTGCGCCCCTGACCCTCTTGCTTGGGGCCTGGATGCTGGCGGGGCAGTTTCTCGACTTTACGCAGGAAAACCGTGGGCAGCGCTTTGCGGAAACGCTGGGGCTTATGAGGCGTCATCGCCTCGGGGTACTGGCTTTCGGGGTGCCCTTGGCCCTGGGGGTGACCCTACCGGTGCTGGGCGCCCTGGTGGGCGCCCTCGCCGTCGTTTCTGGGGCCGTGCTCGTGCTCACCCTTCGCGGTGAGCACGGCATCGTCGCCGGCGTGGATCCTTAGACCGGATCCCAGCTGAAGACGCTGTTGGTGGCGCCGAGGTCGTGGAAGGACCCGGCCATGGCCGGCAAGCCCTGCTCCACCAGCGTTTCCGGCGTCCAGCCTTCGAGCTGCGCGATGCTGCGCACGGGCCGGGGCTGGCTCATGAGGAACACCTCATTACCGCGGACGGAGAAGATCTGCCCGGAGACGTCCTTCGCTGCGGCCAGGGCAACGGCCATGGTGGCCACCTGATCGGCGCGCATCTTCTTCTGGAACATTTCCACCCGCTTCTGGCTCGCCTCATCCTTCACCGGAATGGTGGCGATCATGCGGGTCCAGGCGAAGGGCGCAATGACGTTCGAGCGAACATTCTTGGCGGCCCCTTCCATGGCGATGATGCGGGAAAGGCCTGCGATGCCCATCTTCGCTGCCGCATAGTTCGCTTGACCAATGTTACCGATGAGCCCGGAGGTCGACGTGAACATCACGAAGGACCCGTCTTCCTGATCGCGGAAGTGGTTAATCGCGGCCCGGGCGATGTTGTAGTGGCCATTGAGGTGCACATCGATGACCGCATCCCAGTCTTCGTCGGTCATCTTGTGGAACATCTTGTCCCGGAGAATGCCCGCGGGATTGATAACGGCGTGCAGCCCCTTGAAGGTGTCCAGAGCGCACTCGACCATGGCCTTGGCCCCCGCGCGATCGGAGACGCTGTGGGAATCGGCAACGGCTTCACCCCCAGCGGCCTTGATCTCGTCCACGACCTCCTGAGCCGGACCCGCATCGCCCAGGGGATCATCCCCCTTCACCGATCCCCCGAGATCGTTCACCACCACCTTGGCGCCTTCCCGCGCTGCCAGCAGGGCGCATTCCCGTCCAATGCCCCGCGCCGCGCCGGTGACCAGTACCACCTTGCCGTCAAGCTGTCCCATGTGCTCCTCCAACCGTGAATTGAGCCGCCAGTTTAGTGCCCCGGCCCCCTACCCCGCCAGCGCAGGTGGCACGCCCTGCTCCGGCGCCGCGTCAATGGCAAGGTGCCCGGCAAGGAGGCGTGTCCCCGCGGTGGCGAAGCTGGCCCGAAGGCGATAGCCCCGAAGCACCCAGGGCAGCCAGCCCCGGTCGTCGGCCCACATGCGCCCATAGGGCATGGCCTGGCGAGAGACCCAGAGGGGCTTGCCCTCGGCGCTTTCCCGGGGCGCGCCTTGAAAGGCCTCGCAGCGATAGGCAAAGCCATGGATGCGCGATCCGTCCTCATCCTCGAAGCGAAGCTCGGCGCACAGCCTCGGCGCTTCGCCCCGAATCCCCAGCTCCTCCTTCGCCTCCCGCAGCGCGCAGGCCCGGAGCGACTCCCCCGGCTCCAGCTTGCCCCCGGGGCCATTAATCAGCCCCGCGCCGTGGCCTCGCTTTTTCTCCATGAGGAGCACCCGATCCCCCTGGCAAACAAAGAGCAGGGTCGCGAGCTGAGCTCCCGGGAAGGGTCCTTGCAGGGTCGGGGGCGCAAGCGAGGGACGAGGGTCACAGGCCAGAATGAGCCGAGCAGCCTGGAGGGGCTGGCCCGCCCGGGGTAGAAAACCGCGGCGACCGAGGGCCTTCAGCAGCGCCGGGGACGGTCCGTCCAGCAGAAGGGTTAGGGCGACGCCCTCGGCGAGGAAGCGATCCGCCCAGGCAAGCACAGCGTCCTCTGGCGCGGAAGGCCGGGGAGCCAGCATCGCGCCGCTGCGGCGACGCAGGCCAAAGCACCCGAAAAGGGGCGCAAGCCCCGGGGCGGAAAGGATGCCGGGGGACAGCTTTCCCCGGTGCGGGAGTGCGCCGGGCGCCGGCGTAAACCACGCTGAGAGCGCATCCTGCTGCGCCGGATCCATAGCACCCTTCCCTAGCAGAAAGAGAGAAGTGTACTAGCCCCCGGCGGAGGACGCCCTCGCCGCCGGGACGGGCACCAGGTCAGCGAGGAAGCGCTCCGCGATTTGATCCCAGCCCTGGGCCTCCGCAAAGCGCCGGCACGCGCCGCGATCGCAGGCGAGCGCGCGGGTAACGGCCTCGGCCAGATCGGCATGAAGCCCTCCGGTGACTCCATCCTCCACGATGTCGACGGGGCCCGTAATGGGATAGGCAGCCACGGGGGTTCCCGTGGCCAGGGCCTCCAGCATCACCAGCCCAAAGGTGTCCGTTTTCGAGGGGAAGACAAACACGTCCGCATCCCCATAGAGCGCGGCGAGCTCGGCGCCGTAGCGGTAGCCGAGGAAGCGCACCTCGGGGTAGCGCGCTTCAAGCTGGGCCCGGGCGGGGCCGTCTCCGACCACCACCTTTTCCCCGGGCACCTTGAGCTCGAGAAAAGCCGGCAGATTCTTTTCCACGGCCACCCGCCCCACGTAGAGCAGACGCGGGTGCTCCCGGGGCGCCTCCCGGGGCACGTAGGGGTAGGCCTCCAGGGCGACCCCCCGCCCCCACACCGTGAGATTTCGCAGCCCCCAGTCCCCAAGCTCTCGCTTCTGGGAGGCCGTCGTCACCAGCGTGCTGGCCGCTGCACTGTGGAACCAACGCAGGAAACCATAGCCCAGGGCCAGGGGCAGGCGGGTCCGCTCATAGAGGTACTCGGGAAACTTCGTATGCAGGGAGGTGGTAAAGGGCACGCCTCGGCGCAGGGCCCAGCGCCGGGCGGCCAGGCCCAGGGGTCCCTCCGTCGCGACGTGAAGGGCATCGAAACCATAGGCGTCCAGCGCCCTTCCGAGCCCATAGGGCAGGGGCGCCACCTTGACCTCCCGATAGGCGGGCAGCGGTAAGGTAAAGAACTGGCCAGGCTCGAACACCCGCACCGCGTGGCCGCGGGCCTCTACCCCCGCGATGACCTGCTTCAAGGTCGTCACCACCCCGTTGGTTTGGGGCGTCCAGGCATCGGTCACCAGCGCGATCTTCATGCCGCCCGATCCGTCAGCAACTCATCCTTTGCCAGCGCCAGTTCCGCCGCCAAGGACGTGCTCAAGGGCATGGGCTGGGGCGCAATTTCTTCCCGATACGCGGCCACTTCTTCGCGCCAGTACAGCAGGTGAATCTGCCCCTGATCGTCTTCCGCCAGGGCCGTGCAGGATTCCACCCAATCGCCGCAGTTCAAATAGTCGATAGCGCCGATGCGGCGCATTTCCGCGTGGTGAATGTGGCCACAAATCACGCCCTGGAATCCCTCCCGCTCGCAGGCGTGGGCCACGGCGCCTTCGAAATCGCTGATGAAATTCACGGCCCGCTTCACCCGATGCTTCACCCAGGCCGACAGGGACCAGCGGCCAAAGCCGAGGCGCTCCCGCACCCAGTTATTCACCCGGTTCACGGACAGCAAGAAGTTGTAGCCGAGGTCCCCGAGGAAGGCGATCCAGCGGTGGTAGCGGGTGATGACATCGTATTCATCCCCATGGATCACGAGGAAGCGGCGGCCATCGGCGGTGCGGTGCTCCGCCCGATCGACCAGTTTCAAATTGCCGAAGCTGTGGTCGGAGTAGCGACGCAGGAATTCGTCGTGGTTGCCGGTAACGAAGATGATCTCCGTCCCCCGCTTGGTGAGGGTCAGGAGCCGCCGAAGCACGTTGCTATGGCTCTGGGGCCAGTAGAGGCTGCGCTTTAAGCGCCAGCCGTCGATGATGTCCCCCACCAGATAAAGACGGTCACACTCGTGGGCCTTGAGAAAGGCCGTCAGCGCCTCGGCTTGGCAGCCCCGGCTGCCGAGGTGCAGATCGGAGAGGAACAGCGTGCGGTAGCGGACTTTCTGACCTTCGGCCAGGTCGGCAGGCGTTGACGTGTCCATGGCAGGCCCCGTAGTGAGTTTTTCCCACCCTAGGGCCTGCCGATGACACAGCGGTGATTATTTGATCACAAAATCATGACGCTGCCGGGGCCTCGTGGCGCACGGCGTAGCGCGCCTCAAGGGCCGCATAGAGCGCTTCCCGGTAATCAGGGGCGTCCAGGGGCAGGATTGCCTCCAGCTCAACAAGATGGACGTTATCTTCCCGCCCCTGCCAGAGCTTGTCGTAGGTACCCGCCTTATACCCATGATCCTGGCGGAAGGCGTTCAACACGTTCTTCCCCACGTAGGCGCGATAGAGCCCGGGGAGATCCAGCGCCACGGCCCGAAGACAGGCCAGGAAAGCGGGCACGTCGAAGCGCTTTTCCCCTACGGCTGCGGCGGCGAGGGTCTCCACCGCTTCCCGGAAGGGCTCCGGTTCGCCGGGGTCCGTGAGACCCAAGCGCACCGTTTCCGCGAGGGCCTCATCCACTCGGTCCTCGAGGAGCAGCATGCTCAGCCCAAAGTGCCAGATATCCACGAGCTCCAGGCGCACCTGGGGAAGATCGCACTCCTGATGCTTCCACCACTTCCAGCCGTAGTGATCGAGAAGCTCCGCGCATTCCACCCAAATGGCCCGGTAGTAGGCGAGGCCCGCGGTGCGCCAGGCGGGATCCACGGCAAGGTTGTGCGCTTCCTGGAGCGCCGCCATCTCCCGAAGGAGCTTCAGCGCCAGGGCGGGAGCGAGGGGCGCGCTCACGCTGCTTCTTCGAGGAACTCGACCCAGTTGCCGTCGGGGTCGGCGACCATGGCAATGCGAATGCCCGGGCGAATTTCCGTCGTGGGGATGATCACGGAAACCTCTGCCGCCTTCAGGCTCTCCACCAAGGCCTCGAGGTTCGTCACGGTCATGGTCCAATAGCGATAGCCCGTGCTGCCGCCAATGCCCCCGGGGGCCGCATCGCCTTTGGGCGTCGCCTCAACGATTTTGATCAGGCTCGTGCCGCAGCGCAGCCGGGTCATGGTGCCGATGTTGGGCATGGGCATCTGCCCCTCATCCGTGAAGCCCAGAAGATCGCGATAAAAGGCCACCATGGGGCCCGCGTCCCGGGTCACGATGCCTAAATCGATGCTGTCCTTTTTCAGTTCCACGGCCATGGGCCTTCCCTCCCTCGTTTCAATGAAAAGCTAAATCACCCCGTCCCGGCGCAGCGCGGCCCGGGCCTCGGCATCAAAGCCGTGGGCCTCGAGCACGGCCTCCGTGTGGGCCCCGAGGGCCGGTCCGGGCCAACGGATCTGCCCTGGCGTCTCGGAGAGCCGGGGAAACACGTTCTGCATTTTGAGCCCAGGATAGGTGGGGTCGGGCACGGGAACAATGGATTCCCGAGCCTGGTATTGGGGATCGGCGAGCATGTCCGGCACCCGGTAGATGCGCCCCGCGGGCACGCCATGGTCTTCGCAAAGCGCGAGGAGCGCATCCGCCGAAAAGCCGCTGGTCCACTCGGCGATGCGCAGATCCAATTCCTCCTGATGCTCGCCCCGGGCCGTGTGGCTGGCGTAGCGCGCATCCTTAGCCAGCTCCGGCGTGCCCATGGCTTCCGCCAGGCGGGCAAACACCGAATCCTGGTTGGCGCCAATGAGCACCATCTCGCCGCTGGCCGTGGGATAGACATTTGAGGGGGCAATCTTCGGCAGAATGGCACCGGTGCGCTCCCGGATGACGCCCGCTTCCGTGTATTCCGGCACCGTGCTTTCCATCATGGCCAGCACGGCCTCGTAGATCGCCGAATCCACCACCTGTCCCTGCCCCGTTTGATTCCGGTGCTCAAGGGCCGTGAGCGCCCCCAGACAGGCAAAGGTGGCCGCTAGCGCATCGCCAATCGATAGCCCCACCCGGCTCGGGGGCCGGTCCGGGTCCCCAGCGAGGTAGCGCATGCCTCCCATGGCTTCCCCAATGGAGCCGTAGCCCGCACGCTTCGCGTAGGGCCCGGTCTGCCCGAAACCGCTGACGCGTACGATGATGAGACGGGGGTTCAGGGCCCGCAGGGCCTCCGGGGACAGTTCCCACTTTTCCAGGGTGCCGGGGCGAAAGTTCTCAATCAGGATATCGGCGTCGGCGGCGAGGGTTTTGAGCACCTCGCGACCGGCGGGCTTGCGAAGATCTAGGGTCACGGAGCGCTTATTTCGCCCAATGACGGACCACCACACGGGCTTGCCTTGACCCCAGCTACGCATGGGATCGCCCACCCCCGGCGCCTCGATCTTGATGACCTCCGCACCCATGTCCCCGAGGAGCTGACCGCAGAAGGGCCCGGCAATAAGCTGGCCCAGCTCGAGCACCTTGAGGTGCGAGAGGGCGCCGGGGGCCGAACTCACTTGCCCCCCCAGGTGTCGCGCAGAGTGATCGTGCGGTTAAAGCGCCGACCCTCGTCCGAGCTTTCCTCATCCGGGCAGAAATACCCGAGGCGCTCAAACTGCACCACCTCCCCCGGGGCCAGGGCCCCAAGGGCGGGCTCCAGCTTCGCGGCGCAGCGCTCGAGGGAGTCGGGGTTCAGCACATCCCGGAAGCCCCCTTCCGTTTTGATGCCGGAGGGGTCTGGGTCCGTGAAAAGGCGATCGTAAAGGCGAACTTCGGCGTCGAGGGCGTGGGCGGCGCTGACCCAATGGATGACCCCCTTCACCTTTTTCTCGGCATTGGCGCCGCCGGCTCGGCTTTCTAAATCTACGGTGCAGTAGAGCTTGGTCGGCCGCCCCGCCTCGTCGGCGTCGAAACGCTCGCAGCGAATCACGTAGCCGTGGCGCAGGCGCACCTCCGCTCCCGGGGACAGGCGCTTGTACTTCTTCGGGGGAATTTCCTCGAAGTCATCGCTTTCAATCAGCAAGTGGCGCCCAAAGGGAATGCGCCGGGAGGCGCCCTCCGGATCCTTCGGATGCAGGGGTGCCTCGAACCACTCTTCCCCGTCCTCCGGATAGTTCAGCAGCTCCACGGGGAGAGGCTTCAGCACCGCAAGGGCCCGGGGCGCGCTCTCCAGCGCATCCCGAATGCAGCGCTCGAGCAGGGCCATTTCCACCGTGCCGTCGCTCTTCGTAATCCCAATGCGCTCGCAGAAATCCTTCAGCGCCGCCGGCGGCACGCCTCGACGCCGCAGCCCCGCCAGCGTCGGCATGCGCGGATCATCCCAGCCCTCCACGTGCCCTTCCGTCACAAGCGCGTTCAGGTGGCGCTTGGAGAGCACGGTGTATTCGAGCTCCAGGCGGCTGAATTCGATCTGCTGGGGCCGCACCTCCCAGGAGAACTGATCCAGCACCCAATCGTAGAGGGGGCGGTGATCCTCGAACTCGAGGGTGCACAGGGAATGGGTGATGCCCTCGAAGGCGTCGGAGAGGCAGTGCGTGTAGTCGTACATGGGGTAGATGCACCAGGCATCCCCGGTCCGCTGGTGCGCCATGCGCCGAATCCGGTAGAGCACGGGATCCCGAAGGTTCAGATTCGGGGACCCCATATCGATCTTGGCCCGGAGCACGTGGGCCCCGTCCTCAAAGTCTCCGGCGCGCATGGCGCGAAAGAGGGCAAGGTTTTCCTCGATGCTGCGGTTTCGAAAGGGGCTTTCCGTGCCCGGCTCCGTAAGCGTTCCGCGCTGGGCGCGAATGGCCTCCTGATCCTGGCTATCCACATACGCCAGTCCCTTTTCGATCAGCGCTTCAGCGCATTCGTAGATGCGCTCAAAGTAGTCCGAGGCGTGGAGCGGTCCGGCACCGAAGGAAAAGCCGAGCCAGGTGACGTCGCGCTCGATGGCCTCGGCGTAGTGGGACGACTCCTTCGCGGGGTTCGTGTCATCCAAACGAAGGTTGCAGCGCCCCGCGAAAACCTCCGCCATGCCGAAGTTCAGGCAAATGGATTTGGCATGCCCAAGGTGCAGATAGCCATTGGGTTCCGGGGGGAAGCGAGTGACCACGGCGCCCCCGTGCTTACCCTGAGCCTGATCCTTCCGGATGCGCTGGGCGATAAAGTGGTCGGGGCCGGCGCTTTCGGAACGTTCGTCCATGGGGGTTGCCTTCGTCTTCCTGGGAAAGCGCGCTAGTCTAATCCTTCCCTCCGGTTGGAAGAAGACAAGCCATGGGAAAGGTCTCCCGCCGAGCCTTCGCCGTCTGCCTTGGGTTCCTCCTTTTGGCGGGCTGCGCCGAGCCCTCGGCCCCGGAACGGCTCCTCGCCCGGGGCGCCGAAACCCACTACGCGCTGCACCTGGGGGGCACCTTGGCGGGACGGCTCACGGTGCGTCGAGAAGTCCAGGGGGACAGCCTATCCATTACCATCGTCAGTGTTCTTGATCCTCCCGGGGGCGGCCGGCTGCGGACGGAGCGCGACTACCGCTACCGCCTCGCGGCGCCCCATGAGCTGCTCCACGGACAGCAACGGGTCCAGCTGCCCCAGGGCGCTCTTTTCCGCCAGCCCCTGCGCACGCCCGCAACCCTTGAGGCCTGGCTGGCGGGGGCCTCCACCGCGGGGGCGGAGGGGGCCGTGCTGGACGAACAGGGCGGGCTCTTGTCGCTCCGTCGGGGAGAAAGCTTTCTGCTGCAGCGGGTCGCGGAGGTCCCGGAGCTTCCCGCGGCGCCCCCGGCCCTCGCGCCGCTGACCCTTTCCCTGGCCCCAGGCCCTGCTGCCTCCGAGGCGCCCCCCTTGGCCCTGCGCCTTTCCGGCCCCGCGGCTCGGCTGTGGCCCCCCTCAGCGGCCCTGCCCCAGGGGTCACCGGCGGAGGATGCGGTGCTCCTAATGCCCCAGGCCGCGCCTCTGGTCCCGGAGGCCCTGCGGGCCCCCTTGACCCGGGCCATGGAAGGGGTCCGGGCGCAGCTGCGCTACGTACCGGGCGCCTACCTCCCTAAGCTGGAGAATTTACCGCCGAACGCCGCCGGGGACTGCTACGAATTCGCCGCCCTCCTCCAGCTCGCCCTCGATGAGGCGGGCTTCGAGAACAGCACGCGGCTGGGCCTTGCGCTCAACGCGGAGGGCACGGGCTTTGGCCTTCACGCCTGGAACGTGGTGTTTTTCGAAGGGGAAAGCTACGCCTTGGATGCCACCTTAAACCGCCTTCCGGCGCCGTCGACGCACCTTCCCTTCCCCGATGATCCGGCGCAGCAGCTGGATCTCCAGCTCGCCCTGGCGAAAAGCCAGCTGGCCTGGGTGAACGGTTTCTAACGGGGGCGCTGGGCCAGAAATTCCACCACGGAGGCCGGCCCGGTATGCAGAGGACCCTCATCGAGGACCACCTCTCGCTCCTGGGCCCGCAGCACCTCGAGGCCCCGGCAATCCCGGGCGAGGGTCCCCGGGGAGGCGAGGCGCGCCGTGCTGTTCGGCCCCATGGACGGATTGGCCGCCTGCTTCGGCGCAAAGCTTTGAATTAAGAGCGTACCGCCGGGGGCAAGGCGAGCCGCTAAGGCTTGGTGGGCCGCTCGTCGCACGGCTGCGGGCAGGTGGACGAAGATCACCGCGATCAAATCAAAGGGCTCGGAGAAGGAGATGGCCTCGGGCAGCGCGGGCAAAGCGCCCAGTTCATAGCTTAAGGTCTTTCCCAGGGCCTCGGCTCGGGCGCACGCCCGATCCCGCGCCGTAGGAGAAAGATCAAAAGCACAGACCTCCCAGCCCAGGCGCAGGGCCGCCAGGGCATTGCGCCCCTCCCCTTCCCCAGGCAAGAGAAGCCGGCCCGGGGGCCGGGCTTGTAGCGCCTCCAGAAAGAAGGCGTTCGGTTTCGCCCCAAAGAGGTCTTCCCCGCTTTGGTAGCGACTTTCCCACAGGCCGGCCTCGCCGAGCGCGTCGTTCACCGCCTACTCCTGGTCCCGACGCACGCGAATGAGACTTTCCTGGGCCGTGGAGGCCACCAGCTGTCCGCTTTGATCGAAGAAGCTCCCTCGGTTAAAGCCCCGACCCCCGCGAGCTGCGGGGCTGTCCCGGTCGTGGAGCAGCCAATCGTCCACCCGGAAGGGCCGGTGAAACCACATGGCGTGAT
>JAYOYG010000076.1:0-2118 GCA_038153445.1 Pseudomonadales bacterium
TCTCGGGCAGGCCGAGAATGTTCTTGGAAATGATGTTGTTCTGCACTTCGGCGGACCCGCCGTAAATGGAGATCGCCTTGCCCCAGAGCCACTCGCGCACCGTGTCGAGCTCCTGAGGACGGAAGGCTTCCCCTTCCCAGCCCAGACCCCGGTAACCCATGAGCTCGATCATGAGCTCGGAGCGGGTTTGGGACACGCTGGTGGCGGAATTCTTCATGATCGAGGCCGCCGCGCTGACTTCCACGTTGCCCTTCGCTTCCGCGGCAATACGCTCTGCCGTGAGGCGGTGGGCTTCCGCGTCCATGAGGTGGCGCGTCAGGCGAGCGCGAAGATCGGCGTCCTCAAGCTTGCCGTCCGCCGTTTCCCCGGCGTAGCGCTTGGCGATGGCGTAGAGCGATTCGCTCTTGCCGCCGGCCCCGGGGCCCCGGGCGCTGGTTTGGCTGGCCCGCTCGTGCTGCAGCAGGCGCTTCACCACGCTCCAGCCCTTATTCAGGGGGCCAAGGAGATCGCTTTTCTCTGCCCGGGCGTCGTTGAAGTAGGTCTCGCAGAAGGGCGAGGCGCCGGAGATCAGCTTGATCGGGCGCGTTTCCACCCCGGGCTGATCCATGGGCAGGAGCACGAAGGACAGGCCGTCGCGCTTCGGTGCTTGGGGCTCGGTGCGCACCAGGGCGCCGCACCACTGGGAAATATCCGCCCCGGAGGTCCAGATCTTCTGACCGTTTAGGGCGAAGTGATCGTCCTTGTCCTCGGCCTTGGTGGCCAGGCCAGCCAGGTCCGAGCCGGCGTTCGGCTCGGAAAGGCCCAGGCACCAGCGGATTTTCCCGCTGGCGATGCCCGGCAGATGCTTTTCCTTCTGCTCATCGGTGCCGTATTCGAGGAGCGTCGGGCCGACCATGGTCACGCCCATGCCCGCCATGAGGGGGATGGGGTTGTAGCCCCCGGCGCGGCCGATTTCCTGGGAGATCACTCGAGCTTCGGCGGGGGTGAGGCCCGCGCCGCCGTAGGCCTTGGGCCAGGTGGGGGCGCCCCAGCCTTGGCCAGCGAGCGCGTCGCGCCAGCGCTCCAGAGCCTGGGCCAGGTCGCCGTCGCCGGCGCCTTCCATGGAAGCGGGTTGATCTTTGAGTTCCGGGGGGAAGTTGGCTTCCACCCAGCTGCGAACGGATTCGCGGAAAGCGTCGCCAGCGGCGCTGGTAGCGGTACTCATGGACAAGGTCTCCCTCGTTTAGCCCGTAGACAAAAAAAGGCCCGTTAAGCCCTCCCAATTAATAGAGAGAGCTTAACGGGTCCGGGTCGGAACGAAAACTCCGGCTAGCGGCCGTAGGCGGCGCGTTCGAAGGCGCCGAGGCCCGCGATAGCCGCGGGGTGGCAGAAGGGCAGGCGCTGGGTGGCCCACACCCCGGCGAGGCCCGAGGCCCCATCGAGCCAGAAGTAGCTATTGAACAGCCCGGCCCAGCTGAGGCTCCCGGCCTGCCGGCCGTGATCCCCGGGGCCCTCGTGGCGCAGGAAGCCGTAGCCCCAGCTGGCCTCGGAGCCGAATCCCATGTCCGAATCCAGGCTCATGGCTGGGAGCACGCTGGTCATGGGGGTCACTGCCAGGGGCGCGATTTGATTCGCGGAAAGCCGCGCGACCATGGCTTCGCTGAGGATGCGCTGGCCGTCGAGCTCGCCGCCCCGGAGCAGCGCCCGGAGGAAGCGCCCGTAGTCCTCTAGGGTGCTGAAGAGCCCCGCGCCTCCGCTCGGATGCTGGGGCGCTGGGGGCAGGCCCTGGAGGGCTGAGCCCTCACCCACGTGGACCTTGGCCATGCCTGTCTCATCGGGGTTGAAGCTGGTTTGGGTCATGCCCAGGGGTTCGAAGAGCTGCTTGGCCAGAATGGCGTCCAGGCCCTCCCCAAGGACCGCTTCCAGGATTTGCCCCGCGATATCAATGCCGATGCCGTAGCCCCAGGCGCTGCCGGGCTCGAACACCAAAGGCGCCTCGAGGCCCCCCACGGGGTCGGCGAAGAGACTCGGCACCGCCCCCGCCTGCACCGCGGAGAGCAGCGTGCCGTTTAGGAATTCATAGCTGAAGCCAGAGCAGTGGGTGAGCAGTTCGTGGAGCGTCGGGGCCCGGGCCGGGGC
>JAYOYG010000076.1:2218-10823 GCA_038153445.1 Pseudomonadales bacterium
GTCGGCCATGGCGGCCCAACCCGTATGAAAGAGCACCACATCCCCCTCCCGGAGCGTGATGCCCTGGGCCTTGGCCACGGCGTCGATCTCCGCGCGGTTGAAGGGCGTGCCCGGGGCGATGGGGTCCTGCTTAAAGTGTCGGGTCATATCGAGGAGCACGCCCCGGGTCACCATGGGTGGCAGGGCGTGGGTGCCGAACTTCGTGAGGCCCTTGGGCGTGACGAAGGCTTCCGCCGGGGTGTTGTTGTAGTACACGTGCTCGCTGCCCATGTGGCCGAGGCCATCGATCTGGCTGCCGATGCCCATCCAGGTTCGGAGCAAATCGTCGTTCCCCGTGGCTTTGTTCGCGCCCATGGTGGTGCCCGTGCCGTTCCCCGGTTGAAGAACGGTAATGTCGAAGGTGCGCGGGGCGTAGGCCGGGGTGCTGCGCCCGGTGACGCCGCCGAGGGCGTAGGTTTTCCCCGTGGTACTGAGCTTGGCGGCCTCGAGCACCTTTTCCGGGCTCAGGCGATTGAGGGATCCCAGCGTATCGTCCGGTCCCCAGGGTGAGGGCGGCAGGGGGCCGTCGGCGGCCAGAGCGTGCCCGGCCAGGGTTAGCAGTAAGGCGGCGGCGCCGCTACGAAGCGTGTGGTTCATCGTTTTATCCTCCCCAGGATGGTCGACCCCGAGCATACCCCTGGGGAGGGAAGGGGCGAACCCCTAGGGGCCAAGGAACTCGCTGGCGTAAACGGGGAGGGCCGCCGCGCCGCCGGTGTGGATGAACACCACATCGTCGGAGAGCCGGTCCGCTTCCAGGAGGGCCAGAAGGCCCGCAAGGGCCTTTCCGCTGTAGACCGGATCGAAGAGGAGCCCCTCCTGAGAGGCCAGGCGCCGCAGGGCCTGAACCATGGCGGCGGTGGGCTTCCCGTAGCCGTCCCCAAGAAAGCCGTCCACCACTTCGACATCGTCATCGGTTAAGCGAAGGGTTGGATCGAGGCGATCCAGCACCGCTTGGCCTAGGGTTTTCACCTCCGCCGCGATGGCCGCGCTGTCGGTCTTATACACATTGATCCCCAGCACCCGGGTGGCCAGTCCGGCATAGCGGAAGCCAGCCACAAGCCCCCCCTGGGTCCCGCCGGTAGAGGTGGCGTGGATGACCGTCCCGGGGTACAGGCCCCGAGCTTTGAATTCCGCGGCGATTTCCAGGGCGCAGCGCGCATAACCGAGGGCGCCGACCTCACTACTGCCCCCCGTGGGCACCACGTAGGGGCGGTGGCCGGCCTGGGCTAGCTCGGCGAGGACCGTTTTCAGCACGGCCTCGGGCGTGCTGTCGGCGGGCACGCGGTGGACGGCTGCGCCGAAGAGATCGTCGTAGAGCAGGTTGGCGTTGCGTTCGTAGTCGTCCACCCGGCGCCCCACGGCATCCCGCAAAATCAGTGCGCAGGCAAGGCCGCGGCGGGCGCAGGCGGCTGCGGTTTGCCGGGCATGATTGGATTGCAGGGCGCCGAAGGTGACGATGGCCGTCGCCCCCTGCTGCTCCGCGTCCGCGAGGAGGTACTCCAGCTTTCGCGTTTTGTTGCCGCCAAAGGCCAGCCCCGTGCAGTCGTCCCGCTTCACCCAAACCCGCGGCCCCGTGGGGGTGGATTGGAGGCTCGCAAGGGGCTCGAGGGGCGTGGGGAGGTGGCCCAGGGTCACCCGAGGGAGGTCATCAAAGTGCATCGGCGGAGTCCTTGACAGGTTCGGCAAGCAAGCGAAGTTCCAGGGGCTCTTCGAGGAGCGCGTTGCGAACGAGAAAGCGCGCCTCGAGCCAGGGTCCGGGGGGTGGCTCCGCGCCTTCCCGGGGCGGCGGCGGGGTGATCAGGCGCCATTGCTCTTCGATCCGGGTGCCCGAGTTATTGGTGCGTTCGACGTAAAGCGTGTCCATCTCCCAAGCCGCAAAGCGCAGCACGGGATTTTCGCTATCGATCACGGAAGGGCGGCCGTCGGTGTAGAGGGGCGGCCGGGGACGGTCGTCAAAGCGAAAGTGGACGGCGCCGTCCTCCAGCATGATGGCCAAGGTGGCTTCCGGCACCCGGAGATCGCGAAGCACCGCCTGGCCTTGGCCCCGGCGGAGTTCGCGCCGGGCGCCGCGGAGCGCTTTCTCGACGGCCTTCTGACTGTCTTCGAGGACACGCCAGCGCCCTTCAAAGCCCTTTGGGCCCTCGGCCCAGGCGGCGCCAGCGAGGGCGTTGAGCACGAGGAACAGTAGCCAGCGAGGGCAGCGCAGGGTCACGAGGCTAGGGCCTCCTCCGGTAGGGCGCCCAGGAGCACCTTGGCAAAAACTAGGGGCGCATAAAAAGGCGCCAGCGTGCCCAGCGCCCCCTGGGCGGTGATGGCGAGGAGGAACCAAAGCATAAGGACGCCGGGCTGCTGGAGCGCAAGCGGCAAGCGGGCTAGGGCGAGGGCGCCGAGGGCGCAAGCCACCGTGAGTCCCGCCCCGGCGCTCGGGGCATCGGCCAGAAGGGCGAAAACGAACAGAGGGGCGCTGTGGAGAAAGGCGCCGGACGCCGTGGCGCAGGGCCCCTGACCTTCGGCGCCGGTCAGCCAGCGGTGAGGGCCTAGCTGTCCCCGGCCCCAGGTGCTCAGGAGCACGAGGCCGGCGAAGGCTTCGGCCACCAGCAGGGCTAGAAGGAGTTGGGGCAGCACGGTCAGGCTGCTTCCCGCCCCAAACCCAGCGATCGCCCCGGCCAGCGCTGCCAAGAGCACCAGCGGAGCGCCCCGGCCTCCGGTCATGGTCCTAACCTTCGGCCTTTAGGGCGCGCATGAGGGGGGCGGGGTCGAGGTACTCCTCAATGCGCGTGATGCGATCGTCCACCACGGTGAAGCGGATGGCAGCGGGCATGGTGATCTCCGTGCCGCCCTTGGTTTTCCCGCGCATGGTGTGGGCCTGCCAGAAGCCATCTTCGGCGGCTTCCCGCCGGTGAACGTCGTAGCGAAGCTCCGGGAGTACGCTGGTCATCCAGGCGAGGGAGGCAAGGTTCGTATCCGCGTCCTGCTCGAGGCCATCGAAGTTGTGCCAAATTTTGATATCCGGCGCGTAGAGCGTGCGCACCGTATCCGCGTCTCCCTTTTCAAGGGCGGCGCAAAGGGCGTCGGCAAGGGCGTGATGCGCTGGGTTCATGGATGGGCCTCCGGGCGAGTGGTGACGAAAGGGCCGTGCCATACTAGCGCTTCTCGCATCGTTAGGCAGGGGAGCGGATGCCATGGCCGAAGCGGCCTTTGGAGCACTGGGGGCGGAGCGCGCCTTAAGCGTGGCCCTGGCCGCAGCTCAGGCGGCGGGGGAGGCCGCCTTGCCCTATTTTCGCCAGGCCCCGGCGGTGGAGAACAAGGCCGGCCCTGGGCGCTTCGACCCCGTCACCCGGGGCGACCAGGACGCAGAGCGCGCGATTCGGGCGGTGCTCCGGGAGGCCTTTCCCCATCATGGTCTTCGCGGGGAGGAGGGGGACGACGAGCGCCCGGACAGCCCCTATCAATGGATCATGGATCCCATCGATGGCACCCGCGCCTTCATCACGGGGCTGGTGCACTGGGGCGTGCTGCTGGGCCTGGCCTACGAGGGGCAAACGGTCCTTGGGGTCATGCATCAGCCCTTTACGGGAGAGTTCTGGTGGGGTTACGGGGCTCAGGCCGGCTATCGCCGTGGGGCGCTCAGCCAACCGCTGCGCACGCGCACGGGCCTTTCCCTGGCGGAAGCGCACCTCGCGACCACCGACCCCTACCTCTTTCCCCCGGAGGAGGCGCCGGTCTTCCAGGCCCTGCGCCGCGCCACCCGCCACTGCCGCTTCGGCACGGATTGCTATGGCTACGGCATGCTGGCCCAGGGCCAGCTCGATCTGGTGTTGGAATCGGGGCTTTCATCCTGGGATATCGAACCCCTTCTGCCCATCATTCGCGGGGCCGGAGGTGTGGTGACCAGCTGGGACGGCGCCCCCACCCTGGGCCCTCGCGGCGCCGTACTCGCCGCCGCGAACCCGGCCCTCCACGAAGCGGCCCTCGCGCTGATCGCAACGCCCTAAGGATTTTTTCATGAAGCTTGATGGTATTCGGGTTCTCGACCTGTCCCTCTTCCTCCCGGGCCCCACGGCGACCGTCATGCTGGCGGATCACGGCGCGGAGGTGATTAAGGTGGAAAGCCTCGGCGAGGGGGAGCCGAACCGGCACATCGGCCAGCGCCGGGGAGATCGCTCCGTCTACTTCGATAACACACACCGGGGAAAGAAGAGCCTTGCGTTGAATTTGAAGGATCCCCGGGGGCGGGCTCTGTTTCTGGAGCTGGCCCAGACCGCCGACGTCATCGTGGAGGCCTTCCGTCCGGGTGTGGTGAAGCGCCTGGGGGTGGACTACGACGCTGTGGCTGCGGTGAATCCCCGGATTGTCTACGTCTCGATCTCGGCCTTCGGCCAGACCGGTCCCCTCGTGGGGCGGCCGGCCCACGATCTGGCGGTGGAGGCGCTGGTGGGTCTTCTATCGAACAACGTGGATCGGGACGGTCGGCCGGTGCTGCCGGCCATGCCTGCCGGGGACATGTTGGCGGCGGCCTACGCCGTGGCCGGCATTGCCATGGCGCTCTATCGCCGGGAGCAAACGGGGCGCGGGGACTACCTTGATCTCGCCATGATGGATTCCATTCTCTTCAGCATGCCGAACTCCATGGGGGCGGCCTTCGCGGAGCAGCGCCCGCCCGTGCCCGCGGAGGAGCGGATCTGGGGCGGCAACGCCTTCTATCGCATCTACCGCTGCCAGGATGGCCTTGACCTAGTCCTTGGAGGCGTGGAGATGAAGTTTGTGGAGGCCCTTCTCGGCGCCCTGGACCGCCCGGACCTGGTGCCGCTCTGCCGCACCCCGGGGGCTGGGCAGGCCCCGGTGGTGGCGTTCTTGGAGGAAACCTTCGCCTCCGCGCCCCGGGCCCACTGGGAAAGTTTTCTGGCGCCCCTCGACGTGTGCTGGGCCCCGGTGAATGATCTGCGCACGGCCCTAAACGAGCCCCAGCTGGCTGCTCGGGAGATGGTGCTCGAGGATAAGGCCGGCAAGGAGTTCCTGGGCGCGCCCCTGAAGTTCCGGGAGGAGCCCCCGGCGCCGGGGCTAAGGAGCCCCGATCATGGGGGGCATAGCGCCGAGCTGGTGCGGGCCCTGGGGCGCAGCGAGGCCGAGGTGGCGGCGCTCCTGGCGGACGGGGTGATCGGCGCCTAGCTGCCGTAGGCCTGGCTCGGTAGCCAGGTGGCCAGGGCGGGCCAGCGGTAGATGAGGGCCAGGCCCAGCAGCTGAAGCAGCACGAAGGGCACCACGCCTTTATAGATGGTCCCCACGGTGACCTCCGGGGGCGCAACGCCCCGCAGGTAAAAGATGGCGAAGCCCACCGGGGGGGTCAGGAAGGACGTCTGTAGGCACACCGCAAAGAGCACGGTAAACCACACCAGATCAAAGCCTAGGGTCTGCACCACGGGGGCCACTAGGGGCAGGACAATCAGGGTGATCTCGATCCAGTCGAGAAAGAAGCCGAGGATAAAGGTCGCCAGCAAGATCGTAAGGATAATGCCGTCTGGGCCGAAGGGCAGGCCTAGCAGCGTGCGATCGATCAGCGCATCCCCCCCGAGGCCTCGCAGCACTAGGGAGTAGGCCGTCGCCCCCAGGAAAATGGCGAAGATGAAGGCCGTGGTGCGCGAGGTTTCCCACAGCACGTCTTTCAGCACGGGGACGCTCAGGCGCCCATAGGCGGCGGCGAGGAGGAGGGCCCCCGCGGCCCCCACGCCCGCCGCTTCCGTGGGCGTGGCAATGCCGAAGAAAATGCTGCCCAGCACCGCAAAGATCAGCCCCAGGGGCGGCAGAATGGCAGCCCCCACACCGAGGAAAACAGCCAAGGTTGGGGGCGAGGCGTCCTCCGGTGCCGGGGCGGCCTCAGGGTCGAAGTGCGCTCGGAGTAGCAGGTAGGCCATATAAAGGCCCGCAAGCATGAGCCCCGGTACCAAGGCCCCGAGGAAGAGGTCTCCGGCGCTGATCGCGAGGCGATCGGCCATGAGCACCAGCATGATGCTTGGGGGAATGAGAATGCCTAGGGTGCCTACGGCAGCGATGGTTCCGGCGGCAAAATCAGGACGGTAGCGCTGGGCGAGCATGGCGGGGAGGCCGAGCAAGGCCAAAAGCACCACGCTGGCGCCGATGATGCCGGTGGAGGCCGCCAGCAGGAGTCCGATGAGGGCTACGGTGAGGGCCAGGCCCCCACGGCGAGCCCCAAAGAGCTTCACCAGGTTGTCCATGAGCCGCTGTGCCATGCCCGAGCGATCCAGCATGAGACCCATAAAGATAAACATGGGCAGGGCCACCAGCACCCAATTGGTCATGACATCCCAGCTGCGCTCCACGGTCATGGAGGCGTAGGCCCAGTCGACCCCTGCCTCGATCACGCCGAAGCGCTCGAGGGTGATGGCCAAGGCCGTGAACAGCACGGCGAGTCCGCCGAGCACCCAGGCCACGGGGAAGCCCGTGAAAAGCAGCCCCATAAAGGCCAGAAACATCAGAACCGCGAGGCCCTCGGCGGCGCTCACGAAGGCTCCTCCGGGCGCGCCTCGGGCAGGGCCCGGGGCCAGGCAAAGAGCAGCGCGCAGCAGCGGCTGAGGCGCGCCAGAGCGGCCAGCAGAAGCAGGGCGAAGCCCAGGGGGAGAGCCCCCTTAATCAACCACCGGAAGGGAAGGCCGCCGGGGGCCTGGGAAATCTCTCCCGTGCGCCAGGATTCCGCCAGAAAGGGCCCGGAGTAGAAGAGCACGAGCAGCAAGAAGGGCAGCAAAAGCCCTAGGGTTCCGTAGAGCTCGATCCAGCATCGCTGGCGAAGGGGCAGGCGAGCCTGCAGCACGTCGACGCGCACGTGGTCATCGAGGGTCAGGCCCACGGAGAGCGCTAGAAGAAAGCCCAGGGCGTAGAGGTGCCATTGCAGTTCCTCAAGCTCCACCCGGCCCTGCCCAAAGGCGTAGCGGAGGGTCACGTTCAGCACGATGACCGCCAAAAGGGCAAGCCAGAGCCAGGCCGCGGCGCGCCCCAGGCGCTGTAAAAAGCCGTCTACGGCCTGGGACAGGCGGGTGTGGGGGAGGGCGCTCACGGCGCCGCGCTACGGGGGTAGGCCAGCGCATCCCAGACCGCGTAGCGCTCCGCAAAGCGCTGCTGATCGGCGTAGACCCGGGCGAAGGTGGGATCTGCGGCGGCCTCCTCTTCGAGCACGGCCTGGGCCGCGGTGCGCAGCGTGTCCAGCAGGGCCGGGTCGAGGACCCGCGTATCCACCCCCTCCCTTTGGAAGCGCTCGAGCACGGCGCCCTGAAGCCCCTCGGAGCGCGCCAGGTTTCGAGTCACCCCGGCGGTGCAGGCCGTTTCCAGGGCGCTTTGCGTCGCCGGCGCGAGGCCGTTCCAGCGCTGAAGATTCACCACCAGGTGGAATGCCGTAAAGGGTTGGTGCCAGCCCGGGAAGTAATTGATGGGAGCCACCCGGGGAAAGCCCAGCTTGTCGTCTACCACCGGTAGGGAATACTCCGTCGCATCAATGGCGCCCTTCTCCAGCGCCTGGAACAGATCGCTGCCGGGAATCATGGTGACGGAGGCGCCGAGGGCCTGGAGGGTTTTGCCCCCGAGCCCTGCAAAGCGAATCTTGAGGCCCTTAAGGTCTTCGGCGGTGTCGATGGGTTTGCGAAACCACCCGGCCGTTTCTGGCCCGATCAGGCCGCAAAGGATGGGGTGAAGACCTTGGTCGTGATAGATCTCCTGGGCTAGCCGTTCCCCTTCCCCTTCGTACCACCAGGCCAGGTAGGCCCAAGGGGACAGGCCAAAGGGTACGGCGCCGAAGAGGGGGGCGGCGGGGGTGCGACCTTGGTCATAGCCCAGCCAGGTATAGCCCGCGGGCACCTTATCCAGACGCACGGCCTCCGTGATGGCAAAGGCGGAGACGATCTCCCCCGGCTCAAATACCTCAAGGGACAGGGCCCCGGCGCTGCCCTCAGCTAGGGCGTCGCGCACGGTAAGAATGTTGTCGCCGAGGGCCGGAAGCTGGGTGCCAAAGGCCACGGGGAGGCGCCAGCGAAGGCTTTCTCGGGCCCCGGCCTTGGCAGCGCTTTGCCCGGAGGTTTTGGCGCCGGGCAGAAGGCTGGCCGTGGCTAGGGCGGTGAAGAGCACGGCAAAGCTCACGCCTAGGGCAAAGGCCCGGCGGCTTACGCTGGGCGATAATGATGACATTGCGGTGCGCTCCCCCTTTCTTAAGCTTTGGATTCTCCCGAGGCGCCAGGGCCCCCGCAAGGGGCGCTCCGAAGCACCCTGGTGAGGAGTTGTACAGCAGTTGTATTCCCCGGGGCGATCTCATACCCTCGCGAGGCTTTGTACAGGTTGTGTTCACGGACGCGCCATCGCAAAGTCCGTCATCGCCGCCGGGACCGCCTGGCAGTCCCGGGTTCGCGTAGGTCGATTTCAAGATTAAGCAAGATAACGTCAAGGCGCCCAGCGTGGCGCCTCCTTCGTGTCTGTAGGGGTAAAAACTGATGCTAATTGGTGTTCCGAAGGAAACCATTGCCGGGGAGCTGCGGGCGCCGCTGGTTCCCGCCAGCGTGAAAAAGCT
>JAYOYG010000077.1:0-2527 GCA_038153445.1 Pseudomonadales bacterium
CAGCGCATCCTCCTCGTCACCTCCGCCAGCCACATGCGCCGGGCCCAGGGGTGCTTTGAGGCCGTGGGCTTTACGGTGATCCCCGCTGCCACGGACTTCGAAGATTACTCAGGGATGGATCCGGTGCTGCGCTGGCTGCCGAGCCACGACGCCTTGGCCACTACTTCGCGGATGCTGAAGGAAGGGCTCGGCCTGCTCGTTTACCGGCTGCGCGGCTGGCTCTAGGGGCGCCCTAGCCCTCGAACATCGCGAGGCATTCCACGTGGTGCGTTTGCGGGAACATGTCGAACACCGCCGCCTTGCGCAGGGCGTAGCCCGCCCCCGAAAGCGTTGCCGCATCCCGCGCCAGGGTGGACGGCGCGCAGGAGACGTAAACGATGCGCTTCGGGCGCCGACCCTTACGCAGGGCCGCAAGGCCCTTGCAAAGGTGGTCCGCCCCGGCCCGGGGCGGATCGAGTACCACGGTTTCGAACTGCCCGAGCTTTAAGGGCAGCTCCGAGAAGAGATCCAGGGGCTGGGCCTTCAGATTCAGTCCCGCTGCCTCGGCCCGCTGCTTCAGCCCCTGGAGCGCACGCCCGTCCCCCTCCACCGCAAGCACCTCATGCCCGGCCTCAGCGAGGGCCCAGGCAAAGTTGCCTGCCCCCGCGAAAGCATCGAGCACCGGCGCCCCCGTCGGCGCGCCCACGGCGGTAAGCACCGCGGCTCGAAGGGCGACGTTTACCGCGCCATTGGCCTGGAGAAAGGCCCCGGGGGCATAGGTGACGCCGCCCTCCCGGAACTCCGGGGCGGCACCGCCAAAGGATTCGAGCGCGCCGTCTAGATCAGCAAGCACGGGGCGACCTAGGAACTGGGCGAGGCCCTCGAGCCGGTCCCGGTCCTCCGCCTCCAGCAGCGGAACCGGTTCTCCCCGGCGCCCCCGAAAGGCCAGGCGGCACCAGCCGCCCATGCCCGCCTCGTCCGCCACCGCATCCACATGGGTCAGCCAGGGGCCGAGGGTCAGCCCTTCAAGCGCATCCTGAAGCTGTCCCGGCACCTCGGTGAGGGCCGGAACCAAGATCGGACACTGGCGAAGGCCCACGATGCGATGGCCCCTAGCCTCGCGAAAGCCCAGCGTTAAGCGCCCGCCGCGCCCCCAGTGCACGGAGAAGCGCGCACGTCGCCGATAGGCCAAGCCGGGAAGGCTAGGATCCGGGGCCTCAAGCTCCGCTGGGGCCTTGGCCTTCGCGCGGCGCAGCGCCTCCCTAAGCACCGCCACCTTGTGGACGCGTTGGGCGTCGAGCTCAAGATGTTGCAGATCACAGCCACCACACTCGCCATAGTGAGCACAGGGGGGCGTCACCCGCTCCGACGCTGCCTCGCGCACGGAGAGGAGCTCGGCCTCATCGAAGCGCCGGTGCACGGCCACACGCTCCGCCTCCACCGTCTCTCCGGAGAGGGCGCCTCGCACGAAAACCACCTTCCCGTCGACCTGCGCGATACCACGGCCATCGTCGGACAGGCGCATCGGGGTAAAGACTTCCCGAGCCATGCTCACCTCTCTTTGCCGCCTGGAGCGAATCTCGCCAAGGCGCGTGTCAATTTCGCCACCGCCGCAGCGGAAAACGCCCGGGGCCGGCCCTAAGTCCCTGAAAAACCGTGATCAACGCCTTGGCACGGATCCTGATAGGCAGGGGTCACGCACGCTGCCACTGCCAAGGACACTCATGGGCTGGATCGATCGCTTTCACTCCCACCGCCTCGCGGCCAATCTGCTGGTGGTCATGATGCTGGCCCTGGGACTCTTCGCTGCGCGACAGGTGCCCACGGCCCTCGATCCGAGCGCCACTATTCCCGGGGTATGGGTGGAAGTCCAGTGGCCCGGGGCGGCAGCGGAGGACGTCGCCGAGGCCGTCGCCACGCCCCTGGAACAGGCCCTCCTCGGCGTGCCCGGGCTGGACGAGATTCATGCCCGAAGCCGTCCCGGACAAGCCGTGCTCTCCCTCGAGTTCTTCCCAGACACGGACATGGTGCTGGCCCTCGACACGGTGAAGCAGCGGGTGGCGAGCCTTCGGGAGCTGCCTCGGGACGCGGAGCGACCCACGGTCTCCCGCATCACCGATGACGAGCTCATTGCCTCCCTCCTGATCACCGGGGGCGATCGCCTCGAGGACCTCATCCCCCTCGCCCGACGCCTGGAAGCCGAGCTCCTCGAAGCCGGCATCGACCAGGTGGTCATGAATGGCCTGCCCGAGCAGGCCCTCAACATCGAAGTGCCCAGCACCTTTCTCACGGCCCAGGGCCTGAGCCTCGAGCGCCTGGCCCTGACCCTGACGGAGCAAGCGAGGGAGCAGCCTGCGGGGCGCCTCGGCACCGATGGCACGCGGCGGGCACTCCGGGGGCTCGATCAAACCCGGGGGCCCGGCGCCTACGAGGCCCTAACCCTGCGCCTCGGGGAAACGCTCCTGCCCCTGGGGGAATGGGCCACCGTTCGCCTGGAACCGAAGGAAGATCAGATCACCGTGCGCCGCCAGGGCGCCCCGGCCATCGA
>JAYOYG010000077.1:2627-10688 GCA_038153445.1 Pseudomonadales bacterium
CAGAAGGGGGCGAGCGCCCAGGCCGCGGGGCGGGAGGCGGCCCGGGCCATGGCCCTCCCCCTGCTGACCGCGTCCCTCACCACGCTTGCGGCCTTCGCTCCCCTGCTGCTGTTTGCCGGGCCCCTGGGGGAAATCATCCTGACCCTGCCCAAGGTCCTCCTTTGCGTCATCATCGCGTCGCTTTTGGAGTGCTTCTTCATTCTGCCTCGGCACCTCAGTTCAAGCCTTGCGGCGGACCACCAACGTCCTCCGGGACGGCTCCGCCGGGCCTGCCAGGGGGCGTTGGAAGCCTTCCGAACCCGCGCCCTCACCCCGGCGCTTGAGGTCACCCTCCAGCGCCCAGGTACCACCGTCTTCGCCGCGGTGCTGGCCTTTGCCCTTGCCCTGGCCCTCGTGGCCACGGGCCATCTGCGAGTCAATCTGGTCACGGGCATCGATCTACCCTCCGTGGAAGCCAATCTTCGCTACGCTCCCGATGCGACCCCCGCTCAGCGCCTGGCTGCGTTGGATCAGCTGGAAGACGCCCTCGCGGATACCACCGCAGAGCTGGGACCGGAAAACATCAAGGGCTGGCTCTCCCGGGAGCGCTACGCGGTCATCGACGATCGGCGGGAACGAGGGGATCGCTACGCCGGCATCGTCGCGGAATTTGCCGGGGAGCGGGCACGTACCATCAGCCCCGAGCAGTTCGCGAGCGCCTGGCGGGATCGAGCAGGCCATCCCCCGGGGGTGGAGCATCTGGCCATCCGCGCCGAGGGGGGCGCCGGGGGCGGCCGGGCGGACCTCACTTTCCGGCTGATGGGGGAAGATCAAAGCGCCCTGAAGGCTGGGGCTCTGGCCCTCACGGAAGCGCTCCGCGCCTACGATGGCGTCGTGCACGTCAGCGACGATTTGCCCTGGGGCCAGGAGCAGTGGATTTATCAGCTGACCCCCGAGGGGCGGAGCGCAGGCCTCACCCCAGAGGCCCTCGGCCGCCAGCTTCGGGCCGCCTACGCCGGGGCCCGGGTTCATCTCTATCACGCTGGGCGGGAGGAACTGGAGGTGCGGGTGCGCCTGAGCGCCGAGGACCGGCAGGCGCTGCAAAGCCTGCGGGCCTACCCCGTGCGCTTGCCCAGCGGAGACCTCGTGCCCCTCGAGGCCGTGGCCACCCTTGAGCCACGCCGGGGCCTGGATGAGATCCGCCATGCCGGAGGCGTGCTTGCGGTGCGGGTCAACGCCTGGGTGGACCGGGAGATCACCACCAGCCTCGCGGTGCAAAAGGCCGTGGAGGCCAGCGCGCTCCCGGAGATCAAGCAGCGCTTCGATCTTCGCAGCGAGCTTGCGGGGAAGTCCGAGGACGACGCCCTTTTCCTGGAAACCCTGAGCCTCGGCGCCTTCCTGGCCGTGGGCTTTATCTACCTCGTGCTCGTATGGCTCTTCGCGCGCTGGTCCCTGCCCCTGGCGATCCTGGCCGCTATTCCCTTCGGCCTCACCGGCGCCCTCGTGGGCCACTGGGCCCTGGGCATCGACTTTGGGCTCATGTCCATCCTCGCCTTCTTCGCCCTGGCCGGGGTGGTGGTGAACGACGCCATCGTTCTGCTCTCGGTTTATCAAGACCAATTGCCGAAGGCCGGCACGGCCAGCCTTGAGGCCCACGCGGAGGCCCTACGCCACGCGGCCCAGGCACGCCTTCGCGCGATCCTCCTGACTACCCTCACGACGGTGGCAGGGCTCGCACCGCTCATGTTCGAGCCCTCGAGCATCGGAGCGGTGTTCTTCGCCCCCATTGCGGTGACGCTCTGCTTTGGCCTCACCTTCGCCACCCTGCTGGTGCTGCTCGTGGTGCCGGCCTTCGTGCTCGTGCTGGCCCGGCTACGCGAGCGACTTCAAGGGCTGCGCCACGCCGCCCAACTTCGTTTCTCCCAAGCAAAGGAACCCTCGCTATGACCGTCCCTGCCTGGCTCAAGGGCGCGACCCCGGCCCTGACCCTTTTGGGGCTTGCCGCGCTGGCCCTCGGCGCCCTCACCCTGAGTGCCCCGGAGCCCAGCAAAAGTCCCGAGCCGCCCCCGCCCCTCGCGATCTCCGGGACCGAGGCAACCCCGGGCACCCACGCCCCGCACCTGCGCCTCTATGGGGCCGTGGAAACGCGCCAGCACAGTACGCTCCGGGCACAGGTGACGGCGGATATCCGGGCCATACACGTCGCACCGGGGCAGCGGGTAGGCAAAGGGGCGGTGCTGATCACCCTCGATGACCGGGAAGCCCAGCTCACCCTCGCCCGCGCCGACGCCACGCTGAAGGCGGCCAAGGCACGGCGCGCCCTTCTCGAAACCACGGCCCGGGCCCTGCGGGAGCGGGCTGCGGAGGAAGCGGGGCTCCTGGCCCTGGCGGAGCGGCGCTGGAGTCGAACCCAGCACCTTCATGGCCAGGGCATGCTCAGCGACAGCGAGCGCGACAGCGTAGAAACGGCGCTGCGGGAAGCGCGGCTACGGCACAGCCAGAACCGGGAAACCCTCGACCGCCTCCCCCACCAGCAAGCGGAACTGGACGCGGCGGTGGCGGACGCGGCGGCGCAGCAGGCCCTCGCCCAGCGGGACCTGGACAGCCACGTGGTGCGGGCGCCCTTCCCAGGCCCGGTGGAAAGTCTAGCCGTGGGCCTCGGGGAGCGGGTTTCCGGCGGAGCGCCCCTTTTGACCTTAAGCGATGAGAGCGCTCTGGAAGTGCGCGCCACGGTGGCTTCGGCGCGCTACCGGGCCCTGAGCGAGGCCCTGGCCCAGGGCCAGCACCTTAGCGCCACGGCGCAGCTCCGGGGCCAGCCTCTGACGCTTACCCTGACGCGCCTCGCCGGCCAGCAGCGCGCCGACGGGACGGCCTTTGACGCCTATTTCAGCTTTGCCAGCGCCATTCCCCCGGGGGCCGAGGGGCAGAACCTTCGCCTCGACCTCGCCCTGCCCGCCGTGCCCAACAGCGTGGTGCTCCCCGCCACCGCCGTCTTTGAACAGCGCCGCATTTATCGCGTGGTGGACGGTCAGCTCGAAGCCCTACCGGCGCAGATCCTCGGCGATGGGCCCGGCGCCGGGGGCCTGGATGAGCTCGTAGTGCAGGTGCCGGGGCTATCGCCGGGGGATGCGGTGATGACTAGCCAGCATCCCCGGGCCGCCCCGGGGCTGCGGGTGGAAATCACCAAGGAGGCGGCCTCCCCTACAGCATGACCTCAATCAGCTGAGGACCGCCGGCAGCCAGGGCGCGACCGATGGCCTCGGCCAGAGCCGGCCCCTCGCTCACGCGCACCGCGGGCACGCCGAAGCCCTTAGCCAGCGCAAGGAAGTCGACGTCCGGGCGGGACAGGTCGAAGAGGCTTTCGGCCCGCGGTCCCACCTCGTTGATGCCCAGACGCCGGTACTCGTGATCCAGGATGTTGTAGCGCCGATTGTTGTAGATCAGCGTGATCACCGGGAGCGATTCCCGAGCCTGAGTCCAGAGCGCCTGCAGGGAATAGAGCGCTCCCCCATCCCCGAGGAGCGCAAAGACGGGCCGGCCCGGGCAGGCCAGCGCCGCCCCCGTGGCCAACGGCCCACCCATGCCGATGGACCCCCCGGTGAGGTTCAGCCAGCTGTGGGGCGCCGCGCTCGCGCAGGGCACGGCGGCGGCACCACCGCCTCCGGAATCCACGGTCACGATGGCGTCCTCGGGCAGCAGGGCCGCTAAGGTCGCCCCCACCTGGCGGGCCCCCAGGGCGCCCGTGGGCACCTCGGGGCGCCGTTGCCCCTGGGCCGGCGCGTCCGCCAGGGTGACGTCCAGGGCGGCCCCCAGGCGCGCCAGCGCATCCAGCACATCTTCATGGCGCTCCGCGAGGGTCAGCACCTGGGCCCCCTCGGGGGTGAGATCGCTGGGCACGCCCTCGTAGGCAAAAAAGCTCACGGGGGCCTCGGCGCCCACGCGAAGGATCGTATGCACGCCGGCAAGCGCCCGCTGCACGTCCTCCGGGAAATAGGGCAGGCGCGCTAGCGGGGGCAGCTGAGGCCCCTGCTCGACCCGGGCCGGGAAGGTGGTGGCAGACACGGCCGCGCCGGTTTTCTGCGCCAGCGCCGCGGCCCAGCGCTGCCCCTCGGCGGTGAGCGCATCTCCATCGAGCAGCAGCAGGGCGCCGCTCCGGAGGGCCGACGCCGCCGCGGCGATGGCGGCCTCCGGCACCTGGGCCCGCGCAGGAATGGCCACGGGGGCCCGGGGTCCGGGCGCCGCCCCCCAGGCGCAGTCCACGGGAATGGCCAGGGTGGCGATGCTCCCCAGGGATCCGGGGTGGGCCGTAGACGCCGCCGCCACGGCTTCGGCGCCGTCCTGGGCCAGGCCATGGGCGCTCCGGGCCGTGCGTACCCAGGAAGAAAAGGGCCGGGCAATGCCTTCGATATCCGCGTCCAGGGGCGCATCGAAGGGCCGGTGATGGCGGGCGTGATCCCCCACCAAATTAATCAGGGGGGTGCCGGCGCGGCGAGCGTTATGAAGGTTCGCCGTGGCGTGCCCCAGCCCTGCCCCCAGGTGCAGCAGGGTGGCCGCGGGCCGGCCCGCCATGCGCCCAAAGCCATCGGCGGCGCCGCTGGCCACGCCCTCAAAGAGGGTGAGCACGGGATGGATCCGCGTCTCCCCCTCCAGAGCCTGCACCAGGTGCATCTCCGAGGTGCCGGGGTTGGCGAACACGTGATCCACCCCTGCCCCGGCCAGCGTGCTCATGAGCGCCGAAGCGCCATTGCCCAGACCCTGCCCCGATTCCTCGGCCATGCCGTTCCCTCCCCCCGTGGCGTGCAGCCACCCGTTATTTTAGAAGCGCGCCTGCGCCGAAAACGCGAAAAGCGCCACCATGGTGAGCACCACCCCCGCGGTCAGCAGATGCCGAAGCTGCCCGTACCAGGCCGGCAGCCGCTCCCGGAGCCAGGGTTGCTGCTCAAAGAGCCAGGCGAGCAGCACCCCCGCAGCGAGAATGAGCGGCCCGAGCAGCGGCCCCGTAAACAGGGCGGCCCAAGCAATGAGCGAGGGCGCCACGCTGAAGCTCAGCCGGGCCGCACCCCGGGGGGCTTCGGCCCCTTCGCCGAGCACGAGGCCCCACTGTATGCCTCCCAGGAAGGACAAAATGATGGCGCCGTAGAGCAGCCCCGCAAAGGCCCAGCGCCCATCTCCCGTGAGCCAGGCCCCGAGGGCAGCGGCGAGGAAGGGCAGGAGCCCCCCAAGGCCAAGCAAGCGACCGGTCCAGGCCATAGCCCTTTTCTCCCCTTATGCCTTGACCCGGCTCGCCGGCGCTTCACAATGCGCGCAGCAACGGCCAAAGGAATGGTGATGAATCCTTACGACAGCTTTAAAGCCTACGACATCCGCGGCGAGCTCGAAACGCAGCTCACCCCCGACTTCGCCGAAGGGGTCGGCCGGGCCTTTACCCAGTACCTTGGGGCGAAGTCCGTCGTCGTGGGCGGGGATATTCGCCTTTCGACGCCGGAACTGAAAGCCGCCTTTGCCCGGGGCTGCCAAGCCCTCGGCGCCGAGGTCATCGACATCGGCCTCTGTGGCACGGAGGAAGTCTACTTCGCCACCAGCGCCCTGGGGGTCGATGGGGGCTGCATGGTCACGGCCAGCCACAACCCCATCAACTACAACGGCATGAAGCTGGTGCGGAAGGACAGCCGGCCCATCTCTGGGGCCACGGGGCTCCAGGATATTCGGGCTCTGGCGGAAGCGGGGGTGGGCGCTGGCGCCCACCAGGGCACGCTGAGAAGCCTCGATCACAGCGCGCCCTACATCGAACACCTCATGAGCTACGTGGATCCGAGCAAGCTCCCCGCAGGCACCCTGCTTTTGAACGCGGGCAACGGCGCCGCAGGCCCTACGGTGGATCGGCTCGAGGCGGCCTTCCAGCGCGCCGGTAGCGCTCTACGCTTCGAGAAAATGTTTAACACCCCCGATGGCACCTTCCCCAACGGCATTCCCAACCCTCTCCTTCACGACCAGCAGCCGGTGACGGGGCGCGCCGTGCGGGAAGCCGGCGCGGACTTTGGCGTGGCCTTCGACGGCGATTTCGACCGCTGCTTCTTCTGGGATCACGAGGGCACCTTCATCGAGGGCTACTACGTGGTGGGCATGCTGGCCGAAGCCTTCCTCCAGCAGAACCCAGGGGCCCGGATCGTTTACGACCCGCGCCTCACCTGGAACACGGAAGAGCTCGTGGCCAGCCTTGGCGGCGAGGCCCTGCCCTCCCAGTCCGGCCACGCCTTCATCAAGGAAACCATGCGCCAGAAAGACGCCATCTACGGCGGAGAGATGAGCGCGCACCACTATTTCAAGAGCTTCGCCTACTGCGATTCGGGGATGATCCCCTGGCTGACGGTGCTCGACCTATTGGCGCGCAAGCAAACTACCCTGGCGGCGCTGGTGAAGGAACGTATGGCCCGCTATCCCTCCCCGGGGGAGATCAACTCCAGCGTTGCCGACGCCGACGAAACCATGGCCCGGGTGCGGGCGCGCTATGCGCCGGACGCGATTGCCGAAAGCACCCTCGATGGCCTTTCCCTGGAGTTCGACACCTGGCGTTTCAATCTTCGGAAGTCGAACACGGAACCGGTGATCCGCTTGAACCTGGAAACCCGGGGGGACGCGGCGCTCATGCAGGAAAAAACCGACGAACTGCTGACGCTCATTCGTCGCTAGGGCAGCCTCGATGGTACCCTTAGGAGAAATTCGCTGCCCCTAAGGACCGGCCGTGGACTCGCGCCCCTTCTACGCCCCGCAGGAAACCCACAATCCCCTGCGGTGGATCCTGCCCGTCACCCGGGCCTTGTGCATCGGCACGGCCCCCCGGTCCTTTCTCTTCGGTGGGGTAGGCCTTGGGGCCGCCGTGACGGCGCTCGAAACGGCCACGGGGCGGCCTCTCATCTGGGCTACGGCGCAGTACCTTGCCTACGCGGAACCGAACAGCACCCTCGACATCGACGTCGACCCGGTGGTGGAAGGCAACACCGTGACCCAGGCGCGGGTCATGGGCCACGTCGGCGGCCGGGAGATCCTCACGGTGAACGCGGCCCTCGGCGCCCGGGATGAGTTCAGCCCCCGGCAGTTCGCCGAGATCCCCGTGGTGCCGTCGCCCCGGGAAGCGGAAGGGGTGCCCCTGGCTTACGAGGAAGACGCGGACCTGCACAACCGCTTTGAGATTCGCCCCATCGAGCGCCTCCCCGGGGAGGACGAGGGGCGCGCTCGCATGTGGATTCGCAGCCGGGAAGGGGAACCGCTTACGGCGGGGCTGCTCGCCGTCATCGCCGATTATATCCCTGCGGCCGTGACCGCCGCCCTGGATTTACCGGTGGAAACCTTGAGCCTCGATAACACCCTGCGCTTGATACGCGTTCAGCCCACGGATTGGGTGCTCTGCGATATGCAGGTCTTTGGCATTGCGTCCGGCGTGATGCACGGACGCATGCACCTCTTCTCCCGGGATGGCCTGCTGCTCGGCACGGCCAGCCAATCGGGCATCGTCTACGGCGGCTAGCGCGCCGCCTCGAGGTAATCGAGCACCAGAGCCGTCATGGCCGTCACCCCCACGGGCAGGGCCCGCTCGTCGGCATAGAACTTCGGCGAGTGATTCGGAGCCACCAGTGCCGGATCCTCCGGGGCGACGCCCAGGAAGAAGAACATCCCCGGCACGGCCTCGGCAAAGTAGGAGAAGTCCTCCGCCCCCGTGTTCCGCGGGCTTTCGAAGTAGTTCTCTCCCGCCACCCGGGCCAGGGTGGGCACCATCTGCGCCGTGAGGTCGTTGTCGTTGCGGGTCACGGGATAACCCAAGTTGATTTTGACGTCGGCGGTGGCGCCGGCGCTCTCCGCGATGCTTTGGGCCGTGCGCGTGAGCCGCTCGTGGATATCAACCCGGGTGTCCGCGTCGAAGGTGCGCAGCGTGCCGATCATCTCCACGGAGTCGGGAATGATGTTGCTACGAAGGCCGCCGTGAATCGCGCCCACGGTCACGATGGAGGGGGTGAGGGTCGCATCAAGCTGCCGCGAGGGAATGGTTTGCAGGCCCATGACGATCTGGCTGGCCACCACGATGGG